>NZ_CP077089.1:5058333-5359166 GCF_014268445.2 Pseudomonas tensinigenes
TGCCCTGCCAACTGCTCGGCACATCCGTGCCCAGTGGCGACAACATACCCATACCGGTGACTACGACGCGTCTACGCGACACAGCACTCTCCTTTTTCAAATGACGACGACTTTGCATCAGGCCTAAAGAAAAAACCGCACGCCATGATGGCAGTGCGGTTTTTCCATGACAGCAAACAACGATTACAAACTATTACGCCTGGTGGCTAGTAACGTAGTCGATTGCAGCTTGTACAGTAGTGATCTTCTCAGCTTCTTCGTCAGGGATTTCGGTCTCGAATTCCTCTTCCAGAGCCATCACCAGCTCAACGGTGTCAAGGGAGTCGGCACCCAGGTCTTCTACGAAGGAAGCGGTGTTGACCACTTCTTCTTCTTTAACACCCAGTTGCTCGGCAACGATTTTCTTGACGCGCTCTTCGATGGTGCTCATACCTTGTTTTCACTCCTAATGGACAAATTCAGGCAGCTGGCCAGTGGGTAAGTGTATAGAAAGACTTTTCAGTTTTTCAACTGAAAGCTTCACTCCTCAAACCCTGCGACCCTCTGCCTATAAATAGATTGCAGCTTTATAACGGATTTTAGACAGCTCGTATGACATTTTTTTGAAGCAATCCGTCACATTTTACTTACATGTACATCCCACCGTTCACCGGGATTGTAGCCCCAGTGACGTATGCCGCACCGTCGGATGCAAGAAAAGCGACCACGGACGCGATCTCTTGAGCTTGTCCCAGACGACCCAGCGGAATCTGCGTCTGCAAGGCTTCACGCTGTGCTTCAGGCAGTTCGCGCGTCATGTCGGTGTCGATAAACCCTGGGGTTACCGAGTTCACCGTAATCGAACGCGAACCGACTTCACGCGCCATTGCACGGCTGAAACCTTCCAGACCGGCCTTGGCGGCTGCATAGTTTACTTGGCCAGCGTTGCCCATGGCACCCACCACCGAGCCAATACTGATAATTCGACCCCAACGCGCCTTGGTCATGCCGCGCAGAACGCCCTTGGACAGGCGGAACAGACTGTTCAGGTTGGTATCGATCACGTCGTACCACTCGTCGTCTTTCATGCGCATCATCAGGTTATCGCGGGTGATGCCGGCATTATTGACCAGGATCGCCACTGGCGCACCAAACTGCTCCTGAATGCTTGCCAGCACCGCGCTGACCGATTCGTCGCTGGTGACGTTGAGTTCGAAACCTGTGCCCTGAATACCATTTTCCTTCAGGGTCGCGGCAATGCGCTCAGCACCTGAAGCGGAAGTCGCGGTGCCAATGACGATGGCGCCCTGACGACCCAGTTCCAGCGCGATAGCCTGACCAATGCCACGGCTTGCACCGGTGACCAGTGCAACTTTACCTTGCAGACTCATGCAAGTTTCTCCTGATTCAGGCTTGCGCTGCGCGAGCGGCAGCGAAAGCGTCTGGGGTATTGAGGTTGGAAGTCGCCACGCCTTCAGCGCAGCGCTTGTTCAAGCCGGCCAGGACTTTGCCCGGGCCGCATTCGACCAGATTGGTCGCGCCCTTGGCGGCCAGAGTCTGTACCGACTCGACCCAGCGCACAGGCTTGTACAATTGTTCGAGCAGATCACGCTTGAGGGTTTCCAGATCGGCCGGCACTTGCGCGCTGACGTTCTGTACAACCGGGATCTGCGGCGCCTGCCAGTCGATGGCGGCGATGGATTCGGCAAAGCGCTCGGCCGCCGGACGCATCAGCTCGCAGTGCGACGGCACGCTCACCGGCAGCGGCATGGCGCGCTTGGCACCACGCGCCTTGCAACCTTCGATGGCGCGCTCGACAGCAGCCTTGGCACCGGCAATAACTACTTGGCCCGGCGAGTTGAAGTTAACAGCGCTGACCACTTCACCTTGCGCAGCTTCAGCGCAGGCTGCCAGCACGTCGGCATCCTCGAGACCGAGAATGGCAGCCATGCCGCCCTGCCCGGCCGGAACCGCTTCCTGCATCAGTTGACCACGGCGCTCAACGAGCTTGACCGCGTCAGCCAGCGTCAGGCTGCCAGCAGCAACCAGCGCGCTGTATTCGCCCAGGCTGTGACCGGCAACAAAGGCCGGACGCGCGCCACCTTCAGCCAGCCACAGACGCCACAGGGCGATCGAAGCGGTCAGAATGGCCGGTTGGGTTTTATCGGTTTGATTGAGCTGCTCTTCCGGGCCCTGCTGGGTCAGTGCCCACAGGTCATAACCCAGAGCCTCAGAGGCTTCTTTGAAAGTTTCGAGGATCAACGGATATTCCGCGCCCAGCTCGGCCAGCATGCCGAGGGACTGCGAACCTTGTCCTGGAAAGACGAATGCGAGGGAAGCAGACATGTAACAAGCCCCTAATGATCTTGTCGTCGGAAAATGACGCCCCACTGAGGGACGCAAGAAACTGACAGTTTGGATGGCCCTTTGAACCGGGCGGTCACATTTAAGCATTGTCCGACGAAAACGCCTAAGACAACAAATCCTCCAGACGACCGTGGAGGCGTTCGGGCAAGTTCTCCTGAATCTCGATCAGCGCGCGCTGAATAGCACTCTGAAAGCCCTGAACCCCGGCCGAACCGTGACTTTTCACGACGATGCCCTGCAAACCGAGAAAGCTTGCGCCGTTATGTCGCGCCGGCGCCAGATCGGCCTGCAAGCGCTTCATCAGCGGCAACGCCAAAGCCCCCACGGCACGGGAGGCGAGATTTCTTTTGAACAACGCTTCGATGCGCGCAGCAATCATCGTCGCCAGGCCTTCGCTGGACTTGAGCAGGATATTGCCGACGAAACCGTCACACACCACGACATCGGCCTCGCCACGGTACAAACCGTCGCCTTCGATAAAGCCGATGTAGTTGATACCACGGGCAGCCTGCAACAACGTTGCGGCCAGTTTGACCTGCTGATTGCCTTTGATGTCTTCGGTGCCGATGTTGAGCAGTGCGACGCGCGGACGATGGATGCCCAGCGTCTGCGCCGCCACCGACCCCATCACCGCAAACTGCAGCAGATGCTCGGCGCTGCAATCGACATTGGCACCCAGATCGAGCAACTGACAATAGCCGTTCTGCGTAGGAATCGCCGCCACCATTGCCGGGCGATCGATGCCCGGCAACGTCTTCAGCACGAATCGCGAGAGTGCCATCAACGCACCGGTATTGCCGGCACTGACACAGGCTTGAGCCTTGCCGTCACGCACCAGTTCCAGGGCGACACGCATCGACGAGTCCGGCTTGCCACGCAAGGCCTGGGTCGGTTTTTCGTCCATGGTGATGACTTCGCTGGCCGCAACAATTGTCAGGCGCGCGCGATCGGCAGCCGATTGGCCGTTGATCAATTCTTCAAGAAGGGAGGGTTGACCGACGAGGGTCAGGTGCAGCGAGGGCGTAGCAGAAAGGCAAGCAAGGCTGGCCTGAACAATGCTGCGGGGACCGAAGTCCCCGCCCATTGCGTCAATCGCGATGACTTGAGCGGACAAGTGATTACTCGTCAGCGCCCTTGTCGATCACTTTACGGCCACGGTATACGCCTTCTGGCGATACGTGGTGACGCAGGTGAACTTCACCAGTGGTTTTTTCTACAGACAGGGTGCTAGCCTCGAGAGCGTCGTGCGAACGGCGCATGTCACGGGCAGAGCGGGATTTTTTGTTCTGCTGAACAGCCATAATTGATTAACTCCTAAACGTTTGGGTCACGCTTTAACTGCGCCAATACACTGAACGGGTTGGACCGCGTTACCTCGTCCTCGCTCGGTTCGGGCTCATCTGCTCCCGCCGGCTGCTGGCATTCTTCCGGATGATGAGCAGGCACAATAGGCAAAGCGAGCAAAAGCTCTTCTTCGACCAGTGACTGCAGATCCAATGGATCTTCGCCCAGTTCCAGCACGTCATAACCTTTCGGTAACGACTGGGTATTCGCACCCTCCTTCACTACAGCGTAACTGCATTCGCTGTGGATCGGCAGGGTGACCAGCTCAAGACAACGCTGGCAAACCATTTTGACCTCGGTGTCGATAAAGCTGTGGATCACCACAGATTTACGTTCATCTCGTTCAAAAACGAATTTCGCCTGCACCGTACCGACATCGTCGGAAAGCGGGTCGCAGAGTCTCTTCAAATCGGCCAGCAGCAGTTCACCTTGAAGGGTGGTGCCACGGTCAGCCAATTTGCGCGGGTCAACGTGAGGTGGAATCGGGTCATTCAACATAGGCGCAGCATTATAGGGATGCACCCACCCATGTCAAAGGAAATTGTGCCCTGTCCGTCACTTGCGTGCCTCCGCTAGAATTCACATCTGCCTCAGGAGACGCGAATGCTGCCTTTATTACTCGCTTCAAGCTCGACCTATCGTCGCGAATTGCTCGCCCGCCTGCACCTGCCGTTCGTCTGCAGCTCGCCGGATATCGATGAAAGTCATCGCCCGGGCGAGTCAGCCAGCGAACTGGTCAAGCGCCTCGCCGAGCAAAAAGCCCGAGCACTGGCTGACAGCCACCCCGCTCATCTGATTATCGGCTCGGACCAGGTTGCCGTGCTCGGCGAGCAGATTATCGGTAAGCCGCACACCTTCGAGAAGGCTCGCGAACAATTGATGGCCGCGAGCGGCGCCAGCGTAACCTTTCTGACTGGCCTGGCACTGCTCAACAGCCAGACAGGCCAATGCCAGGTTGACTGCGTGCCGTTCACCGTACACATGCGCCAGCTCGATCAGGCGCGCATCGAGCGTTACCTGCGCATCGAGCAACCATATGACTGCGCAGGCAGCTTCAAGGCTGAAGGGCTGGGTGTGAGCCTGTTTCAATCCACCGAAGGCCCTGACGCCACCAGTCTGATAGGCCTGCCGCTGATTCGCCTGATCGACATGCTGCTGACTGAAGGCGTGCAGATCCCATAAAGCAAAAGATCGCAGCCTGCGGCAGCTCCTACAGGGGAATGTAAAACCCCGTAGGAGCTGCCGCAGGCTGCGATCTTTTGATCTTTACAACGAATCAGCGCAACGAAGGCCCGTGGAAACCCATCCACATCGCCAATTGCTCAGCCACGCTGGCACCCAGCTTCTTCGAGAAGCGATCGAACGGTGACTCCTGCACAGTGAAGTCGACCAGTTCTTTCTCGCCAATCACATCACGCGCGACCGAACTGGCATTGCCCAGACCATCGATCAAGCCCAGCGGCAACGCCTGCTCGCCCGACCAGACCAATCCAGAGAACAGTTCCGGATGATCCTTGTCTTTCAGACGATCACCACGCCCCTGCTTGACGCTATTGATGAACTGCTTGTGCGTGGTATCGAGCACGCTCTGCCAGAACGCCGTTTCTTCAGGCTTCTGCGGCTGGAACGGATCAAGGAACGATTTATGCTCACCCGAGGTGTACGTACGACGCTCGACACCCAGCTTTTCCATGGTACCGACAAAACCGTAACCGGCCGCCGTCACACCAATCGAACCAACCAGACTCGCCTTGTCGGCGTAAATCTGATCCGCCGCACTGGCGATGTAATAGGCACCGGACGCACCGAGGTCGGAAATGACCGCATACACCTTGATCTCCGGATGCAGGCCGCGCAGGCGCTTGATCTCGTCGTAGACGTAACCCGACTGCACCGGACTGCCGCCAGGGCTGTTGATGCGCAGAATGACGCCCTTGACCTTCTTGTCCTCGAACGCCGCCCGCAAGCTACCAACAATGTTGTCGGCGCTGGCCGGCTCTTTGTCGGCGATCATGCCGGTGACGTCGATCAGCGCGGTGTAGTTCGGACCGCGCGTGGCGCTCTTTTCCATGTCCATCAGCGGCGTAAACAGGATCAATGCCACGAACAGATAAACAAAGGTCAAGAGCTTGAAGAAAATCCCCCAACGCCGCGAACGACGCTGCTCTTGGACGCCCGCGAGGAGGGTCTTTTCCAATAGCTTCCAGCTTTTCTCGTCACCGCCCTCGGCACTTGCCTTGGCCGGTGCTTTCCATTCGTCGGTCATGCCATCCACCCCAGCAAAAACGTATTAAGCCTGCTTCTCCAGCCAGGCATGCAATTCGGAAAAACGGTCGATCGACAGGCGCGGCTCGAACTGCTGCAGCGATTCGATCGATTGCGCGCCATAACTGACCGCCACCGAGTCCATCCCCGCGTTACGCGCCATCAGCAGATCAAAGGACGAATCGCCGACCATCAGCGCCTGCTCCGCACGCACACCACAATGCGCAAGGATCTGCTCCAGCATCAGAGGGTGCGGCTTGCTGGCAGTTTCATCGGCAGCACGGGTGATATCGAAATAATCTTCCCAGCCATTGGCCTTGAGCACCCGATCAAGCCCGCGGCGATTCTTGCCGGTAGCGACGGCCAGGTGATAACCCTGCTCACGAAACGACGCCATCGACTCGACTACGCCTTCGAACAACGGCGAAGGCACTGCTTCTGCGGCGATGTAGTGATCGGCGTAATACTCGCGAAACAAGGTCATTTCGGCGTCGCTGATTTCGGGATACAGCGTGCGAATCGCCTCGGGCAGGCCCAAGCCGATGATGCCTTTGACAGCGAAATCATCACGCAACTCGAAACCGGAACGCCCGGACGCCGAGTGCATCGCCTCGACGATCCGATGGATGGAGTCGGCCAGGGTGCCGTCCCAATCGAAAATCAGCAGCTTGTAATCAGATGGGCGCACTCAATCGCTCCACGGTCTTGGCCCACATTTCATCGACCGGCGCCTGCAAGGTCAACTTGCCGCCATCAGGCAGCGGCACGGTCAGCATGTAAGCGTGCAGGAACAGGCGCTTGCCGCCCAGATCGCGGATTTCCTTGGTGAAATCCTCGTCGCCATACTTGCTGTCGCCAGCAATGCAATGGCCAGCATGCAAGGTATGCACGCGAATCTGGTGGGTGCGACCGGTCACCGGTTTAGCCTCGACCATGGTGGCAAAATCGCCGAAGCGGCGCAGCACTTTGAACAGGGTCAAGGCTTCTTTGCCTTCTTCGTTGACTTCAACCATGCGCTCGCCGGAACGCAGATTGCTCTTGAGCAATGGCGCGCTGACTTTCTTGATCGAAGTCGCCCAGTTGCCGCGCACCAGCGCCATGTAGCGCTTGTCGACGCCGTCGCCACGCAGTTGCTCGTGCAAGTGGCGCAACATGCTGCGTTTTTTGGCGATCATCAGCAGGCCGGAGGTGTCACGGTCGAGACGGTGCACCAGTTCCAGCTCCTTGGCATCGGGACGCAACTGACGAAAGGCTTCGATCACGCCGAAATTCAAGCCACTGCCACCGTGAACCGCAATGCCGGCGGGCTTATTGATCACGATCAGGGCTTTGTCTTCGAAGACAATCGAGGCTTCCAGACGCTGCAATAAACCCTGGGCCAATGGCACCGGCTCGTCGCGCTCAGGCACGCGAACGGGCGGCACGCGCACGATATCACCGGCCTGCAGCTTGTATTCTGGCTTGATCCGACCTTTGTTCACGCGCACTTCGCCTTTACGCAAAATGCGGTAAATCAAGGTCTTGGGCACGCCTTTGAGCCGGGCGAGGAGAAAATTGTCGATTCGTTGGCCGGCATACTCCGGCGAGACTTCAAGCAATTGAACGCCTGGAGTCGAAGGGGCAGTAGTTGTCATGCCGCGGATGATAACAATTTTTATGGAATTGAAGCACTTAATCATTGCTGCTATAGTCGCGAACGCCGCCAAAAGCGGCCTGGACAGAGGAACCACGGTCAAAAACCGGCCCTGACCAACGCAATTCACCAGGACGCGAGGCCGTCCTACGGGGCTTTCGCTACGTAACGGTGGAGTTTTCAGTTGTAACGAGCGCAGGTGACATGAGGCCTGAATTACGCCGCCGAGCAGAGTTTTAACTCGCCTGGCAGGCACACATTCAAGGCCAGTTCACAAAGTGCAGTCAGCTGCAGATGACCCCGAGCGAATGCTTCGGAAACAACGCCTGAATTAGCCATGATGCGTGACCTCCCCTTTCGGAGCTCACGGTAAATGCCAACCCGCTGCGGATTCTGCGCGCGGCAGCACCCGAATTATCAGGGATACGTGTAGGGTGGAGATGCACAACCGCTGGACTGTGTAGCAATAGGCTTTATCAAGACGCTTCATCTCGTCCACAGCCGCCGGTTGATTCCTCCTCCTGACTGAGTGCTTAAGTAGCCACAGCAAGCAGGACGCGTACGTCGCTGTATCGGCCCAATTGGCCGCATATCGCTGGACACGGGAATGGCCAACCACTCCCGACGCACCTGACACCGACCGTGAGAAGTCGTGTGTGCCGAACGCCGTTTCCGGCAGCCCGGAAACCGACGGTACTACATGAAAAGAATGCTGATTAACGCAACTCAACCCGAAGAGTTGCGTGTTGCACTGGTAGATGGCCAACGCCTCTACGACCTGGACATCGAATCCGGTGCACGCGAGCAGAAGAAGGCCAACATCTATAAAGGCCGCATCACTCGCATCGAACCAAGCCTTGAGGCTGCCTTTGTCGATTTCGGCTCCGAGCGCCACGGCTTCCTGCCCCTCAAAGAAATCTCCCGCGAATACTTCAAGAAAGCCCCTGAAGGCCGCGTCAACATCAAGGACGTTCTGAGCGAAGGCCAGGAAGTCATCGTTCAGGTCGAAAAAGAAGAACGTGGCAACAAGGGCGCAGCCCTGACCACCTTCATCAGCCTGGCCGGTCGTTACCTCGTGCTGATGCCGAACAACCCGCGTGCCGGCGGCATTTCCCGTCGCATCGAAGGCGAAGAGCGCAACGAACTGCGTGAAGCGCTGAACGGCCTGGTTGCACCGGCCGACATGGGTCTGATCGTGCGCACTGCCGGCCTTGGCCGCAGCAGCGAAGAAATGCAGTGGGACCTCGATTACCTGCTGCAACTGTGGACCGCCATCAAAGAAGCCTCGCTGGATCGCTCCGCGCCGTTCCTGATCTATCAGGAAAGCAACGTGATCATCCGCGCCATCCGCGATTACCTGCGCCAGGACATCGGCGAAGTGCTGATCGACAGCGTTGAAGCCCAGGACGAAGCCCTGACCTTCATCCGCCAGGTAATGCCGCAGTACGCCAGCAAGATCAAGCTGTACGAAGACAGCGTGCCGCTGTTCAACCGTTTCCAGATCGAAAGCCAGATCGAGACCGCTTTCCAGCGCGTCGTTGAACTGCCTTCCGGCGGCTCCATCGTCATCGATCCGACCGAAGCCCTGGTGTCCATCGACATCAACTCGGCGCGCGCCACCAAAGGCAGCGACATCGAAGAAACCGCTCTGCAGACCAACCTTGAAGCCGCCGAAGAAATCGCCCGTCAGTTGCGCCTGCGCGACATCGGCGGCCTGATCGTCATCGACTTCATCGACATGACCCCTGCCAAGAACCAGCGCGCCGTGGAAGAGAAAGTCCGCGAATGCCTGGAAGCCGACCGCGCCCGCGTGCAGATCGGCCGCATCTCGCGCTTCGGCCTGCTGGAAATGTCCCGTCAGCGCCTGCGTCCATCCCTGGGCGAAAGCAGCGGCATCGTCTGCCCGCGTTGCAACGGCACCGGCATCATCCGTGACGTTGAATCGCTGTCGCTGGCGATCCTGCGCCTGATCGAAGAAGAAGCCCTGAAAGACCGCACCGCAGAAGTCCGCGCCCAAGTGCCGATTCCGGTCGCAGCCTTCCTGCTCAACGAAAAACGCAACTCGATCACCAAGATCGAACTGCGCACCCGTGCCCGCATCATCATTCTGCCGAACGATCACCTCGAAACGCCGCACTTCGAAGTTCAGCGTCTGCGTGATGACAGCCCGGAAGCCGCGACCAACCAGTCCAGCTACGAAATCGCTGCTGCCGCTGCCGAAGTCGAAGAAGTCCAGCCAGCCGCCGCGACCCGCACCCTGGTTCGCCAGGAAGCCGCGGTCAAGACTGCTCCGGCCCGTGCCAACGCTCCGGTTCCGACCGAAGTCGCCGCACCTGCCGCTCCGGCACCGGCTCCAGTTGCTGCACCAGAGCCAAGCCTGTTCAAAGGCCTGGTGAAATCGCTGGTCAGCCTGTTCGCCACCAAAGAAGAGCCAGCCGCTCCGGTTGTGGTTGAAAAACCAGCCAGCGAACGTCCGGCCCGTAATGAAGAGCGTCGCAACGGTCGTCAGCAGAGCCGTAACCGTAACGGTCGCCGCGATGAAGAACGCAAGCCGCGCGAAGAACGTGCGCCACGTGAAGAACGCGCCCCGCGTGAGCCGCGTGAAGAGCGTGCTCCACGTGAAGCCCGTGAAGTTCGCGAGCCTCGTGAAGCCCGTACCGAAGCTGCACCGGCCGCTCGTGAAGAACGCGCGCCACGTGCACCGCGTGAAGAACGTGCACCGCGTGCTCCGCGTGAAGATCGCAAGCCACGTGGCGAGCGTGAAGAGCGTGTACGTGAACTGCGCGAGCCACTGGACGCCGCTCCAGTGACTGCAGACACCGCAGCCGTTACCGCTGAAGAGCGTCCGGCCCGTCAGCCACGTGAAGAGCGCGCACCGCGTCCGCCGCGTGAAGAGCGTCAACCGCGCGCCGAACAGGCCGCTGCTGCCGTCGCTGAAGAAGAAGTGAACAGCAACGAAGAGCAACTGCCGGAAGACGGTTCGGAGAACGCCGAAGGCGATCGTCCACGTCGTCGTTCGCGCGGTCAGCGTCGTCGCAGCAACCGTCGTGAGCGTCAGCGTGATGCCAACGGCAACGTGATCGAAGGTTCGGAAGAATCCGAAGCCGGCGAAAACGCTGAAGAGCCAAGCACTGCCGATCTGGCTGCTGGCCTGGCTGTCACCGCCGCTGTTGCCAGCAGCGTGATCAGCGCTCCGGCCGAAGCTCAAGCCCACGAGCAAGCAGAACGCGCAACCGCTGCTGTGCAGGAAACTGCGGCAGTGGAAGCGCCGGTTGTTGAAGCCACTACGCCAGTTGAAGTAGTTGCTGCTCCGGAAGTCGAGGTGGCTCCGGTTCAGGAAACGCTGCCTCAGGTTGAGCCTGCACCAGCCGTGGTTGCCGAGCCGGCTGTTGAAACCGTCGCTGAAACCGTGACCGAAACCGTGCGTGAAGTTCGCGAAGAGCAGACCGCTTTCAACTGGGTTGCCGAGCCGGCTGTTGCTGAAACACCAGCGCCAGTGGTTGAAGCACCGGTTGTTGAAAAGCCAGTGGTCGAAGCGCCTGCGGTAGAAGCTCCTGTGGTTGAAGAGAGCAAAGTTGCCGAGCCAGTGGTCGTTGCTGAACCAGCACCGGTTGTCGAAGCACCTGTCGTTGCCGAAGCGCCAGCTCCAGTGGTTGAAGCACCGGCTCCAGTCAGCGCCCTGACGCCAAGCGGCCGCGCGCCAAACGACCCGCGTGAAGTGCGTCGTCGCAAGCGTGAAGAAGAGCGTCTGCAGAAGGAAGCCGAACTGGCCGCCGCTGCTGCTCCTGTTGCTGAAGTGGTCGAGGCAGCGCCTGCCCCGGTCGCTGAAGAAGCGGTTGTCGAAGCGGTGATTGCTGAAGCACCACGCTCCGTTCAGGACGCGGTCGAGCAACACCAGGAGGCCGAGGAAAAAGAGCACGAGCCTAAACCACTCGTGTAATTTCCAAAGCCGTTAAAAAGCCCCGCCCGGTGAAAGCCTGGCGGGGCTTTTTTATGCATCGAATTTTTGTGGTGGATTCTAGATCCAACCCCCTCACCCCAGCCCTCTCCCCACGGGGCGAGGGGGAAAGGGAGCCGATCTCCGTGTGCTTCAAGGCCGGAGTTCGACTCGAAGTTTCAGGTCGGTGTACCTTGAAAGAACACCTCGGTCAGTCCCCTCTCCCTCTGGGAGAGGGTTAGGGTGAGGGCTTCTAAGGATTCACACAGATCTCAAGACGAGGCAAAAACCAAAGCCTCAGGCACATCGATATCCCACAGCACACCTGGGTCATCGACGGCAATCTCCACCACCCTACCCTGCTTGAACAAAGGCCGAGCCCCACGATCGCCGCTCAACCCCTGCAACCCCAAACCAAACGACCGCCCAAACCCCACCGGATGGCCAAACTCGCCATCCTGCACCGGCACGCTCACCGCATCATCTGCAATGGCCGCGACCACCCGCTCAATCGTCGACGACAGGATAAACGGCATGTCTCCAAGCACAATCAACCAGCCATCGGCGTCCGTACAAGCGGCGACACCAGCGGCAATGCTGTCACCCATCCCGGTCGACTCGATCGAGACCACGTCACAGCCATAAGCCTGCGCCATGCGCATCGCCTGTGGCCGCGCCTCAGTCGCCACCAACAGACGCTTATCAAGATCGGCCGGCAGATTCACCAACACCTGCTCGATCACCGAACGCACCGCGCCATCACGCCCGGTGCAGTCCGCCAGCAACTTGTCTTTGTCGGCACCTGCCACCTGGCGAAAGCGGCTGCCCTCGCCTGCAGCCAGCACAATTACCGCAATGGATCGACTCATGCGTCCTCCAGTGTTTTCTTCTGCTTCAGCTCGACACCGTTCTTGATCGCGACGATCTCTGCCAGCAAGGACAAGGCAATTTCCGCCGGCGAATGACTGCCAATGTGCAAACCGATCGGACCATGCAGCCGACCGATCGCCTGTACCGACAAGCCTAGCTGAGCGAGATTTTCCCGGCGCTTCTGGCTGTTGACTCGAGAGCCGAGAGCGCCGACATAGAAGGCCGGAGAATCAAGCGCCGTGAGCAGCGCCATGTCATCCAGACGCGGATCGTGAGTCAACGCGACAATTGCTGTGCGCTCATCGGTCTGGATGCTCAACACCGCGTCATCCGGCATGCCCGGGACGAAGCGACCGTGATGCTCTTCCCAGCCGTAGACAAACTCGGTACGCGGGTCGCAGATCAGCACTTCGAAATCCAGCAGTCGCGCCATGTCCGCGACGTAGCGCGACAACTGGCCTGCGCCGATCAACAGCAGACGCCAGCGCGGACCGTAAATGGCGCGCAGGGTTTTGCCATCGAATTCCAGCGCATCGCTTTTGCTCGCTGGTGACAGAAGCACTTCACCGGTGTCGATGTTCAATTCGCGAGCGACAATCTCGTGGGCCTCGCAACGGGCCAGCAATTCAGCGACCCACGCCGGATCGCCAACGCGCTCTTCGGTCAGGCGCAACGTACCGCCGCAAGGCAAGCCAAAGCGCGCCGCCTCCTCTCGCGTGACGCCATAAGTAATCAACTGCACCGGCGGCCCGTCGGTGGCGATGCGGCCGTCGTGCAGACGGGCGATCAAGTCATCCTCGACACACCCGCCCGACACCGAACCAATCACCACGCCATCCTCGCGCAACGCCAACATGGCGCCAGGCGCACGCGGCGCCGTGCCCCAGGTCTGCACCACGCTGAACAGCACCACCCGCTGTCCGGCGCGGCGCCACTCGAGGACACTGCGCAGGACGTTGAGGTCGACGCTGTCCATCAGGCCTCCGCCTTCTGCCAGCCCTGCAACTGATAGCGCACCGGCAGGTTGCGAATACGCTTGCCGGTGGCGGCGAAGATCGCGTTACACAAGGCCGGAGCAATCGGTGGCACGCCCGGTTCGCCGACACCGCCCAAGGGCACGTCGCCCGGTGGCGTCACCAGATGCACGGCGACTTCCTTCGGTGCCAGCGACATGCGCGCCACTTCGTACATGTGGAAATTGTCCTGCTGCACTTTGCCGTCCTTGAAGCTGATTTCCCCCAGCACGGCATTGCCCAGGCCCATCACACAAGCGCCTTCGAACTGCGAGCGAATGCGCTCGGGGTTGATCTGCGGCCCGCAATCGACGGCAATATCAGCCTTGTGGACGATCAGCGTGCCGTCGTCTTTGACCTCGACTTCAATCACCGCTGCCACATAGGTGACGAAGCTGTAGTGCACCGCCAGGCCAAGACCCCGACCCTTAGGCAGTTTGCGCCCCCAACCGGCAGCCTTGGCGGCAGTTTCCAGCACGGTGCGCATGCGTCCGGTGTCGATCGGGTACCGCTCGGGAGATTCACCGTAGTTCCACTCTTCGCTCAAGGTACGCGGGTCGATCTGCCGGTCCGCGCCGAGCAGTTTGATCTGGTACTTGAGCGGATCTTCGCCGGCCTTGTGTGCCAGCTCATCGACGAAACTCTGGATCGCGAAACCGTGGGGAATGTTCGACACCGAGCGATACCAGCCAACCCGCGTGTGCACGGACGCCTCGGGGTTTTCCAGGCGCACATTGGGAATCGCGTAGGCCATGTTGGTGAAACCCATGCCCAGCTCGAATGCTGCTTCATGGTTCATGCCCGGCGCGAACAACGCAGTGATGCTCGGTGCCACGGTCCGATGCAACCAGCCGGACGGCATGCCGTCCTTGCCGACGCCAGCCTTCAAATACTCGGCGGACACGGTGTGGAAATACGAGTTGTGGATGTCATCCTCACGCGTCCACTGCACCCGCACGGCTTTGCCGGGAAACTCTTTGGCGAGAATCGCTGCTTCAACGACGAAGTCCGGTTTCGATTTGCGGCCGAAACCACCGCCAAGCAAGGTGACGTTGAAGGTGACATTGTCGAACGGCAGCCCAAGACGCTCGGCAATGCGCTCGCGGGTGACTTGCGGCGCCTGACTCGGCGCCCACGCTTCGCAAACGCCGTCCTTGTAACGGGCGATGGCGACCATTGGCTCCATCGGCGACTGTGCCAGATGCGGCAGATAGTACGACGCTTCGAGCGTACTCGCGGCGCCGCTCAGGGCCTTGTCGATATCGCCGGTGTTGCGCACCACTTTGCCGGGTTTCAGCGAGGCGGCTTCCAGTTCCTTGCGATAAGCAATCGAGTCGTAACTGGCGTTCGGGCCGTCATCCCATTCGATTTTCAGCGCTTCGCGGCCCTTGATCGCCGCCCAGGTATTGCTGGCGACGACTGCCACGCCACCCAACGGCTGAAACTCCGAAGGCAGCGGCCGACTTTCGATCTGCAGCACTTTGAGCACGCCGGGGACTTTCAGTGCGGCGCTGTCATCCACTGATTTGACCTTGCCGCCGTAAACCGCCGGACGGGCGATGGTCGCGTACAACATGCCATCGAAATGCACATCGGCGCCAAACACCGCACGACCGTTGACGATGTCGGCGCCGTCGATGGCTTTGCTGCCTTCCTTGCCGATGTAGCGAAACTCCGACGGCTGCTTGAGGCGCAGACTGTCACGCGCTGGTACTGGCAACGCACTGGCTGCGGCGGCGAGTTCGCCATAGCCGAGCTCACGACCGGACGGTTTATGGATGACTTTGTGCAACTGCGCGTGGCATTCGCCGACCGGCACTTTCCACTGCGCGGCCGCCGCTTGTTCGAGCATCGTCCGCGCCGCCGCGCCGCAACGCCGCATCGGCTCGTACCAGTGACGCATGCTGCGCGAGCCGTCGGTATCCTGATTGCCGAAGCGAACTTCATCACCCGGCGCCTGCTGCACTTTGACCTGGGCCCAGTCGGCTTCCAGCTCATCGGCAACGACCATGGTCAGACTGGTGCGCACGCCCTGGCCCATCTCGGAACGGTTGCACACCACGGTGACCGTGCCGTCGGCGGCGATGCTGACGTAGACCTTCGGATCATCAATCCAGCCGTTGGGCATGCCGTCGGCGCCGAACTGTTTCGGTTTTTCTTCGGCCAACGCATCCTGCCAGCCCCAACTCGCCGCCAGCACCAGCGCACCGGTGGCGCCGACGCCCTTGAGGAAACCGCGACGACTCAAATTGCCAAGGGCGAAATCATTCGGAAGTCGGCTCATGCTTTCGCCTCCTTCAGATGCGTGGACGCCTGACGGATAGCGGTTTTGATCCGGTTATAGGTGCCGCAGCGGCAAATGTTGCCGACCATGGCTTCTTCGATCTGCTCGTCGCTCGGATTCGGATTGGTCTTGAGCAATGCAGTGGCCGACATGATTTGCCCGCCCTGACAGAAACCGCATTGCGCTACAGCCGTGTCGAGCCAGGCTTGCTGGACCACCTGGCCGACCGGGTCAGCGTGCAGGTTGTCGATGGTGGTGACGTTCTGGCCGACCACCGAACCGATCGGCGTGATGCAACTGCGCGCCGGCAAGCCATCGATATGAATGGTGCACGCGCCGCACAGACCCATGCCGCAGCCGAATTTGGTGCCGTTGTAACCGGCGACATCACGAATCGCCCACAACAGCGGCATGTCTTCAGTGACATCGAGGGGATGGTTTTGACCGTTGAGTTTCAGGGTAATCATGGGCACGCCCGCATATTTTTAGTGGTTATGGGGTCGAGCAATCTGCCGCCATTGAATCGGCGGTGGTTCACGCAGATCGACTCAGGCTAATCAGGCTCTCTTGTGCCGACGCGAACGTCTGCACCGGGCCTTTGGTGGAGCAAATAACGGTTATCGTTAGCTCGCTAAGTTAACCCAGCATTAACGAAAAAGCCCTGCTGAGACAGGGCTTTTCAGTTATGAGCTTTTAGCTACAAGCTGCAAGTAAATGCAGTAGCTGGCTCACCATCAAGATTGTAGCTTGCTGCTAGAAGCTTGAAGCTCGCCGCTGCTTCAATACCGATTGGGCTCCATTTCCAGCTCGACATTGAAACGTTCGGCAATGTCTTTCTGGATGCGTTGCGCCAGATCGAGCAATTGCAGACCGGTCGCGGCGCCGTAGTTGACCAACACCAGCGCCTGCAATTTATGCACGCCGGCATCGGCCTCACGGAAACCTTTCCAGCCGGCGCGCTCGATCAACCAGCCAGCAGCCAGTTTCATCTGCCCGTCCGGTTGCGCGTATGCCACCACGTCCGGGTGCTGCGTTTTGATTTGCGCGACGACGGCCGCCGATACCAGCGGATTCTTGAAGAAGCTGCCGGCATTGCCGAGCACCGTCGGGTCCGGCAGTTTTTCACTGCGGATGCTGCAAATCGCGCGACTGACATCGGTCGGCGTCGGCTGCTCGATGCCCTGCTCGGTCAGGCGCTGGCGCACCGGGCCGTATTCCAGATGCAGGTGCGCGACGCGATCCAGTTTGAAGCGCACGCGCAGAATCAACCAACGCCCAGGCTGCTGCTTGAACAGGCTGTCGCGGTAGGCGAAGTTGCATTCTTCGAGTGTAAAGTCGCGTAGTTCGCCGGTCTGGCGATCCAGCGCGGTGAGCCCGGCAAATACATCCTTGATCTCGACACCGTAGGCACCGATGTTCTGCATTGGCGCAGCGCCGACGGTGCCGGGAATCAGGCTGAGGTTTTCCAGTCCGGAAAAACCCTGCGCCAGCGTGTATTGCACAAACGGATGCCAAGGCTCGCCGGCTTCAGCTTCGATCACCACACGGTCGCCGTCATCGCTGATCACGCGGATGCCACGGGTGGCCATGCGCAGCACCAACGCCGCAATGTCGGCAGTCAGCAGCAAATTGCTGCCACCACCGATCACCAGCAACGGCACGTCGTGCTCGGTGGCATACGCCAGCGCTTCACGGACATCGGCATCGCTGTGAGCTTCGGCGAACAGTTGCGCGCGCACATCCACGCCAAAACTGTTGAACGGTTTCAGGGAAACCTGCGGTTGCACCTGCAAACTCATAACCGGCCCTTCACTTCGATCAACAATTGGTCGCAAGCCGCTTCGATCAGATCCAGCACCTGCTCGAAACCCTGATCGCCGTCGTAATACGGATCCGGCACTTCATCGACCAGCCCGGCATAGCGGCGCAGAAACAGGTCCAGCTCGGCTTTACCGGTGGACGGCTGCAACGCCTTGAGGTTGCGCAGGTTACTGTTGTCCATCGCCAAAATCAGGTCATAACTGGCGAAATCGGCACGGCTGACCTGCTGCGCGCGTTGCGCCGACAGGTCATAGCCGCGAACTCTGGCGGCGGCCTGGCTGCGTTTGTCCGGCGGGTTGCCGACATGCCAGTCACCGGTGCCGGCGGAGGCCACTTCGACCTGATCGGCCAGCCCCGCTTCACGCAGTTTGTGCCGCAACACGCCTTCAGCGGTGGGCGAACGGCAAATGTTGCCCAGGCACACAAACAGAACGCGCATCAGGCCCCCAGCAGGCGACGAACGCGCTCGAGGTCTTCGACGGTGTCGACGCCGGTTGGCGGTGCGATCAGCGCATCGGCGACATGAATCCGCACGCCATGCCACAGGGCACGCAGTTGTTCGAGCGATTCAGTGTTTTCCAGCCAGCACGGGCCCCAGCTGACGAAGTCCTGGAGGAAACCGGCGCGGTAGGCATAAATGCCGATGTGACGACGGTACGGCACACCTTCGGGCAATTGCTCACGGCTCTTGGCAAAGGCATCGCGCGCCCACGGCAAAGTGGCACGGCTGAAGGTCAGCGCCAGACCGTGGAGGTCGCTAACGACCTTGACCACGTTCGGGTTGAACAGGGTTTCCACGTCCTCAATCGGCTCGGCCAGCGTGGCCATGCGCGCTTCGGTGTGGGCGGCCAGATTGGCGGCAACCTGATCGATCACGCTCGGTGGGATCAGTGGCTCGTCGCCCTGCACGTTGACCACGATCGCGTCGGGCTCAAGACCCAATTTCGCCGCGACTTCGGCCAGACGATCGGTGCCGGAATTGTGGTCTTCACGGGTCAGCACCACTTCGGCGCCAAAGGCCTGGCAGGCCTCGACGATGCGCGCATCGTCAGTGGCAACCACCACACGAGTGGCGCTGCTTTTGCTCGCCTGTTCCCAGACGTGCTGGATCATCGGCTTGCCGGCGATATCCAGCAGCGGTTTGCCCGGCAAGCGGGTCGAGGCGTAACGCGACGGGATGACAACGGTGAAGGCAGTGGTCATTTATCCAGGCGCTCGTCGGTGGTCAGGGTGCGGGCTTCGCTTTCGAGCATCACCGGGATGCCGTCGCGGATCGGGTACGCCAGACCGGCGCCCTTGCTGATCAGTTCGGTCTTGTCGGCGCTGAGCTTGAGCGGGCCTTTGCAGATCGGGCACGCGAGGATGTCGAGCAATTTGGTGTCCATGAACTTTCCCTGATAAATGAGTTAAGGCAAAAGCCGATCGGGCAACAGGCGCATCAGCTGTGTGTCGAACCAGGCCACGAAGGCCGGCGACGGCACGGCATCGACCGCCAGATACCACCAGTCGGCAGCAGCGAAGGCACGGCACTTCACCGCGTCCTTTTCGGTCATCACCAATGGCAATGACGGTGTGAAATTCAAGGCCTGCATGCTGTATTCAGCGTGGTCGGCAAACGCATGGGGGACTGCGCGCCAGTCTAGCGCTTCGAGGGTATTGAAGAAACGTTGCGGATTGCCGATCCCGGCGACGGCGTGGACGCTCTGACCCGGCGGAAAATGCTCGAGCGATTTGCGCTCGCCACTGCGCAGATTGACCAGCGCGGTGGGTTGCAGACGAAAAGCGAAACCGTCGTCGCGATCTTCGGTGGCACCGTTGAACAGCACGCCGTCGACGCTTTGCAGGCGTTCGATCGGCTCGCGCAAAGGCCCGGCGGGCAGGCAACGCTTGTTGCCGAGGCCGCGAGCGGCGTCGATCAACACCAGCTCCAGATCCCGCGCCAGACGATAGTGCTGCATGCCGTCATCGGAGAGGATCAGATCCAGCGGTTCGCTGGCGAGCAAGGCTTTGACGGCGGCGCTGCGATCGGGGTCGATCATCAGCGGCACGCCGGTGCGCTGGACGATCAGCAGCGGTTCGTCGCCGGCGATATCGGCGGTTTGATCGGCCTCAACACGCCACGGCAGCTGTGGTGGTTTGGCACCGTAGCCACGGCTGACCACGCCGACACGCAAACCGCTGCGTCGGCAATGTTCGATCAACCAGAGAATCATCGGCGTCTTGCCGGTGCCTCCCACAGTGATATTGCCAACCACGATCAACGGCACCGGCGACTGATAAATCTCGCCTTCGCCATCGAGAAAGCGCTGGCGTTTACCCACCACCACGCGGCGATACAACATTTCCAGCGGCCGCAGCAGCGTCAGGGCCGGGTGCCCCTGATACCACGCGGCGAGCAAACGATCGGACAGGCTCATCAGGATTTGGGCGCCGCCTCGACCGTGGTCATGCGCAGATGGCTGAAACCGAGCTTGCCGGCCGCGTCCATGGCGGTGATCACGGATTGATGCTGCGTCTTGCCGTCAGCACTGATCGACAACGGCATGTTGGTATCGCCGTTGGACTCTTTCTGCATGGCTTCCATCAATGTCGCCAGATCGTTCTTCGGCAGAATCTTGTTGTTCACCGAAAACACGCCTTCGGCGCTGATGGCCACGTCGATCTGCTTGAGCTGCTGGTCTTCGGCCGGGGAGCCGCTGACCGCCTCCGGCAGGTCAACGCGCAACTGGGTTTCGCGAGTGAACGTGGTGGTCACGACAAAAAACAGCAGCAAAATGAACACCACGTCGATCAGCGACGCGAGGTTGATGTCGATGGTTTCCCGAGGCTTGCGACGGAATTTCACACCCGGCCCTCGGCCAGATCGACGTCACGGTCGCCCTGCACCACTTCAACCAGTTTGATCGCTTCCTGCTCCATGCCCACCACCAGTTCATCAATGCGGCGTTGCAGGAACCGGTGGAAGAACACTGCCGGGATACCGACCATCAGGCCTGCAGCGGTGGTGATCAGCGCTTTGGAAATACCACCGGCCAATACCGAGGCATTGGTGGTCATGCCGGAACCGGTGAAGGCGCTGAAAATGTCGATCATGCCTAACACGGTGCCCAGCAGACCGAGCAACGGCGACATGGCGGCAATCGTGCCCAGCGCGTTAACGTAGCGCTCGAGCTCGTGAATAACGCGGGCGGCGGCCTCTTCGATGCACTCTTTCATGATCTCGCGACCATGTTTGGAGTTGGCCAGGCCCGCCGCGAGGATTTCCCCCAGCGGCGAATTGGCGCGCAATTCCTTGAGTTTTTCTTTATTGAGCTGCTTGTCCTTGATCCAGACCCAGACCTGACCCAACAGATGCTCGGGGGTGACGCGACTGGCGCGCAGGGTCCACAGGCGCTCGGCGACGATCGCCATGGCCGCGATGGAGCTCAGAATAATCGGCAACATCATCCAGCCGCCGGATTTGACCAATTCCCACACAGTGACAGTCCCCTCGAAAAAGTGCGCCACTTTACCATACCGATCCGCGATTAAGACCCGCCGCCCCGACGACCGTGATGTGGCATCCATGCTGGCACCGATCAACGGGCGAGTGCCGGCGGATCGCGCCAGAAACGCCGCTGTTGACGCATCGTCCACGGCGGTTTGAAGCGGCCCAGTTGCAGATGAATGGCGCCCTGCTCGGCGCTGTCGTAAATGTGCAGGCCCAGTTTGCGGTAACGCGCCAGCACGGTTGGGTGGGGATGGCCAAAGGAGTTGCCATGGCCTCGCGAGATCAGCACAGACTCCGGCTTCAAGACTTTGAGCAGCGCCATCGACGATGAACTGCGGCTGCCATGATGAGGCGCTTGCAGCCATTGCGTCGGCACGGCCAGTGAACCGTCGAGCAGCACGCGTTCGGCATGGCTGTCGATGTCGCCGGTCAGCAGCAGTCGCTCACCATTGGCCTCGATCTGCAATACGCAGGAACGCTGATTGCTGTCGTGAGCGTCCGCCCACTGCCAGAGTTGAAAACGCACGCCGTCCCATTGCCATTGCTGCCCACTAGCGCAGGCTTCGGCACCCAACTGCGCAGGCAGTCCCGCCGGGTCACCGCTGATCACTTGATCGACGGTCAAACCACGAGTGATCGCCAAAGCGCCGCCAGCGTGATCGGCGTCCGCATGGCTGAGCAGCATCAAATCGAGTTTTTCCACATTGAGTTTGCGCAATGCGGGCAGCACCACCCGCTCGCCGAGATCGAAATCGCCAAAACGCGGCCCGGCGTCATACAGCAGCGCGTAATGACGGGTGCGGATCAGGATGGCCAGGCCTTGACCAACATCGAGTTGCCAGATATCGGCCACCCCTTCATCCAGGCGCTCGCGTGGCGGCACAACCAATAGCAACAGCAATGGCCAGCCCAGCGCACGCATCGGCACGCCGCGCGGCAACAGCAACAACACGGCACCGAGGCTGCCGAGCAACCAGACCCAGCCCGGCACGGCGGCGGCTGTCCATGCCGGCCACTGCCCGGCAATCACCGCCAAAGCGCGAAACAGCGCGTCGATCAAACCGCCGGCCAGCCACAAAAGACCTTCCCCGACATGCGGCACCGGTAACATCAGCGTGCCGAGCAGTGCCGGCGGCAACACCACGAGGCTGACCCAAGGCACCGCCAACAGATTTGCCAATGGCCCGCTCAGGCTGATCGGCAGATTCAGTGCCAGCAACACCGGGCACAGACCGATGGCTATCAACCATTGCGCCCGCGTCCAGGTTTGCCACCAACGCCACCCACCCAAGCGGCCACCAAAGGTAAAAATCAACACTGCTACGGCCGTAAAGGACAACCAGAAGCCGGGGCGCAGGCTGGCCAGGGGATCGAGCAAAAGCACCGCATTGAACGCCAGCAGCAACGGCCACCACGCACCGAGATGGCGAAAGCGCAGGCGCCACAACAGCACCAGCCCGACCATCACGCAGGCGCGCTGTACCGGTACGTCGAAACCGGCAAGGAGGCCATAACCGAGCGCAGCCGCTAATGCCAGGCCGCAGGCCCACGGCAGCCAGGGCCAGCGCAGCGGCCACAGGCCAAAGCGGGCCAAGCCGGCGACCAGCATGTACATCAACGCCGCCAGCAAGCCGATGTGCTGGCCGGAAATCACCAACAAGTGCACGGTGCCGGTGTCCTGCAGAATCTGCCAGTCCTCGCGACTGAGCCCCGAGCCATCGCCCAGCACCAGCGCCGCCAATGCCCCGGCCCGCCCCTGTGCGTCCACCTCGAGCAAACGCTGCCGAATACTGTCGCGCCAGGCCCAGCGTGCCTCGCTCAGGCGTTGGCCGTCCTTGATCGTGCCGGTCGCACCGATGCGTTGCGCCAGTAGCCACGCCTCGTAATCGAAAGCGTCTGGATTGAGCAAACCACCCGCACGCTTGAGCTTGACCGCCAGACGCCAGCGCTCGCCGCTGTTGACCGGCGGCCCGCCGTACCAGGCCAGGCGCATCAGCGGTGGCAGTTTTTCGTGACGGGAGAGCGCATCAGCCAATTCGAAACGCACCACGCCGTCGCTATTCTGCGGCAAGCCGATCACCCGCCCTTCAACCCACCGGGTTTCGCCATCCAGCCCGGCCGGCAAGCGATCATTCAACGCCCACTGCGCACCGACACTGGCCCACGTGAAGCCAAACAGCAAAAACGCCAACGGATAGCTGCGAAACGGCAGCAACATCAAAGCCACGACCGGCAATAACAGCATCAACCAGACCGGCGGTAATGCCGACATAAAAACCGGGGCCAGCAGACCGACTGCGAGCGCCATCATCCCTGTGCGCATAAGCCCGTCCTTGAGAGTCCTACGCTTAGGCATAGCGGGTGTCGGGCACGGGCGTCGTCAACAATTGTCACAAAGTCTGAATGGGCGCTTCGTAGAATCCAGACATACTTGCCGCCTTAACCGACCGAGAAGCCTTATGCCCCGGCGCTTATTCAAACGTTACATGCCCGACCCGACGAGCATCAGGGAACACAAATCCTTACGCTTTCTCGGCAAGTTGCTGCATGACCCGAACCTCTGGCACCTCAATCGTCACTCGGTCGCACGGGCGATGGCGGTCGGCCTGTTCGCCGCATTCCTGCCGATTCCGGCGCAGATGCTGGTGGCCGCCGCACTCGCCGTCATGGTGCGGGGGAACATGCCGATTGCAGTCAGCCTGGTGTGGCTGACCAATCCAATCACCATGCCGGCGGTGTTTTTCTGCACTTATCAGGCCGGGGCGTTTTTGATGGACGTGCCCGCCCGGCATCTTCCGGATGAGCTGACCTGGGAATGGATCAGCGGCGAATTGTCGACGTTGTGGCAGCCGTTTCTGCTCGGCTCGGTGGTGGTAGGGCTGGTGCTTGGCGCCCTCGCCTACTGTCTGGTGATGATGTATTGGCGCTGGTGGGTCGCGCGGCAATGGGCGCGGCGCAAGAAAAGCCGCATGCGCTGAATGCAAAACGGCCTCCGCAGTGGGAGGCCGTTTTGATTTGTGGCGTCTGTATTCGCGAGCAGGCTCGCTCCCACATTGGATCTTTGTTGTACCGAAGATCCCTTGTGGGAGCGAGCCTGCTCGCGAAGAAGTCGATGCGGTTCTGGATCAGGTACGCATCCCGCGCCCACTCACCAGCAACCGCGCACAACCGAGATACAACACCACCGTCGCCACCAGCATAAAGGTGATCGCGATGCCGATGCGGATATCCGAAACACCCAGAATGCCGTAACGGAAAGCGTTGACCATGTGCAGTACCGGGTTGGCCAGCGACACGGTCTGCCAGAACGGCGGCAGCAGCGTGATCGAGTAGAACACCCCGCCCAGGTACGTCAGCGGCGTCAGCACAAAAGTCGGGATGATCGAAATATCATCGAAGTTGCGCGCAAACACGGCGTTGATAAAGCCCAGCAGCGAGAAGATCGTCGCCGTCAGTACTACCACGAGGATGGTCACGCCGAGGTGATGCACCTGCAAATGGGTGAAGAACAGCGACAGAATCGTCACGATCACGCCGACCATCAGACCCCGCAACACGCCGCCAATGGTGAAGCCGATCAGAATCGTGTGCGGCGACACCGGCGAGACCATCAGCTCTTCGATGGAGCGCTGGAACTTGCTGCCGAAGAAACTCGAGACCACGTTGCCATAGGAGTTGGTGATCACCGACATCATGATCAGCCCCGGCACGATGTACTCCATGTAAGTGAAGCCACCCATGTCGCCTATCTGGCGACCGATCAGATTGCCGAAAATCACGAAGTACAGAACCATGGTGATCGCCGGCGGCAGCAGCGTTTGCGGCCAGATCCGCGTGAAGCGTTTGACCTCGCGGTAAACAATGGTCTGCAGGGCGACGAGGTTGGGACGGAATTCGGAACTCATACCGCCACCTTCGACAGATTTTTCTCGACCAGGGACACGAACAGCTCCTCGAGGCGATTGGTTTTGTTACGCAGGCTCAATACTTCGATGTTCTGCTGCGCCAACTGGGTGAACAACGCCGTGATGCCCATGGATTTGTCGACCTGGACTTCGAGAGTGTGCCCGTCGATCAACCGGGCCGGATAGCCGAGCAATTGCGGCGCGGCGTTCAAGTCGTTTTTCAGGTCCAGCAGGAAGGTTTCCACGTGCAACTGGCCCAGCAATTGTTTCATGCTGGTGTTCTCGACGATGGTGCCGTGGTCGATGATGCCGATGTTGCGGCACAACTGCTCAGCCTCCTCCAGATAGTGCGTGGTGAGGATGATGGTGATGCCTTTCTGGTTCAGCTCGGTGAGGAACGTCCACATCGAGCGGCGCAGCTCGATGTCGACGCCTGCGGTCGGTTCATCGAGGATCAAAAGACGCGGTTCATGCACCAGCGCACGGGCAATCATCAGACGCCGCTTCATACCACCGGACAACGAACGCGACGGCACATCGCGTTTGTCCCACAGGCCCAATTGCGTCAGGTACTGCTCGGCGCGTTCCTTGGCGATCTTCGCCGGAATGCCGTAGTAACCGGCCTGAGTGACGACGATGTCGAAGGTCTTTTCAAACTGGTTGAAGTTGAATTCCTGCGGCACCACGCCGATCGAGCGCTTGAGCTGCGCAGGATTCTTGTCCAGGTCATGACCGAAGATATTCACCGTGCCGCTGGTCTTGTTCACCAGGGTCGAGAGAATGCCGATGGTCGTGGATTTGCCGGCACCGTTGGGGCCGAGCAAGGCGAAAAAGTCACCTTCGGCGACGTCCAGATCGATACCACTCAAGGCCTGGAACCCGTTGCCGTAGGTTTTGGTTAGCTGCCGGATGGACAGAGCGGAACTCATATCTGATTTACGCACCATTGAAGGGAAAAAGGAGACGGCGGCGAAGGATCGAACCGCAGCGCAAGTGCGCAATGGTGCTTGCCGCCGCCGTACAAGTACAGTCAAGTGTGTCGATAGTAGGTATTAAGTCAACGCGGTCATGACGGCTTTCTGGTAGGCCGGACGCTGCTTCAGGCGCTCGTACCAGGCTTGCAGATGCGCTTGCGGGGCGCGTTCGATGGGCATCTCGAACCAGGCATAAATGAAACTGCCCAGTGGAATGTCGCCCATGCCGATTTCTTCACCAGACAGGTAAGGTTGGCTGGCGAGCGCCTGATCGGCCATGTTGAGCAGCTCGCTGCATTCCTTGATCGCTGCGTTGATGGCCGTCCAGTCCTGCTTGTCCGCCGGCGTGCGCAGGACACCCCAGAACACTGTGCGGAAGGGGCCGGCAAAACTCGACGTGGTCCAGTCCATCCATTTGTCGGCGATGGCGCGAGCTCGTGGATCGGCCGAATACCAGTTGCTGTCGGGCGCATGCCTGGCCAGCAGATAGCGAACGATGGCGTTGGATTCCCACAGCATAAAACCGTCGTCCTCGATCACCGGCACCCGGCCGTTCGGGTTCATCGCCCGGTACTCGGGTGTGTCGACGACGCCGAATGCGCCACCGGCATCAATCGCCTCGTAAGCCAGACCGAGTTCCTCGGCGGCCCACAATGGCTTCCTGACATTCGATGAGTTTTTCCGTCCCCAGATCTTCAGCATGACCGCCTCTTTTCAAATGAGTGGGCAGGCAGCATACGCCGGATCAGGTACGGCTCAAATCACTCTGCATATCGCCGAGCAATGCCGGCTGCAGATCAGTGAACAGATGCGGATAGCACTTTTGCAGATGCTCGAAGAAGAACGTTTCCGGCACATCGGCGAATTGACCGTGATCGACCAGATACTCCATCAACTGCGCCCCGTCACGGTTGAACGGATGAAAAACGCTGTCGTTGATGCCATCGAATTCCAACGGAGCGACGTTGAACAACTCACACAGTTGCTGATTGAACGCCGGTGTTGCCTTGACCCAGCGATCATTGAGGAACAGCTCGGTGTAACCGTGCATGGCGAACATGTCGCTCTTCAGCAGTTCAAGCAGGCGCGGGGTCGACAGGTGATTGCGCACATCGGCCAGACCGATCCGCGCCGGGATCCCGCAATGCCGCGCGCAGCCCGCCAGCAGCGTGGCTTTCGGTACGCAATAACTCTCCCCCGTCGCCAACGCATAGCTGCCGCGCAAGGTCTGCGGATCGCGGCTGAAGGTGTACGGGTTGTAACGCACCGCCTCACGCACGGCGTAATAAAGACTGATCGCCTGCTCGAGCGGATCGCGGCTAGCACCCCGATGTTGTTCGGCGAACTCCACCACCGCCGGGTGGTCACTATCGATGAAGCGGCCGGGACTCAGATACTCGTGCATGACGACAACCTCCTGGGTGAGCCCCGAGTCTAGCGACAGCTTCAGCACAGAGATAACGACGTTTCGGCCAAACTTGGACGCAAAGACGCGGGATCGGCGAACGATTTCCCACGCGTGTTGCCCACCGAACCTACGAAAACCATCCGGGGTTTCCCACGATTTCAATCACCTTGGTCTGACCACCCGCTTTTACAGATGCCGTCTAAGCTCTGGAGGGTCGATTTGCCTTGGTTCACGGAGGACTGAATATGCTGTTGTTGTGGATACTGGTTTTGATCGTCGGCGTGGCGTATCTCGCCCACCGGCGCATCGCCCCGCTGCCAGCGCTGGGCATCGTTGCCGTCTACCTGCTGGCGATGGGTATTTTCAGTCATGCGCCGGGCTGGTTATTGGCGGTGTTGTGGATCTTGCTGGCGGTGGTCGCCGCACCGTTGGTGCTGCCTGACCTGCGCCGCAAACATTTCACTGCGCCGCTGTTCAACTGGTTCCAGAAAACCCTGCC
Organism: Pseudomonas tensinigenes; assembly: GCF_014268445.2. Lineage (NCBI taxonomy): Bacteria > Pseudomonadati > Pseudomonadota > Gammaproteobacteria > Pseudomonadales > Pseudomonadaceae > Pseudomonas > Pseudomonas tensinigenes. Next base: position 5,086,123 of record NZ_CP077089.1, read on the forward strand.
GCCGATGTCGCAGACCGAACGCGACGCGATCGATGCCGGTACCGTCTGGTGGGATGGCGAGCTGTTCAGCGGCCGTCCGGACTGGGACAAACTGCTGGCCTATCCGAAGGTGCAACTGAGCGAAGAAGAACAAGCGTTCATCGACGGCCCGACCGAAGAGCTTTGCGCAATGGTCACTGACTGGCAGATCGGCCAGTCGATGGACCTTCCCCCGGAAGCCTGGACGCACATCAAGGAACACGGTTTTTTTGCCCTGATCATTCCGAAAGAATTCGGCGGCAAAGGCTTTTCTGCTTACGCGCACTCGCAAGTGGCAATGAAACTGGCCACCCGCAGCGGTGACCTCGCCTCCACTGTCATGGTGCCGAACTCACTCGGCCCGGCCGAACTGCTGCTGCATTACGGCACCGACGAACAACGCAATCACTACCTGCCGCGTCTGGCCCGGGGCGATGACATTCCGTGCTTTGCCCTCACCGGCCCGCTCGCGGGTTCCGATGCCGGGGCGATGCCCGACACCGGGATCATCTGCAAAGGTCAGTGGGAAGGTCAGGAAGTCATCGGCCTGCGCCTGAACTGGGAAAAACGCTACATCACCCTCGGCCCGGTCGCTACCCTCCTCGGCCTGGCTTTCAAGGCCTACGACCCGGAACATCTGCTGGGCGACAAGGAAGACCTCGGCATCAGCCTGGCACTGATCCCGACCGATACCGCCGGTGTGGAAATCGGTCGTCGCCACCTGCCATTGGGCGCGGCATTCATGAACGGCCCGAATTCCGGCAAGGATGTGTTCATCCCGCTGGACTTCCTTATTGGCGGTCAGGAAATGCTCGGCAAGGGCTGGATGATGCTGATGAACTGCCTGTCGGTCGGCCGTTCGATTTCGTTGCCAGCCGTCGGTACCGGCGCGGCGAAATTCACCAGTCTGGTCACTGGCCAGTACGCGCAGATTCGTGAGCAATTCAACGTGCCGCTGTCGGCGTTCGAAGGTATTCAGGAGGCCATGGCGCGCATCGGCGGCAACGCGTGGATGATGGACGCGGCGCGGATGCTCACGGCTAACGCGGTGGATCTCGGCGAGAAACCCTCGGTGCTGTCGGCGATCCTCAAATACCACCTCACCGAACGCGGCCGTGAGTGCATCAGCCACGCCATGGATGTGCACGGCGGCAAGGCGATCATCATGGGCCCGAACAACTACCTCGGGCGCAGCTGGAACGGTGCGCCGATCTTCATCACCGTGGAGGGCGCGAACATCCTCTCGCGCAACCTGATGATCTTCGGTCAGGGCGCGATTCGCTGCCATCCATTTGTGCTCAAGGAAATGGCGCTGGCGGGGCGTGAGGACAAGGATCAGGCGCTGAAAGAGTTCGATGGCCTGCTGCTCAAACACATCGGTTTCGCCGTAAGCAACGCGGCCAGCACGCTGGTGCTGAACCTCGGTTTCGGTCACTTCGAACACGCGCCGGGCGACAAGATCAGTCAGGGATACTTCCGTGCACTCAATCGTCAGGCGGCGGCGTTCGCCATGCTCGCCGACTTCAGCATGATGCTGCTCGGCGGCGAACTGAAACGTCGTGAACGTCTGTCGGCACGTTTGGGTGATGTGTTGAGCAACCTGTATCTGGCCTCTGCCGCGCTCAAGCGTTATCACGATCTGGATTCGCCGGCCTACATGGAACCGCTATTCCGTTGGGCGATGGAAGAAAGCCTCGGCCAATCGGAGCGGGCACTGGATGAGTTGCTGCGCAACTTCCCGAACAAAGTGTTCGGTTGTCTGTTGCGAGCCATCGTCTTCCCGTTCGGTCGTCGTCACAAAGGCCCGTCGGACAAACTCGGCGCCGAAGTGGCTGGCATCATTGGTCGCGCCAAGGGTGATCCGGCGCTGGAAGAACTGCTTGCCGGTTGTTATCGCCCGCAGTCGGCAGACGATGCCGTCGGCGCGCTGCAACACGCCAGCGATCTGCTGAATGCCGCGCAGCCGTTGCACAAAAAACTGCACACCTCGCTGAAAAGCGGTCAGGTCAAACCGGTCGCGGGCGAACACGCCATCGATGCCGCGCTTGAAGCTGGAGTATTGCAACCGGTGGAAGCGCAGAGTCTGCGCGATGCCGAAGCGGCGCGACGCAAGGTGATCGATGTCGATGATTTCGACAAAGAGGAGTTGATGCTGGCAGAGGGCAAAGTCCGCTGATCCTGACAAGCATGTCCAAGAGGGCGCAGGAGCTTTATACTCCCGCGCCCGTTTTGCTCTTGAGGACTTATCTCGTGTCCAACGTCGTTGCCGATCATCTTGTTTTGCTCGACCACCTGCGCAGCATCCTGGTCGCCGTAGGTGAGGCCGAACAGGTTCCCGAAGAAAGCCATGCCCTGTTCCTGGAGCGCTTCGACGAACTGCTCGCATCGCTGCCGATCGATCCGATCGAAAGCCAGTACCTGGGCCAGGACATCCTGACTCAAGTGATTAGCCGTTACCCGCAGATCGCCCACCTGATCCCGCGCGATCTGCTGTGGTTCTTCGCCGGTGACTGCCTGCACTACCTGTCCGATGAAGAGATCGACCTGTATCAGGCCCTGGAAGAGCGCCGTTACGAAGCTGAACAGAACGACGAACCGTTCGACTGGAATCAGGAAAAACAGCTGCTGGCGATGTCCGCTCAGGACAGCAAGCACTGATTTAACTGTTTGGTTGAAAATCAAAAGATCGCAGCCTTCGGCAGCTCCTACAGTGGACTCACGCAATCCCCTGTAGGAGCTGCCGAAGGCTGCGATCTTTTGCTTCTGCGTTACAGCAATCCCTCGCTTTCCGGTAATTCATACGCCATGGCTGCGTTACTCGCACCACCTGACTTGCCCGGCTTGCTCAAGGTCGGCTCTTTCTGCAGACACTCCACCAGATAGTCGATAAACACGCGCAACTTGGGTGGCAGATAGCGCGTCGGCGAATGCAGCAACCACAGTCCGCCATGGTAGGACGCCAGAAAGGTCCAGTCCGGCAGCACCTGCACAATCAACTTCTGCTCAAGTGCGTAACGGGCAGTGAAATACGGCAGGCTGCCAATGCCGATGTGCTGCAACACCGCACCCAATCGCACACCGGTGTGATTGGCGGCATAGCGACCGCGCACACCCACCGTTACCGCTTTGCTGCCTTTCTTGAATTTCCAGCGTGCATCGCTGGGGGTTTCACCCAGATAAATACAGCTGTGATTGAGCAAATCATGAGGGTGAGTCGGGGTGCCGTACTCGGCCAGGTACTGCGGCGTGGCACAGAGCAAATGATCGATGGTCAGCAATTGCCGCCCGACCAACCCGGCCGGTGGTCGATCCGTAATACGAATGGCCAGATCGACATGGTCGTCGATCAAATCAACCTGGCGATCCTCCAGTAGCAACTCGACATCAACCTTGGGATAACGCCGCAGAAACTCTGGCATGTGCGGATGAATCACAAACCGCCCGACTGCTTTTGGCACGCTGACCCGCACCAGCCCTTCCGCGTCATGGGTGAACTGGCCACTGATTTCCATCACTGACTTGGCCGCGCTTACCATCTCCTGACAACGCTTGAATACCTCTTCGCCGCCATCACTCAAACGCAGCTTGCGCGTAGTGCGCTGCAACAGTCGCGTGGCCAAGGCTTTTTCCAGCCGCGAAATACTGCGACTGACCGCCGACGGCGATGAACCCAGTTGCCGAGCCGCTTCAGAAAAGCTGCCGGTTTCCACGACCTTGACGAAGATTGCCATCTCACCGAGCAGCGGGAGCGGAAGATTTATGCTCACAGCGCACAAGTCCTTTGATGTTTTAACGGATTATCACGTTATTACACGATTCATATAATAAAAATAGAAATTTAAATAAGGGCATGGAATATGACGCTTCGCCTCTTTTTCCATAGTGATGACCTCAAGGCTAATGTAGAAGTCCTCGACTGCACGCCCCACGAGAACGAATTTGCGGTGGTGCTGCGCGCCACCCTGTTCCATCCGCAAGGGGGTGGCCAGCCCTGCGATACCGGCTGGATCGATGAGAGCCAGGTATTACGCGTCGTACAGGAACCGGACCGGATCGTTCATTACGTCGACCGCCCCGTAAAGCTTGGCATGACCTGTATCCATGTCGATGGAGAACGCCGCAGCTTCAACACCCGTATGCATTCGGCCGGCCATCTGATCGGACATTTCGTTCAGGCCATGGGCTGGATGCCGATCAAGGCACACCACTGGCCGGATGAAGGTCGAGTGCAATTCAAACCCGGCGAAGCTGCGCAGGAAGTCGATACCGAGACCGTTCAAACCGGGATCGACCACTGGATCGAGCACGACCTGCCCCGCCTGACCTCGCTACGCGAAGGTGCGCGGGAAATCGGTTTTGGTGAACTGCCCGCCTATGGCTGCGGCGGCACCCATGTACGTAGCCTGAAGGATCTGGGCACAGTCACGATCGCGTCCCTTTCGCAGAAGAAAGGCACGTTGTCCGTCCACTACAGCGTGGATTGAGCATTTCGGGCGCTGCCTCACGCAGCGTCCGACGCCGGGGGAACCGCATTCGCCGGTTCCGTTGACTATCGATAGATGGACCTAAAAACAATGATGCTAGACGTCGAGCGTCTCGATGAGACGTGCATAAAAAAACTGGCCAACGAAGAAGTCCTCGCCATCCGCGTCAAAGGTTTTCTGCCTGAGCCGCTGGCCATTCAGATTGGCAACAAAATTCTTGCTCCAGGTTTTGAGGGTTACATCAACGCACCGAGCATCGGCCGCATCGGCATGGCTTTTTATGAGGCGGAAAACCAGCCGTTACTGATCGAAGACTACTTCGAACGCGCCACCAGCAACATCGCGGAATTGCGCAATCGCTGCGCCCCCTATTCGTCACCGATCGATACCTTGCGCTGCATGCTCGACGAATCCTGGCCGGCCGGCGCACACCTGGAAAATCTCTACGGCCGGAAAATGTATGTCGGCCTGTCGCGAGTAGTGAAACCCGGCGTGTGCTTCCTGGCCCATCACGACATCTTCGCCAAGGACGCCCCGGACAGTTTCCAGGCCCGCAGCCTGGAGGCGCAGTTCGCCTGCAACGTCTATCTGAACATGCCGACCGAGGGCGGTGCGCTGCAGATGTGGGACGACGACATCACCCCGGATCAGTTCGACGAGATGCGTGGCGACAGTTACGGCATCGAACCGGCGCTGCTCGGCCCACCCGCGCTGGAAGTCCGACCGCAACCCGGCGATTTCATCATGTTCAATTCGCGTCGCATGCACTCGGTGACCCCGGGCGTGGCAGATCCGCGCTTGAGCCTTTCCTTTTTTGTCGGCTATCGCGGCAATGCTTCACCCCTGACCTACTGGAGCTGAGATGTATTCGAATTATCTGGGCGAGTTTCTGGCGCTGGCTACTATTCACTTCCTGGCTGTGGTTGCTCCCGGCCCGGACTTCGCGGTGACTATTCGCCAAAGCGTACGCTTCGGCCGACTGGTGGGGATCTGCACGGCGCTGGGTATTGGCGCGGGGATTTCCGTACACGTGCTGTACACGCTACTGGGCGTGGGGGCATTGATGCACACGACCCCTTGGTTGTCGACCGTCGCCAAACTGATCGGCGGCGCTTACATCCTGTATTTGGGTATCAGTCTGCTGCGCAGTAAACCCAAATCGGCCCTTGAAGGTGAGAAAAACAGTGAGGAGCCGGTGGTTGCACAAACCTTGTTCAAAGCCTTCAGCACCGGTTTTCTGACCAACGCAACCAACCCCAAGGCCACGCTATTTTTCCTGGCCATCTTCACCACAATCATCAGCGCTGAAACACCTCTGCAAATCCAGGCGTTCTATGGTTTGTGGATGTGTTTTGTAAACGCGCTGTGGTTCGTGATCGTGGCGCTGTTTTTCTCGAGCAGCAAAGTACGCCTGCTGTTCATGCGCATGGGACATTGGTTCGAACGCACCATGGGCGTAGTGCTGATTCTGTTTGCCGGCCGCCTGATGCTGTCCTGGTAGGCAGACGCAAAACGCAAAAAGGCCCGCCGAATCGCTTCGACGGGCCTTTTTCTGCATGACCTGATGGCACAACCACAAATCCCGCGCATACAAAAACGCCGCTCTATTGAGCGGCGTTTTTGTGAATATGGAGCGGGAAACGAGACTCGAACTCGCGACCCCGACCTTGGCAAGGTCGTGCTCTACCAACTGAGCTATTCCCGCAATGGCGTCCCCTAGGGGACTCGAACCCCTGTTACCGCCGTGAAAGGGCGGTGTCCTAGGCCACTAGACGAAGGGGACACAGGCTACAACTTTCACTAATAAAAACGCCGCTCACGGAGCGGCGTTTCTAGAATTTGGAGCGGGAAACGAGACTCGAACTCGCGACCCCGACCTTGGCAAGGTCGTGCTCTACCAACTGAGCTATTCCCGCAAATGGCGTCCCCTAGGGGACTCGAACCCCTGTTACCGCCGTGAAAGGGCGGTGTCCTAGGCCACTAGACGAAGGGGACACGCTACCCGGAACACATGGTGTGTGTTTCGGTGTCCAGATCCGCATCCGAAGACTTGGTTCTGGTTTCACTCAGCACCGCCCGAAGGCACTGCTGTTTAAAATTGGAGCGGGAAACGAGACTCGAACTCGCGACCCCGACCTTGGCAAGGTCGTGCTCTACCAACTGAGCTATTCCCGCATTGGCGTCCCCTAGGGGACTCGAACCCCTGTTACCGCCGTGAAAGGGCGGTGTCCTAGGCCACTAGACGAAGGGGACACACTACAACATTCACTCCCTGCCGCGCTTCGCTGTGTGCTTTACGCTGCAAGTGGCGCGCATTCTATGGATGGATTGAGAGGTCGTCAACCCCTTGATATAAATTTATTTAAATCAATGACTTCGACCTGCTTTACGGCAGCAACCGGGCTTTTCCGTCGCCCGACGATTGACGCCTATATTCCGCCACTCGCCAAGACGTTATAGTCCACCGCACAGTGATGGCAATCTGCACCCGCAGCGCCAGCATTCATATAAGCAGCGTGCGGCCGATACAGATTGAACCTGCCGATCCAACCAGTCGAGCGGCGCTAGGCGGTTAAATGCCCAGCCACTACACTCGCATGCGAACCCTATAAAGAGGTCTTACCGGTGACACCACTCATGATCACCCTGCTAGTCATAGCCGGGATCGCAATTCTGATCGCCATTGGCTACATGAACCATGTGGTGGAAAACAACAAACTGGAGAAGGCCCGTACCAAGGTCGAACTCAACGACCGCCTGCGCCGCTGCGGCGAACTGACCGAGACCTTCCCGGGCCAGTTCATGACCCCCGCACTCAAGCTGCTGCTGACCCGTCTGGAACTGAACGTCTGTCAACGTCTGTTGAACCTGGAAAAAACCAGCGCCACCACCAAAGCGCGCATCACCGAACTGAGCGCACTGGTTGCCCAAGGCGAATCGATCCCGGTCAACAACCCTCCGGCGCCAATCCTGACCGAAGCCAAAGCCAAAGACGTACGCTTCCTGCTCGAAGCCCTTCACGGCCAAATCACCCGCGCCGCGCACGATGGCTTCCTGCCACCGAACGAAGCCAAACACTGGATCCGCGAAGTCCGCCACATCCTGGTGCTGCTGCATATCGAATTCTTCAACAACCTCGGCCAACAGTCCCTGCAACAAAACCAGCCCGGCCAGGCCCGCCTCGCCTTCGAACGCGGCGTGCAATACCTGCGCAAACAGCAGGATCCACAGGTGTATGCAGAACAACTGCAATACCTGGAAAAACTGCTGGCCCGCGCCAACGCCCAGGTCATGGACAAGATTGCACCGGTTGAGGGTGAAGAGAACCAACTGACCGCCGGCCTCAAAGATGCCGAGGCCGATGCCGACTGGAAGAAGAAAGTGATTTACGACTGATTGCAAATGTTGAAAAAGAAGCCACCGAGAGGTGGCTTTTTTGTAGGTTTGCGGGAGTGAACCTGATAGAAAACCGGTGAATGTGAGGCCGCTTTCGCGAGCAGGCTCGCTCCCACATGGTTTGAGTACATTCGGCAGAGATGGGTTGGCTGCCAGACCGCTTTCGCGAGCAGCCTCACTCCTACAAGGGGGCTGAGCACATCTGACAGAGATGGGTCGCCTGTCAGGCCGCTTTCGCGAGCAGGCTCGCTCCTACTAGGGGGCTGAGTACATCTGACAGAGGTTGGTCAACTATCCGGCCGCCATCGCGAGCAGGCTCACGCCTACATTGGGACTGAGTACATCCAATAGAGGATTGGTCGGCTGTCAGGCCGCCTTCGCGAGCAAGCTCACTCCCACAGAAAAGCAAAAGCAGCCCACCTCGCAACCGCATCAGCTCCTCACCACTCAACAGGATGAGCGTTAGCTCGGCTGAAGCTCTTGATCTTGATCTTGATCCACGGGCGACGTCGGAAGGCTGAGTGGAGGGATTGATCCGGGCGTGGGAGCGCAGCGACCGTTTGGCGCAGCCAAACACAGCGAGAGGAGGTGCAGCGAAGCAAACCGTAGGCGCTGCGCCCGGATCGATCCCGGAGCGAAGGAACCCCGAGCCCCAGCGAGCGGGCCGCACGTAGGAGCAAGCCTTTTTGGTTACTTTTTCGGCGTCTGGAAAAAGTGACCCGCCGTAAGGGCGGAACCCTAATCAGCAACACCCGCAGCAACGGATATTCCCCCAAAACCCCAAGAGCCTGGCCGGCCCAAAGGCCGCCAAGCCCAAAGCGTCAAAGCCGAAAATGCCCAACCATCCCACGCAACTCACTCCCCAACTGCGCCAGTTCAACACTCGAAGCCGCATTCCCGCGCATCGCGATCGACGACTGATCCGCACTCGCGCGAATACTCGTCACACTGCGATTGATCTCCTCCGCCACCGAACTCTGCTCCTCGGCCGCCGCCGCAATCTGCTGATTCATCTGCTGAATCAACGACACCGCCACCGCAATACTCCCCAGCGCACTCTCGGTCTGCAACGCATCACTCACCGCCAGCTTCACCAACTCCCCGCTGCTCTGAATCTGCTGCACCGACGAATGCGCCGCCGAGCGCAATGCACTCACCAGCCGTTCAATTTCCTCAGTCGATTGCTGCGTGCGCCGAGCCAGTGCGCGCACCTCATCGGCCACCACCGCAAAGCCCCTGCCCTGCTCCCCGGCCCGAGCCGCCTCGATCGCGGCATTCAGCGCCAGTAGATTGGTCTGCTCAGCGACGCTTTTGATCACCCCCAGCACCGTCCCGATATTCTGGATTTCCGCACTGAGGCTTTCGATGCTGGAACTGGCCGACGTCGCCGAATCAGCCAATTGCTCAATGCGCGCCATGCTCTGGCGCACCACCTGCTGACCACTCTCGACCTTGTCATCCGCCGTCTGCGCAGCCAACGCCGCCTCTTCGGCATTGCGCGCAACGTCATGCACGGTGGCGGTCATCTGGTTCATTGCCGTGGCCACCTGCTCGGTTTCTTCCTTCTGGCTGCTGACCTCAAGGTTGGTCTGCTCGGTGACCGCCGACAGCGATTGCGCCGAACTGGCCAGTTGCTCGATACCTGCCTGCAACCCGCTGACAATCGCACTCAGTCCCGCGCCCATCTGCTGCATCGCCAACATCAACTGGCCGATCTCGTCACGCCGGGTCACCTCCACGGTCGCACTCAAGTCACCGGCGGCAATCTGCTGGGCGACCTGAATCACGCTGCGCAATGGTGCGACGATCAGTCGAGTGATCAGCCACGCAGCCAACAATCCGACCAACAGCGCCAGCGCCGATGAACCAATGATCAGCAACGAGTTTTTCTTCAGTTCCGCCTGCATCGCGCCGTCTTCAGCGACATAAGCCTGATTCACCCGCTCGACCACTTGGTCGGCACGCTGGTGCAATTGCTCGTAGACGGTTTTTTCCTGCGCGAGCAATCCGGTGTACTCGGCCAGTTTGTCGTTGAAACCGGCGATATGCCCGGACACTTCATTGAGAACGGTCAGGTAACCCTCGTCCTTGACCGTGGTTTTCAGTTCTTCGGCTTGCGCCTGAGCCTGCGCGGCCTGTTCGATATTGCCCTTGCCGGCACTGTCGGCATCGCCCTTGCGGCTTTGATCGAGGCGAATCCGCGCTTCGTTCATCGCTTGCAGCATCAACCGCGACACCTGACTGACCTGGTTGGCCTGCTCAATGAACTGCGCTCCGTCCTTGCCCTCGGTGTCCTTCAAGGTATACGCACCGTCGTCGGCAAGTCCGGCCTGCAACACATCGAGGTTATTGGCCACACTGGACACCGACCAACTGGCCATTTCCAGTGCGAGGTCCTTGGCCTGGGTCAACGAAACAAACTCATCAAACGCTTTGCGATAAGCGCCGAGCGACTGCTGCACATCGTTCATGACCGGCACATTGGCCGCCGACTGCGCCTTCAACTGATCAGCCAGAGCAACCAGTTCGTCGACGCCCTTACGCAAGGCATCGGCGGTTTTCGGATCGCCGCGCAAGGCATATTCCTGCTCGAGCAGGCGCACCTTGAGCAAACTGCTGTTGAGCGAGGACATCTGTTTCAGCCCGTCGAAACGCTGACTGATGGTTTGCAGGGACCAGACGCCAATGGCTGCCACCAGCGCGGTCAGCAGCAAGACCAGCACAAACCCGATACCCAGTTTTTTTGCCATACCGAGGTTGGCAAAACGTCCTTGCATGGCCGAAATCATTGCGCGTAGTCCCCTGCCATTGTCAGTAGAGCGAAGAGTCGCAACGGCCATCCACCCGCACAAGTCTCTGGTGTCGGAATAATGGCAAAAAGCTACGCCCGCGTCGTTTTCAGAACGCTTGAGGTCGATCCGAACCGGTGTTGCGAAAAAACTGCCGAGCGCGTGGATCGCAGGCGTATGCGACGTTGATGCGCAACCAGTCGCCCGATTCGCCACAGGGACTGAACGCATCAGGCGCTGACAGCAACACGCCGCAATACTGCGCCTGCCGGCGTACCCGAACATGATCGGTCATGCGCGAGCGCGCCCAGATGAACAACCCACCCGCAGGCTTGCCGAAAACCTCCCAATCGGCGTCCTCCAGCGCCTGCAGCGCGGCGGCACGATCGGCATTCAAGCGTTGGCGCTGGCGCTGCACCAGTTTGCGGTAAGCGCCGCTGACCATCAGACTGGCCAGCACCGCCTCGGTAAACCTCGACGCCCCCAAGCCGCTGATCATCTTGACCTGAGCCAGTCGCCTGACCATTTCGGTTTCGGCGAAGACGAACCCGACCCGCAACGAACTGCTCAGTGTCTTGGAAAAACTGCCCACATAGATGACCCGCCCCTCATCATCCAGCGCCGCCAGTCGCGTACCGTTGCCCGTATGCAAATCCGCGTAGACATCGTCTTCGATCACGCGCAAATCATAGGCCTTGCTCAGTTGCAGGATGCGTTGGGCCACGCTAGCCGACAGGCAACTTCCGGTGGGATTGTGATGATGGCTGTTGATGAACAATGCGCCAGGCCGAAACTGTTGCAGCAAAGCCTCCAGCGCTTCGATATCCGGCCCGTTCGGGGTACGACGCACCTCGAGCATCCGCACGCCGTGCAGGCGCAGGAGATCGAACAGCGGCGCATACCCTGGTGTCTCGACCACCACGCAGTCTCCGGCCTTGAACAAGCTGCGCACGATCAGATCCAGCGCGTGGCTGGCGCCGCAGGTACTCAGCAACTGCGAACTGCGAGCCTCGATACCGAACAGCTTCAGACGTTTGACGATCTGCTCGCGCAACGCAGGAAGTCCCAAAGGCGTGCTGTAGTTGAACAGGCTGGCCATATCGGTGCGCGCCACCTCGCGCAGCGCATAGCTGAGGTCGTCAGGCTCGCGCCAGCTTTGCGGCAGACCACCGGCCCCCAGCTTCAACCCCCCGGCTGCCTCGCACACTGCATCACACCAGGCATAGCGGCCCTCGAATGGCGCCAATTCATCATCGGCGCCCAGTGTCGATGGCGAGGCGGCGACAATGAACCCGGAGCCTTGGCGGGCGCTAAGAACGCCCTGCGATACCAGCCGTTCACACGCCTCGACAACACACGACTGACTGAGCAGGTTATCCCGGGCGATTTGCCGCACGGAGGGCAAACGGGTGGCCGGCACTACGCCACTTTGCAGGATCCACTCGGTCAGTCCGTCAACAATCTGCTGCACGACCGGCACCATTGCCTGTCGATCAATTCTCAATTCCATGAGCAAGCAAACTCCTGTCCGTTTTGCTGGCGGCAGTAAATCACAGCCGCGCCGGACAGGCTGTGCGACAACGCCGCCAAAAGCGACCGTTCTAACCATTTGATACACATTGTTTAAGGAGCTTCACGGAACTGACCGTGATCCATAAAAAAGCCCGCAACGAATGCGGGCTGTTTTTATTGCGCGTTGTTCAGAATGCGGTGACGCCGCCGTCGACTGCCAGCGAGTGGCCGGTGGTGAAAGCCGCACCGTCGCTGCACAGATACAACACGGCACTGGCAATTTCCTCGACTTTACCGATGCGCCCGACCGGGTGCATGGCATTGGCGAATTCGCCCTTCTTCGGATCGGCCTCATAGGCGCGACGGAACATGTCGGTATCGATCACCGCCGGACACACAGCGTTGACGCGGATTTTCTTCTTGGCGTATTCGATGGCTGCCGATTTGGTCAAACCGATCACCGCATGCTTCGACGCCGCATAGATGCTCATCTTCGGTGCCGCGCCCAGCCCCGCGACTGAGGCGGTATTGACGATCGCCCCGCCGCCCTGAGCCAGCAATAGCGGCAGTTGATACTTCATGCACAGCCAGACGCCCTTGACGTTGACGCCCATGATCGCGTCGAACTCATCCATCGAGCCTTCGGCCAGTTTGCCTTTTTCGATTTCGATGCCGGCATTGTTGAAGGCATAGTCGAGACGGCCGTAGGTATTGATCACCTCGTCCATCAGATTTTTCACTTCGCTTTCGACGGTCACGTTGCAGCGCACGAAGGTCGCTTCGCCGCCGGCTGTACGAATAAGCGCTACCGTACCCTCGCCCCCTGCCGCATCCAGATCGGCCACCACCACTTTCAAACCTTCGGCGGCGAATGCCTGGGCGGTCGCCCGGCCGATGCCGTTGGCCGCGCCGGTGACTACGGCAACTTGACCGGAAAACGTCATGCTCATTGTTATGTCCTCAAAGGGATAGCTGCAGGTGATTTGCAGCATAGTCATTGAGGTATGCCGAGCGTCAGCACTATCCAATGGCTGTTTAGGTGCCCATGCGTCGCAGTGATAAAACCGTCCCGGTGATCATCACTGCACTGGATCGGCGTGCATTCGCCGCATCAGCCAACCTTGCGCCAATGCAGCCAAGCGTCTATCAACAAGACTTCATTCCGTTCGAGTGCCTGCCATGACCAACCAGACCAATCGCCAGTTCCTGCTCGCCAAGCGCCCGGTGGGTGCGGCCAACCGCGAGACCTTCACCTATCAGGAAGTGCCGGTCGGCGAACCGGCGGCGGGCCAGATTCTGGTCAAGAACGAATACCTGTCCCTCGACCCGGCCATGCGTGGCTGGATGAACGAAGGCAAGTCCTACATCCCGCCGGTGGGTATCGGTGAAGTCATGCGCGCGCTGGGCGTCGGCAAAGTCATCGCCTCGAACAACCCGGGCTTTGCGGTCGGGGACTACGTCAACGGCGCCATTGGCGTGCAGGATTATTTCCTCGGTGAGCCAAGAGGTTTCTACAAAGTCGATCCGAAACTGGCGCCGCTGCCGGTGTACCTGTCAGCGCTGGGCATGACCGGCATGACCGCCTACTTCGCCCTGCTGGATGTCGGCGCACCGAAGGCCGGTGACACCGTAGTGTTGTCCGGTGCAGCGGGCGCAGTGGGCAGCATTGCCGGACAGATTGCCAAGATCAAAGGCTGCCGCGTGGTCGGCATTGCCGGCGGTGCTGACAAATGCAAGTTCCTTATCGATGAGTTGGGCTTTGACGGCGCCATCGACTACAAGTCCGAAGATGTCGTGGCCGGGCTTAAACGCGAATGCCCGAAAGGCGTCGACGTGTATTTCGACAACGTCGGCGGCGACATCCTCGATGCGGTGTTGAGCCGCTTGAACATGAAGGCGCGGGTGGTGATCTGCGGCGCGATAAGCCAGTACAACAACAAGGAAGCGGTCAAAGGTCCGGCCAACTACCTGTCGCTGCTGGTCAACCGCGCGCGGATGGAAGGTTTTGTGGTGATGGATTACGCGGCGCAGTACGCCAGTGCCGCGCAGGAAATGGCCGGCTGGATGGCCAAGGGGCAGCTCAAGAGCAAGGAAGACATCGTCGAAGGTCTGGAGACCTTTCCTGAGACGCTGATGAAATTGTTCAGCGGTGAGAACTTTGGCAAGTTGGTGTTGAAGGTTTAAGCCCACCACAAAACAAATGTAGGAGTGAGCCTGCTCGCGATAGCGGTGTGTCAGTCAACATTAACGTTGTTTGACATACCGCTATCGCGAGCAGGCTCACTCCTACAGGTTTTTGCAGTGTTTGCTTAGGCGATTTCAGCTACAACCGACGCCAGCGCCTGTGCCGGATCCGCCGCCTGGCTGATCGGACGGCCAATCACCAGATAATCGGAACCGGCATCCAGCGCCTGACGCGGTGTCAGAATGCGGCGCTGATCGTCCTGCGCGCTGCCCGCCGGACGAATCCCCGGGGTCACCAGTTGCAGCGACGGATGCGCGGTTTTCAGTGCCGTGGCTTCCAGCGCAGAGCACACCAGACCGTCCATGCCAGCCTTCTCGGCCAGCGCGGCCAGACGCAGAACCTGCTCTTGCGGCTCGATATCCAGACCGATACCAGCGAGGTCTTCACGCTCCATGCTGGTCAGCACGGTCACGCCGATCAGCAGCGGTTGCGGCCCGCTACGCTTGTCCAGCTCTTCACGGCAGGCCGCCATCATGCGCATGCCACCGGAGCAATGCACGTTGACCATCCACACGCCCATCTCGGCGGCGGCTTTCACGGCCATCGCGGTGGTGTTGGGAATGTCGTGGAATTTCAGGTCGAGGAATACTTCAAAACCCTTGTCACGCAGGGTACCGACAATTTCTGCGGCGCAACTGGTGAACAGTTCCTTGCCCACTTTGACCCGGCACAGTTTCGGGTCCAACTGGTCGGCCAGCTTCAGTGCGGCGTCACGGGTGGGGAAATCCAGGGCGACGATGATAGGAGTCTGGCAGACGGACATGAATGGGCTCTCAGGCAGGTCGAAATCGGCGCGCATTGTAGCGGAACCGGCGGCGGCGCGGCACCCGATGATCGGTAAATCGTCGCGCCGACCGTGATCAGCATAGCGCTCGCTGCTATTGTGTCGACTCCGATACACAACCGACATGCCAGCAACAAGCACCCGCGCTAGCCTCGCCAGCCGCAACACGTCCTTACATCAGCACTTCCCGCCTCACGGCCGGACGCCTATGCTGAAACCACAACCTCGCAGCCTATCTTTTGTGGTTGGCGGCCTACTGGCAGATGAACAGCCTCATGCACAACACCCAAATGACCGCGACGGATGAGTCTAAAGACGACAAGCGCTGGAGCATTCGTGCGCTGATCGTCGACGATGACGTGCCGATCCGTGAGCTGATGATCGATTACCTCGCCCGTTTCAATATCCACGCCAGCGGCGTGACCGACGGTGCGGCGATGCGTCAAGCGCTGCTCGCCGAGCATTTTGACGTTGTCGTGCTGGACCTGATGCTGCCCGGCGAAGACGGCTTGTCGCTGTGCCGCTGGCTGCGCGCCGAATCGGACATCCCGATCCTGATGCTCACCGCCCGTTGCGAACCGACTGACCGCATCATCGGCCTGGAACTCGGCGCCGATGACTACATGGCCAAGCCGTTTGAACCGCGTGAACTGGTCGCGCGCATTCAGACCATCCTGCGCCGGGTGCGCGATGACCGTACCGAACAACGGGCCAACATTCGTTTCGACAACTGGCGCCTGAACAGCGTGCTGCGTCAGTTGATCGCTGACGATGGCTTGGTGGTGCCGCTGTCCAACGCCGAATTCCGCCTGCTGTGGGTTTTCATCGAGCGTCCGCGCCGGGTGCTCAGCCGCGAGCAATTGCTCGACGCGGCCCGGGGTCGTTCGATCGAAGCGTTCGACCGCAGCATTGATTTGCTGGTATCGCGCCTGCGGCAGAAACTCGGTGACGACCCGAAAGCTCCACAGTTGATCAAAACCGTGCGCGGTGAGGGTTACCTGTTCGACGCGCGGGACATCGGCTGATGCGGGCGCGCTTCGACACGCTGTTCGGCCGCCTGTTTGGCGTGCTGTTCGTGGCGATCGTCCTCGCGCACCTGCTGGCGTTCACCTGGTTCCGCCTCTACGGCCCGCCTCCGCCGCCGCCGCCGCCGGAATTCTCCCAAGGCGCCAACGGCCAACCAATGGCGCAAGACCCACGCTATCCGCCACGGCCACCGCGTCCGTGGTTCGGTGGCCCGATAGTACCGCTGACCTTTCAATTCATCACGCTGATGATCGCGGCATGGTACGGCGCCAAACTGCTCAGTCGCCCGATCCAGCGCCTGAGCGACGCCGCCGAACGCCTCAGCGAAGACCTCGACAGCCCGCCGCTCGACGAGTCCGGCCCGCGCGAAGCACGACAAGCGGCGCACACCTTCAACCTGATGCAACGGCGCATTCGCGAACAGGTGCAGCAGCGCGCGCGGATGCTCGGTGCCGTGTCCCATGATTTGCGCACACCGTTGTCACGCCTGAAACTGCGTCTGGAAAACATCAGCGATGAAAAGCTGCAAGGCCAGATGCGTCAGGATCTCGACGACATGATCGGCATGCTCGACGCCACCCTCACCTACCTGCACGAACAGCGCACCAGCGAAGCCTTGCAATTGATGGACGTGCAGGCGCTGGTCGAATCACTGTGCGAAAACGCTCAGGACCAAGGCGCCGACGTGCAGGTCAGCGGCCATTGCGCACCGTTGCCGGTGCAGCCGATGGCGCTGCGTTCGTGCATCAACAACCTCATGGACAATGCTCTGCGTTACGCCGGGCAGGCGCGGATTGAATTGCAGGATCAGCGCGAGCAACTGCTGATCCGCGTGATCGACCACGGCCCGGGGATTGCCGAGGACATGCGTGAAGCGGTGTTTGAACCGTTCTATCGCCTGGAAGGCTCGCGCAATCGCAACTCTGGCGGTGTGGGGTTGGGGATGACCATTGCCCGCGAGGCAGCGCAACGTCTGGGCGGACAACTCAACCTCGAAGAAACCCCCGGCGGTGGCCTCACTGCCGTCATTCGCCTGCCGCGCCCCTGAGAACACCACCGCCCCCTGTGGGAGCGAGCCTGCTCGCGAAGGCGTCAACTGATCCAAAATCTCTTTTGAATGTACCGCCCTCTTCGCGAGCAGGCTCGCTCCCACAGGGGTTCGGCGGTGTTCATTCTGCCGTGTGTACCGTCCGGTACAAATCCCACATACCCCGGACAACTTGCGCCCTGACGCTGCATAAGCCGGTACACCCACCGGTTTTCCATTCCAGGGAGTGAGTCCGATGATCGGTAGTGTCAGCAATTACACGAGCTATACCAGCACCAGCAGCACCTCCACGCAAAACGCCCGCAGCCAGCAACTGCAAAAAGAACTGTTCGCCAAACTCGACAGCAACGGCGACGGCGCGGTGGATCAGGACGAACTGAAAAGCGCCCTGTCGCAGAAGTCCGACGACGGCCTGCTGGTCAACCTGAGCAAACAGTTCGGCGATCTGGACAGCGACGCCAGCGGCAGCCTCAGCGCCGAAGAAATGACCGCCATGGCGCCCCCTCCGCCACCGCCACACGATCAAGCACCAGACACCGACCTCGCCGACGCCCTGATCAGCGCCCTCGACAGCGATGGCGACGGCGCCATCAGCAGCGACGAACTGAGCAGCGGCCTGACCAGCGCCGGCAGCACCGCCGACAGCAACGAACTCTTCTCCGCCCTCGACAAGAACAAGGACGGCACCGTCAGCCAGGACGAACTCACCGCCAGCCTGACCCCTCCGCCGCCTCCGCCACCAGCAATCAACAGCGACGAACTGTTCAGCCAGCTCGACGCCGATGGCGACGGCAGCGTGACCGCGACAGAACTCAGCAGCGCACTACAGACCAGCGACAGCGCGACTTCAACCACTGACACCAGTGCCGCGCTGCTAAAGGTTCTCGATAGCGACAGCAGTGGTGGCGTGAGCAGCGATGAGCTGAAAGCGGCGCTACAGGCTGGGAGAGAACGACCGGAGGAAGAGCAGACCGCTTCGACCCAGAGCACCACTGAAGCCCTGAACCGCATGATTGCCAATCTGAGCAAACAGTACTCGCTGGAGAAAACGGCGTCGGTGGGCAAGTATTTGAATGTGGCGACTTGAGTCGACGCCATTATTTGCCGCGGACAATCAAAAGCCCCTCACCCTAACCCTCTCCCAGAGGGAGAGGGGACTGATCGAGGTGTTTGGGAGAGCTACACCGACGTGAAATGCCGAGTCGAACTCAGATTCTGAAACAGATCAAAAGCCCCTCACCCTAGCCCTCTCCCAGAGGGAGAGGGGACTGACCGACGTGTTTGGGAGAGCTACACCGACGTGAAATACCGAGTTGAACTCAGATTCTGAAACAGATCAAAAGCCCCTCACCCTAGCCCTCTCCCAGAGGGAGAGGGGACTGATCGGGGTGTTTGGGAGAGCTACACCGACGTGAAATACCGAGTTGAACTCAGATTTTGAAACAGATCAAAAGCTCCTCACCCTAGCCCTCTCCCGGAGGGAGAGGGGACTGATCGAGGTGTTTGGACGAGTTACGCCGACGTGAAATACCGAGTTGAACTCAGATTCTGAAACAGATCAAAAGCCCCTCACCCTAGCCCTCTCCCGGGGAGAGAGGGGACTGATCGAGGTGTTTGGACGAGTTACACCGACGTGAAATACCGAGTTGAACTCAGATTCTGAAACAGATCAAAAGCCCTTTACCCTATCCCACAGGGAGAGGGAACTGATCGAGGTGTTTGGAAGAGGTACGCCGACATGCGACACCGCGTTGAACGCAAATCAAACGCCGAACACCCCACGCTCTTCACCACTCAATAGGCCGAGTGTCAGCTCGCCTGCTCTTGATCTTGATCCACGGGCGACGTCGGAAGGCTGAGTGGAGGGATTGATCCGGGCGTGGGAGCGCAGCGACCGTTTGGCGCAGCCAAACACAGCGAGAGGAGGTGCAGCGAAGCAAACCGTAGGCGCTGCGCCCGGATCGATCCCGCAGCGAAGGAACCCCGAGCCCCAGCGAGCGGGCCGCACGTAGGAGCAAGCCTTTTTGGTTACTTTTTCGGCGCCTGGAAAAAGTGACCCGCCGTAAGGGCGGAACCCTAAGCCGCCGTTACCGCAGCAACGGATATACCCACAAAAATCAGCGTCGCTCCTCAACCCGCCCCTGACTCTTACTCCAATCCGTCAACAAACTATAAGCCACCGCCAACAACGTCGGCCCGATAAACAACCCGATAAACCCAAACGCAATCAACCCGCCAAACACCCCAAGCAACACAATCACCAACGGCAAATTCCCCCCGCGACTGATCAGATACGGCTTGAGCACGTTGTCCACGCCACTGATGATGAACGTCCCCCAGATCCCGAGAAACACCGCCATCCCATACTCACCCTTCCAGGCCAGCCAGGCCGTGGCCGGCACCCACACCAACGGCGGCCCCATCGGAATCAGACTCAGCAGAAAGGTGACAATCCCGAGCACCAACGCCCCCGGCACCCCGGCAATCAAAAACCCGATCAACGCCAGAACCGCCTGCGCCGCGGCAGTGCCGATCACCCCGTTGACCACCCGCTGCACCGTGCCAGCGACCAATTCGATGTAATACCCGGCGCGATCACCGATCAAACGCTCCAGCAAACTGTGCACAAACGCCGCCAGCCGTGGCCCGTCACGATAGAAAAAGAACACAAAGACAATGCTCAACGTCAGCTCGAGAATCCCGCCGCCAATCTGCGCACTGCGCGCCAACAACCAGTTACCGACCTGCCCCAGATACGGTTTGACCGAGACCATCAGCGCCGCACCTTGCTGATCGATGCTGTTCCAGAGTCCGACCAGCCGCTCACCGACCAGCGGCAGCGTGCCCAGCCAGGCCGGCGCTTCCGGCAGACCGTCGACCTGCACATCCTTGATAAACGCCGTGGCATCGCGCACATGATCCGCCAGGTTAAACCCCAGCCACACCAGCGGCGCCGCCACCAGCAGCATCCAGCCCAACGTCAGAATCGCCGCAGCCAGCGATTCCCGGCCATCGAGCCAACGGGTCAACAGGCGCATCAGCGGCCAACTGGCAAACGCCAGCACCGCGCCCCAGAAAAGTGCCGACCAGAACGGCGCCATCACCCACAGGCTGGCCCCAAACAACACCAGCAGCAGGATCTGCACCAGCAGGCGATCGTTATTGAGCATGTAAGGTCTCGAAAAAGTCAGTCAGGCAAAGAGTAGGCGAACACGCGATTCGTGCTCGCCTGAAACAGCTTAACGCAACAGATCGATGCGCAGGCCAGAGCCTTCGACACTGCCGGTTTCCATGCGCGCCGCGCGCACGCCCTGATTGATCAGCGCCTCGCGCCAGGCTTCGGCCTTGGGCCCGGACACCGTGACCCGCAACGTCGTGTCGAGGTTCAGGCCACGGGAAATCAGCCGTAGCCAGGTATCATCCGGCTCATTCACGCGATCAGGGAAATCCAGCTCTCCGGTGCTTTTGAGCTGACGCAACAGCGTCGCCGAGGTCGGCAGCAGCTCACCCAACGGTGCCACTGCTTCGAACTGTTCGACATGCAGATAGGCTTTGCGATTGCCGCGAGTAATGCTGTAAAGCGCTACCAGCGTGTTGTCACGCGGTGCGGCCAGCCTCAACAGCAGATAGGCCTGTTGCTCGTCGGCGCCATACAGTTTGGCGTTACCGAACACTTCGTTGGCCCACAGACTGCTTTCGCCGCAATCACGCGCCTGACACCAGAACAGCAATTCAGCGTCCTGCTTTTGCAAGGCTTCGCGGGCGGCGGTGAAGGCTTCGGTGGCGGAATGTTCGGGTGGCAACTCGTAGGTCACCGAAGTGGTTTGGCCACGCGCGGTGACCTGGCCATCGAAACGCAGCTGGCCACTGATCTTGCGGATTGAACCCAGCGGATAGATCCGCTCAAGCTCCACGGGCGGGCGATAGTCGACGATTTGCGCGTCGGCCAGACGCGGCACGATCTGCAAGTCCTGACTGCCCGGCACATCGGCGGCGAACGAAACGGTACTGAAACAGCACAGTGCCAACAGACTGAGTGACCGCATAGTCAGCCTCATCGGATCGGCATGACTGGGTAATTCGAGGTCGCAGCGGTGTAGAAATCCATCGTGGTTGTCTCCCATTTCAACCCGACCAGCCTCGACAGTTGCCCGCAGCAAGTCAAGGAATGGCGAAGAACCGATTGAAACAGTCTGCGACAAGGTCGGCCCCGGCCTCATCGTTCAGGTGCAAATGGTGCCCGCCCGCCAACTGTTCCCGGCTAAAGGGTAGACGCTCCAGCAGCTCGGGATGTTTGGCCAGCATGCCGTCAGCCGCGACCACCAGATGCGCGGGGCAACTGACTCGAAGCGCGAACGACATTGCTTGTTCCTGAGTCAGGCGCAGCGGCGATGGCAAGGTCAGGCGATTGTCGGTGCGCCAGGTGTAGCCGCCGGGCACCGGCATCAGCCCGCGCTGAGCCAACAATTCAGCCGCCTCACGACTGACGGCGACCAGCCCCTTCATCCGCGCTTCGATAGCACGGTCGAGGGTGTTGTAGACAGGTTTGCGCTTCTCGCGCAGATCCAGTTGCGCTTGCAGAGCCATGCCCATGCGCTCGGCGGCGTTTTCGCCTTTGTCTGTAGGAGGAATGACGCCGTCGATCAGCGCCAGATGGCTAATGCGTTCCGGCAACGACCCCGCCAGCACCATCGAGACAATGGCGCCCATCGAATGCCCGAGCAGGCCGAAACGCTTCCAGCCCAATTGCTCGGCAACCTGCAGCACGTCATGGGCATAATCCCACAGCGCATAGCCGGCGCCATTCGGTCGGTGCCCGGAATGCCCGTGCCCGACCATGTCCAAAGCGATGATGCGCAAGCCTTTGAGCTTGGGCGCCAAACGGGCAAAGCTGTTGGCATTGTCGAGCCAGCCATGCAGTGCGATCACCGGCAAACCGTCCTCGGGGCCGAACAAATGCGCAGCCAACTCGATATGCGGCAGGCTCAGGCGCACTTCTTCGAAGGTCGGGCTCATGCGCAATCCTTGTCCTGGCGGTTTTCCCAGCGGGTGAACAGATTCTTCAACAACCGCGCTGTATCCTGCGGACGCTCAAGCGGAAACATGTGGCCACCGGGCATGCTCAGTGCCTCACCCTGGGCCAGACGCGAAACGAAACGGGTGTGATGGCGCATGACCACGCGGCTCTTGTGCCCGCGCACCACCGCCAGCGGCACCTGCAATTGCCGGGTACGGCCAGGGCTGGTGTGCGGCACGCCGCGATAGATGCTGATTTCGGTGGCGGGGTCGAAACGCAGGCGCAATTTGTCGCCGACCTGATGCAAACCGTACTGCAAGTAGGCATCGAAACATTCCGGATCGAAACCACGGAACAGTGTCTTGCCAGCAAAATAGCTGCGCGCACTGGCGAGATCGGCGAACTCTTCGCGCCGCCCCAACGTGCGCCCGGCCGGGGTCAGTTTGTCGATGAAGCCAAAACGTTTAGCGGCACGGATCACCCACTGATCAGTGCGGGTCAGCACGGGTGAATCAAGCATCACCACGCCGCGATACAGCTCAGGGCAACGCAGCGCCGCGTGCAAATGCAGTACACCGCCGAACGAATGGCCGACGCCCCACACCGGCTGATCCTGCTGCTGCAAATGGTGGATTAACTCGTCGACGAGGTTGTACCAGTTGTCGTCCGCCGGAAAACGCGGGTCATGGGCGTGCTGCTCCAGATGCGCAACCCGATACTCGGGCGCCAGCGCCGCGAACAACTTGCCATAGGTACCCGAAGGGAAGCCGTTGGCGTGGGCGAAAAAGATCGGTTGCGGCATGCTGGCAAATCCATGAGCGGGAAACGTGGCGTTGATTGTCCGTAAGACCGCGCCTTACAGCAATGACCGTAACTGCCAGGAATGATGACAGTCCGGTCAGGGCTATGGTGAGTCAGTCGGATCGCTACCCCCTCACCCCAGCCCTCTCCCCCAAGGGGGGCGAGGGGGAAAGGGAGCAGATCTGCATGAGTTTCAAAACCTGAGTTCGGCTCGATAACTCAGGTCGGCGCAACTCGAACATCCAGCCCGGTCAGTCCCCTCTCCCTCGGGGAGAGGGTTAGGGTGAGGGCGGCTGCTCACCCAACGGCACAACCGCCATGGTCAGCCGCGATACACAACTGGCCTTGCCTTCATCGCTAGTCAAACGGATATCCCACACATGAGTGGTGCGACCAATATGAATCGGCTTGGCCACCGCCGTCACCCGGCCACTGCGCAAGCCGCGCAGATGGTTGGCGTTGATCTCAAGCCCCACGCAATAAAACTTGCTGGCATCGATGCACAGGTAACTGGCCATCGAGCCGACGGTTTCCGCCAGCACCACCGACGCGCCGCCGTGCAGCAAACCGTACGGCTGATGGGTGCGATGGTCGATGACCATGCTCGCGGTCAGCGATTCTTCGTCGAACGCTTCGAAGCGGATGTCCAACACTTCGCCGATGGTGTTCTTCTGGATTGCGTTCAACTGCTCGATGTTCGGAGTGGTACGCCACAAGCTCATCGCAGACTTCCTTTGTTGTTTTAGTCGTCGCTCAATCCTGCCACAGCACCGCCTCGCTGCGCTCGCTCCATTCTTCGAAACGCGCGCCATAGGTGTCTTCGATGACATTGCGCTTGATCTTCAGCGTCGGCGTGAGAAAGCCGTTTTCCACCGCCCAACTGTCCTTGACCACCACCAATCGGCGCAGGCGCTCATGCTTGTCGAGCACGGCATTGACCTCCTCCAGGAGTTTTTCCAGGCTCGAATGCAGACTCGCCCGGCCCTCCTCCTGATTGACCGTCGACAGCACACACAACCCCAGCGGTGCACTCAAACCGTCACCGACCACGCAGACCTGTTCGATGCGCGAATGCACGGCCAGACGATTTTCGATCGGCGCCGGAGCGACGTATTTGCCCTTACTGGTCTTGAAGATTTCCTTGAGTCGGCCGGTCAGGCGCAGGCGCCCTTCAGCATCCTGCTCGCCCTTGTCGCCGGTGCGCAGAAAGCCGTCCTCGGTCAGGGTATCGGCGGTTTTCTGCGGTTCCTTGAAGTAACCGAGCATGTTCGCCTGACTGCGTACCTGCACCTCGCCCGACTCGTCGATACGCACTTCGACATCGGGGCACGGTTTGCCGATCCAGCCCTGCTTGTATTGCCCCGGCAGGCAGATATGCGAGTAGCCGCAGCTCTCGGTCATGCCGTAGACCTCCAATACATCGAGGCCGAGTTTCTGATACCAGGCGAGCAAGGTCTGCGGCACCGGCGCTGCACCGGACAGCGCCACGCGCAAGGCATCCAGCCCCAAGCCTGCCAATACTTTGTGCCCGACCCGCTTGCCAATGAATGGCAGACCGAGGAGAAAATCCAGCCGCTGCGCCGGGATCTTGCTGTACACGCCCATCTGAAATTTGGTCCAGATGCGCGGCACGCCGAACATTGCGGTCGGCCGCGCTCGCTGCAAGTCGATGATAAAGGTTTCCAGGCTCTCGGCGAAGAACACGGTCTGCCCGGTGTAGATCGACGCCAGTTCAACGAACATACGCTCGGCGACATGGCACAGCGGCAGGTACGACAGCAGTCGGTCGTTCTCGTTGAGGCCGAACAGTTGCGTGCCACGGGTCGTGGCAAAACCGAGATTGGCAAAACTGTGCATCACGCCTTTGGGCAGGCCGGTGGTGCCGGAGGTGTAGATGATCGTTGCCAGTTGTTCGGCCGCCGGGCGTGGATCGTCCTGAATCGGTGAAGTGCGCTGCAGGTCGGCCCAGGTGAAATCGAAATCCCCGGGCGGGTGCAGTGGCAGGCTGATGGTCGGCAGATCCGCTGGCACGCCTTTGGCCATGCCCGGCCAGTCGTCGAGCTTGCCGATGAAGGCCAGGACGCTTTCCGAGTGATTGAGTACTTGCGCGACGGAGTCGGCGGTGAGGTTGGGATACAGCGGAACGGAAACGTGCCCGGCCATCCAGATCGCCAGGTCGGCGATGATCCAGTGCGCGCAGTTTTTCGAGATCAGGGCGATGTGACTGCCTTGCGGCAACTCGCGGGCGCGCAACCAGTGCGCAGCGCAGCGAGCCTGATGGCCAACGTCAGCCCAGCTCAGCGTCTCGACCTGGCCGCCGCCAATGGGCTGCACCAGAAAGCGCTGGCGCGGGTGCCGCGCTTCACGTTCGTAAAACACGTCCAGCGGCAAACGGAATGCGGCAGACATGCGACTCGCTCCTGTTTTTCGGGTCTGGAGCAAGCGTAGTCAACCAAGCAAGTGCTTGGTTGGAAAATTCACACAAATAATTTCATGGGTTGGCAGAAACCAATGTGGGAGCGAGCCTGCTCGCGAATGCAGTGTGTCAGACACATAAAGGGTGAATGACACGCCGCTTTCGCGAGCAGGCTCGCTCCCACAAGGGATCAGCGTTACGGATGTTTGAGGCTGTTGAGGGTCATCGAGCCGATGAGCAACTCTGGGCTTTCCAGCTCGGCCAGGCCGGCCGTGCTGACCTTCTCCGGCGGATACCCGGCACCATGCTGCAAATAACTCAGCAGATTGCCCACCAACGGGTTGTGGCTGACCAGCAGCACATTGCTCACAGACACCAACTGATCGGTGACCTTGTCCGGATCAACCTCCGGCGTCAGCCACTCGACCGTGCGAATTTCCGGCTCGAACCCCAGCGACTCGCGAACAATCTGCGCGGTTTGCTGCGCACGCAGATAAGGGCTGGCGTAGATCGCCGTCAGCGGCTGGCCGATCAAACGCGCGGCGCTGCTCAAGGCTTCTTTGCGACCTACATCGGTCAGTTCCCGTTCGGAATCGGGGCACGAGCCATAAGGCACGGCTTCACCGTGACGCAATACCCAGAGTTTCATAGCTTGGGTTCCTCATCTCGAACCGGATGTGGCGCCGGGGCAACGGCGTGCGGTGCTTCACCTTCCGGGGTACGCGGCGTTGGCCAGTCGGCGAACGGCCAGGGTTTCTGGTCGCTGTGGAAGCTGCCGAAGCGGCCGATCTGCGCCAGAAACTGGCTCAGGCTGTCGCCAAAATTCATCAGGCTGGCGCTCGGTGCGCCATAGATCAAACGATAGATCAATTGCACCAGCACCACCGCACCGAGGATGAACTGCGCCACTTGCCAGACCAGCACGTAGACGATCATCCACAACACACGCAGGAGGATGGATTCGTACTTGGCTTCGGTTTTCGGATCGTTCATGGCTTGCTACTCCCGGCTCACTCAGTTGAAACCGCTTGTGGAAATAAAGTCGACGTCGGTTTTCGGCTCGGCTCGCATCAGTAGACCGATCACCTGCTCCAGCGTGCGTCCTTCGAACAGGATCGCGTGCAGCCCGGCGACCAGCGGCATGTACACGCCGACTTCCTGGGACTTGGCCTTGAGCACCTTCAAGGTGTTGACCCCTTCAGCGACTTCACCGAGGCGCGACACCGCTTCGTCGAGACTCAAACCCTGACCCAGCGCGAAACCGACTTGATAGTTGCGACTTTTTGGCGATGAGCAGGTCACGATCAGATCGCCAACACCGGCCAGACCAAGGAAGGTCATCGGGTTCGCGCCCTGATTCACCGCAAAGCGAGTCATCTCCGCCAATGCGCGAGTGATCAGCATGCTCTTGGTGTTCTCGCCCATCTCCAGCGCCACCGCCATGCCGGCGATGATCGCGTAGACGTTCTTCAACGCCCCGCCCAGCTCAACGCCGAAACGGTCGGCGCTGGCATACACGCGAAAGGTGCGACCGTGCAGCGCGGCTTGCACGGCTTTGCACAGTTCTTCGTCTTCACTGGCGACCACGGTGGCGGTCAGCGCGTGCTCGGCGATCTCGCGCGCCAGGTTCGGCCCGGACAACACGCCGATGCGCGCATTCGGGGCGATCTCTTCGAGAATCTGGCTCATCAGTTTGAAAGTCTGGGCTTCGATGCCTTTGGTCAGGCTGACCAGCATCTTGCCGCTCAACCGCTCGGCGTGGGCGGCGAGCACCGTGCGCAATGCGCTGGACGGCAGTGCGACGAAGCACAAATCACAGGCGTCGAGGGTTTCCTGCAGATCGGTGACGGCGGTCACCCCCGGCAGAATCTTGATGCCTTTGAGGTAACGCGGGTTTTCGCGATTGACCCGGATGGCCTCGGCCTGCTCGGGGTCACGCATCCACTGCCGGACTTGATGGCCGTTCTCGGCCAGTAGATTGGCCACGGCGGTACCAAAACTTCCGCCTCCCAGGACCGCAATCGGGCGCTGTTCAGTCATATGCAATCCGTTAATCCATACCAGTGGCGATGGCGGCATTATACGGGGCGCCCCGGTCGCGGCCAGCCCCCGCAACAATTACCGACACTTGTAGGAAGAAGACCAATAAAACCTAGGAAAATGCCTGCAACGTGACTGGAAAAGTCGCTGCCCTCGGTTAACATGCGCGCCAATTCTTCGCTATCAAGGTTGTGTCGTGTCTTTTGGCTCTGCGTCCCCGCGTTCGTCCGTCTTACTGGCGCTGCTGTTCAGCCCGCTAGTGCTGGCCGACGACCTGTTCATGGACAACGAAGCACTGCCGCAGGTGCTGACCGCCACGCGCCTGAAACAGACGCCAGCGGAAGTGCCGGGGAGCATGACCGTACTCGACAGCGAACTGATCAACGCCAGCGGTGCCCGCGACATCAGCGAACTGCTGCGCCTGGTGCCGGGGATGATGGTCGGCAACATCAGCGGCAATCAGGCGGCAGTCAATTACCACGGCACCAACGCCAGCGAAGCGCGGCGCATGCAAGTGCTGATCGACGGCCGTTCGGTGTACCGCGCCGGATTGTCCACGGTGGACTGGAGCGATATTCCGGTGGCCATGGAAGACATCGAACGCATCGAGGTTTTTCGCGGCCCGAACACCGTCAGTTATGGCGCCAACGCGCTGATGGCGGTGGTCAACATCATCACCCGCCACCCGGCGGACAGCCACGGCACGCGGTTGAAGTACACCCGTGGCCAGCGTGGCATCAATGATTTTTACGCCAGCCAAGGCACCGGCTGGAATGGCGGTGATCTGCGCCTGTCGTTATCCGGCCAGGAAGACGATGGCTTCGACAGCGATCGCAGCGGCGCCGATTACCGCGACAGCCGTCGCTTGAATCGCTTCAGTCTCGCGGTCAGCCACACCCTCAGCGATAACCAGAGCCTCGACTGGCAGGTCAACGCCAAGGATGGGACCAACCAGCGACCGTACACCTACCGCCCGGTGTTCTCCGGGATTACCGCCGCCGGGAACAATTCCGACGTGGTGGCCAAGGATTACGCCGGTTCGGTGCGCTGGAACCTCGACATCAATCCCGAACACAGCCTTTATATACAAGGTTCGGCGCAACACTGGGATCGCCAGCAAACCTGGCGCGCCTGCGATGCCGAGGTGTCATTCAGCCCCGAACTGACGCAACTGTGGCAACTCAACCCGAATTACACCGAACGCCTGGCGCGCAACATCACGCAGTTCACCGGCCCTGGCGCGGCGCCCGGCACGCCGCAGGAAATGGCCTTGGCCAATCAGGTGCTCGATCAGTGGCGCAACGGCGCCAGCCGAACCCTGTGCGGCGACATCGACCAGAGTGCCCGCGAATCGCGCTACGACCTCGAACTGCAGGACACCCTCAGCCTGTCCGACAGCCTGCGTCTGGTCAGCGGTATGAACTATCGTTACGACCGCGCCGACTCCGAGACCTACTTCAATGGCACGCTGGACGACACCACGTGGCGCGCGTTCGGCCAACTGGAATGGCGTGCCACTGAACACTGGCTGTTGCAGGGCGGTGCGATGTTTGAAAACACGCAACTGATCGGCAGTTCGCTGACCCCGCGATTTGCCGTCAATTACCTGATCAACCCGCGTCACGGCTTGCGCGCGGTGTACTCGGAGGCGATCCGCTCGCCGGACATGTTCGAGAACAATGTCAACTGGAGCTATCAGGTCAGCAACCTGCACCCTTCCGCATACGGCCAGTCTTCGGCGCGCTACTTCGTCAAGACCCGCGGCCCGGGCGACCTCGACCAGGAACACATGCGCTCGCGCGAGCTGGGCTACAACGGCTATTTCGCCGAGCTCGGTCTGGCCCTCGACGTGAAGCTGTTCTACGACGAAATCACCGGGATGATCAGCGAGCCGCTGCGCAACAACCAATACATTGCGAGCAACGCCAACAGCTCACGCTTTCGTGGCACCGAAACCCAGCTCGACTGGCGCGTGAGCCTCGCCGACCGCTTGCGTTTCACCTACGCGTTCGTCGATGCCGAAGCGAGTAATCCGCTGGATAAGCAATTCACCTCGCGTAACAGCGGTTCGGCCGGCTGGCTGCGCGATTGGGGCCATGGCTGGAACAGCGCCCTCTTCTATTACGGCGACAACGCGCTCAATGGCTACCGTTTCGAACGGGTCGATACGCGTATCGCCAAACGCATTGCGCTGGGTAAAGCCCAGCTGCAACTGGCCGGCGTGCTGCAACAGCGCCTCGACCATGAGCCGACCACCTTCGTCGACAACAATTACGACGAGCGTCGGGTGATGTATTTCAGCGCCGAGCTGGAGTTCTAGAATGCGCTACGGGCCGTCACGGAAGCTGCCAACCTTTGGCCACTGGCTGGCCGGGGTGTGTCTGTTTCTGACCGCATGGCTGCATGGCGTGGCGGTGCAGGCCGCCGATATTCTGTTGACCGGTGCCGAGGAAAGTCCCGGCGTCCAAGCGTTTGTGCAGGCACTCAGCGAACTGCGCCCGACCGACAACGTGCGTTTCCAGCCGCTGGCCAGTCTGCCGGCACCGGGCAAACTGCCCGCCAGTCTACGGCTGATTCTGCTCGATCTGCCGAGCCTCGACTGGCGTCTGCAAGAATCCCAAGGCCCGGCAACGCTGGTGCTGCGTATCAGCCGCCTGCAAGCCCGCCAGCGTCTCGGCAGCACGCAACCGGCACACCTGAGTTTGCTCTGGAGTGATCCGCCGCTGAGCCGCCAGTTGCAGTTGATCCGGCGCATTCTGCCTCAGGCACGGCGGATCGGCGTGCTGTTCGATGAACACAGCGAATTCCTCCTCAAGGAGCTGAATCTCGCCGCCGCGCCGCTGAATCTGCAAATCGTCAGTGAGCGTTGGGACAACACCCATGACAGCCGTCCTCTGCAAACCGTACTGAAGAACAGCGATGTGCTGCTGGGGCTCGACGACCCCGATCTGTATAACCCGAAAACCGCAAAAAACCTGCTGCTCAGCAGCTACTCACGGCAAGTCGCACTGGTCGGCCCCAACGTTGCGTTCGTCCGCGCTGGCAGCCTGGCCAGCAGTTACAGCGACCAGAACGACTGGCTGGCAATCCTCGATCAATTGCTCGACCAACCGCCGGCCAATTGGCCGCGGACCCTCTACCCCGCACGTTTTAAAGTCTCAAGTAATGCGCAGGTCGCTCGTTCACTCGGTATCGAACCGCTGAACGACGCATCTGTTGCCAGCGCACTGGCTGAAGGAGAACGCCGCCCATGAGTTTCCGTCGCCGTTGGGACATCAACACCCGCACGCAGTTGATCAGCCTGGGTCCGGCGCTGTTGCTGACCTTGCTATTGATCAGCTTCTTCACCTTCGTGCGCATTCAGGATTTGCGTCAGGAGCTGAACCACACCGGCCAATTGATCGCCAACCAACTGGCGCCCGCCACCGAATACGGGGTGATTTCCGGCAACAACGAAGTGCTGGAAAGCCTGCTCAAAGCCACACTGGCCACGCCCAACGTGCGTTTTCTTGAGGTGCAGGACAGCGCCAACCGGATTCTGGTGTACGTCGAACAACCCGCCGCTGCGCACAGCCGGCCACATCAGGTCGAGGTGTTCCAGGCACCGGTACGCTTGCAACGCATCGCCCTGCACAATGATTTCTTTCAGGACGGCAAAGTCAGCAATGGTGGGGCCAGTGAAGACTATCTGGGGCGGGTGATCGTCGGTCTGTCCAACGACGCGTTCAGCCAGCGCCAGCAGGAGATTCTGCTCAAGGCCGGGATTCTCGCGCTGTTCGCCCTGCTCTTTACCTTTGTTCTGGCGCGGCGCCTGGCCGGCAGCCTGTCGCAGCCGATTCGCGATATCGGCGACGCGGTCAAAGCCATTCAGGACGGCGACTATAAAACCCCGCTGCCGATCGTCGATGACACCGAACTGGGCGCGCTGTCGCAGCACATCAACAACCTCGCCCAGGCGCTGGAACAGGCCAGCCGCGAGCAGCACCAAGCCATGGCGCAACTGATCCAGACCCGCGAAGAGGCGGAAAAGGCCAACAACGCCAAATCCGACTTTCTGGCGATGATGAGCCATGAACTGCGCACGCCCATGAACGGCGTGCTGGGCATGCTGCAATTGCTGGAAACCACCGAGATGACCGAGGAACAGGTCGAATACGCCGCCCTCGCCTCGGAGTCCACCGAACACCTGCTGAAAGTCATCAACGACATTCTCGACTTCTCGCGCATCGAGCGTTCCGAACTGGAACTGGAGCACATCCCGTTCAACCTCGCCGAGCTGATCGGCGCCTGCGCCCAGTCGTTCCAGCACAGCGCGGTGCAGCGAGGGCTGGCGCTGAATCTGCGCATCCCGGACGACATGCGCGGTTTGCAGGTGCAGGGCGATCCGACGCGGATCCGGCAGATTCTGGTCAATCTGGTTGGCAACGCGCTGAAGTTCACCGAACAGGGTCGGGTCAGCATCGAGGCGCAGTGGCAGTCGTTGGATCACGAACTGCTGTGGTTCACCTGTTCGGTTCGCGACAGCGGCATCGGTATTTCGTCAGAAAGTCTGGAGTTGATGTTCAACGCTTTCCAGCAGGCCGACAGTTCGATCTCACGGCGCTACGGCGGCACCGGCCTCGGTCTGCCGATCGCCCGTACGCTGGCCGAACGTATGGGCGGCACCTTGCGTGCGCAAAGTGAGGAAGGTCGCGGCTCGGTGTTCACTCTCGAAATCCCGCTGGCACTCTATAAACAGACGCTGCCGCCATTGGCCGCGCCGCGTGCACTGAACGGCAAAGAGCATGGTGAAGGGCGCAATGTCTTGCTGGTCGAAGACAATCCAGTGAACCAGACAGTTATTGAAGCGATGCTGCGCAGTCTGGGCTTTACTGTCAGTGTCGCCACCGATGGCGCACAAGCGGTACGCAGTGCCGAGGGCAGCGACTTTGAAGTGATTCTGATGGATTGCCGGTTGCCGATTATCGATGGCTATGAGGCCACCCGGCAGATCCGTTGCCTGCCCGGACGCAGCGACGTGCCGATCATCGCGCTGACCGCCAACGCGTTGCAGGGTGACCGCGAAACCTGTCTGTCGGCGGGTATGAACGATTATCTGGCGAAGCCGTTCAAACGTAATGATCTGCAGCAGATTCTGCAGCGCTGGGTGTCGTAGTGTGGGCCTTTCGACCATCTGCGACTGGCGTGAAAAGCGAAAGTGCGGCAGTCTTAGGCACCCGAACGAGCCTCAAAAGGGGCTTGAATAAAAATTTCAGTGCACAAGTGTACATTCATGTCCTTGGTGCTGTGACTTTCACCACAACGCAATAGTCTATGAGTAGGCTGCCGGTTCGAGGCATGAACGCTTCGAACGGTCGGGAAGATTTGCCCCACCTGCCGCATGGGATTATTGAGGAGCTCGCATGACCAAACAAAACGCCTTTACTCGGGAAGATCTGCTGCGCTGCAGTCGCGGTGAGCTGTTCGGCCCAGGTAACGCGCAACTGCCCGCCCCGAACATGCTGATGGTCGATCGCATCACCCTGATCAGCGAAGAAGGTGGCAAGTACGGCAAAGGTGAATTGGTCGCCGAACTGGATATCAACCCTGACCTGTGGTTCTTCGCGTGCCACTTCGAAGGTGATCCGGTGATGCCGGGCTGCCTCGGTCTGGATGCCATGTGGCAACTGGTCGGTTTCTTCCTGGGCTGGCAAGGCCTGCCGGGCCGCGGCCGTGCGCTGGGTTCGGGCGAAGTGAAGTTCTTCGGTCAGGTCCTGCCGACCGCCAAGAAAGTCACCTACAACATTCATATCAAACGCGTCCTCAAGGGCAAGCTGAACCTGGCCATTGCCGATGGTTCGGTGACTGTCGACGGTCGCGAAATCTACACCGCCGAAGGCCTTCGCGTCGGCGTTTTCACCTCCACTGACAACTTCTAAGGGTTATTCGCATGCGCCGCGTCGTTATCACTGGTCTGGGCATCGTTTCGTGCCTGGGCAATGACAAAGAGACCGTCTCCGCTAACCTGCGTGCAAGCCGCCCTGGCATCCGGTTCAACCCGGAATATGCCGAAATGGGTCTGCGTAGCCAGGTTTCCGGCTCCATCGACCTCAACCTTGAAGAGCTGATCGATCGCAAGATCTATCGCTTCGTCGGCCACGCAGCGGCTTACGCCTACCTGGCCATGAAAGACGCCATCGCTGACTCCGGCCTGACCGAAGAGCAAGTGTCCAACCCGCGTACCGGCCTGGTCGCCGGTTCCGGTGGTGCTTCCACGCTGAACCAGATGGAAGCGCTGGACATCCTGCGCGAGAAAGGCGTGAAGCGCGTAGGCCCATACCGCGTAACGCGGACCATGAGCAGCACCGTTTCCGCTTGCCTGGCCACGCCATTCAAGATCAAGGGCCTGAACTACTCCATCGCTTCTGCCTGCGCCACCAGTGCTCACTGCATCGGTACCGCCATGGAACAGATCCAGATGGGCAAGCAGGACATCGTTTTCGCCGGTGGCGGCGAAGAAGAGCACTGGAGCCAGTCGTTCCTGTTCGACGCGATGGGCGCGCTGTCCAGCAAGCGTAACGACACCCCGGAACAAGCTTCCCGTGCCTACGACGCCGACCGTGACGGTTTCGTCATCGCTGGCGGTGGCGGCATGGTCGTGGTTGAAGAGCTGGAACACGCTCTGGCCCGTGGCGCCAAGATCTACGCGGAAATCGTTGGCTACGGCGCAACGTCCGACGGCTACGACATGGTTGCCCCGAGTGGCGAAGGCGCGATCCGCTGCATGCAGATGGCGATGTCCACCGTTGATACGCCGATCGACTACCTGAACACCCACGGCACTTCGACTCCGGTCGGTGACGTTGCGGAAATGAAAGGTGTGCGTGAAGTGTTCGGCGACAAGGCACCTGCGATCAGCTCGACCAAGAGCCTGTCCGGTCACTCCCTGGGCGCCGCCGGCGTTCACGAAGCGATCTACTGCATGCTGATGATGGAAGGCAACTTCATTGCCGGTTCCGCCAACATCGACGAGCTGGACCCAGAAGTGGCCGATCTGCCGGTGCTGACCAAGACCCGCGAAAACGCCACCATCAACACCGTGATGAGCAACAGCTTCGGCTTCGGCGGCACCAACGCCACGCTGGTACTGAAGCGCTGGGAAGGCAAGTAATTCCCCCCGCTTGAGCCACACATGAAAACGCCCCGACTGGTTCGGGGCGTTTTTTTTCGTCTGCAGAAAATAGCAGGTACACCGCAAAACCCTGTGGGAGCGAGCCTGCTCGCGAATGCGATATTCCAGTCACCCTATCGTCGTCTGACCCACCGAATTCGCGAGCAGGCTCGCTCCCACAATGGGTTTCGACGCTTGTGAAAATGAAACTTCTGTCATGAAACTTACCAGCCTGCGACCGAATGTCGCGGATTACGCGGGCTGCAGCACTGTTGCAAAAAACGCAATAACACCTTGCACAAATCAGCCGTTTACTTAGCAGGCTAACAAATTCTATAACAGAGTCCTGCACACGCCTTGCTGCAGATAACTTGAGATTTGGAGCTAGCAGATGACTGTAAAAGTAACTGAACGCGACGATTCACACATGTCCCACGAAGGCGTAGCCGCCGGTATCCGCATCTGGGATGTGCATCAACAAGACTTGCTGGTCGGCATGTTCCACAACGAGATCGACGCCCACAACTACAAGGCCGAACTGGAAGTGCAAGAACAGCAGCGGGATCTGAAATCCGCCTGATTCACCACAGCATTGAAAACGACAAACCCCGCCATGAGCGGGGTTTGTCGTTGTTACAGCTTTATCGATTTACCACATCAGATCATCTGGGATCTGATACGCCGCGTACGGATCGTCCTCGGTGCTGACCTCTTCGGTCTGCACGTTGAGCTGGACGATGCGCTGCGGGTCGCGCTCCTGGATCTTCAGGGCCGCTTCACGCGGGATCACTTCGTAGCCGCCGGCATGGTGGACGATCGCCAGCGAACCGCTGCTGAGCTTATTGCGCATCAGCGTGTTGACCGAGATGCGCTTGACCTTCTTGTCGTCGACGAAGTTGTAGTAGTCCTCGGTGGTCAGCTTGGGCAGACGCGAGACTTCGATCAACTGCTTGACCTGCGCTGCACGCGCCTTGGCCTCGGCTTTCTCTTTCTGCTGACGGTTCAGTTCCTGGTCGCGTTTGACCTTCTCGGCCATGGCTTCCTGAGCTGCACGTTGCTGCGAGTCATCCAGCTCGATCTGGCCTTTGTGCGCCAGACGCTGCTGCTTCTGCTTGTCCTTGCTGACCTGCTTGGCCTGCTTTTGGTTGACCAGGCCTGCTTTGAGCAACTGGTCGCGAAGGGAAATACTCATGGGACTTACTCACTTGGGCAGTTGCTCAGCCGCAGCCGGGCACATTCTTTTCCTGACGTTTGGCTTCACCCCACAGGGCGTCCAACTCTTCGAGGGTGCAATCTTCTATGGGACGGTGGGTGTCGCGCAATGCCTGTTCGATAAATCGGAAACGTCTTTCGAACTTGCCGTTGGCGCCACGCAGCGCGGTTTCCGGGTCGACCTTCAGAT
Source organism: Pseudomonas tensinigenes (assembly GCF_014268445.2). NCBI lineage: Bacteria > Pseudomonadati > Pseudomonadota > Gammaproteobacteria > Pseudomonadales > Pseudomonadaceae > Pseudomonas > Pseudomonas tensinigenes. Next base: position 5,122,251 of record NZ_CP077089.1, read on the forward strand.
GCCGGGCCAGATTGACCACGGAAAACAGCAGATCGCCGATCTCGTCAGCCACGGCGACGGGATCGTTTTCCGACATAGCTTCGAGGACTTCATCGAGTTCTTCGCGCACCTTGTCGAGCACCGGCAAGGCATCCGGCCAGTCGAAACCGACCTGCCCTGCGCGCTTCTGCAACTTTGCCGAACGCGACAATGCCGGCAACGTCGCCGGCACGTCATCGAGCAGTGACAGTTGCTCGGGCGCGGCGGATTTCTCGGCGCGCTCTTCGGCCTTGATCTCTTCCCAGCGCTGCTTGACCTGTTCTTCGCTCAAGCGCGGCACATCCAGCGGTGCGTAGAGATCACCGGTGGGGAACACATGGGGATGACGACGGATCAGCTTGCGGGTAATGCTGTCGATCACCCCGGCGAATTCGAAGCGCCCTTCTTCCTTGGCCAACTGGCTGTAATACACCACCTGGAACAGCAGATCGCCCAACTCGCCCTGCAAATGATCGAAGTCGCCACGTTCGATGGCGTCGGCCACTTCGTAGGCTTCTTCGAGGGTGTGCGGAACGATGGTTGCGTAGGTTTGCTTGATGTCCCACGGGCAACCGAACTGCGGATCGCGCAGACGGTTCATCAGGTGGAGCAGGTCTTCAAGGCTGTAAATCATTTAGCTGTCTCACCACAAAACCACTGTGGGAGCGAGCCTGCTCGCGAAAGCGGTGTGTCTGCAACTATGTTGTCGACTGACACGCCCTCTTCGCGAGCAGGCTCGCTCCCACAGAGAAGCCACATCACGGCGTACGGTTACGCCGCGTTTCGATGATGTTCGGCAACTGCGAAATCCGCCCCAGCAACCGGCCCAACGCATCCAGCCCCGGGATCTCGATAGTCAGCGACATCAGCGCGGTGTTGTCTTCCTTGTTCGAGCGGGTGTTGACCGCCAGCACGTTGATACGCTCGTTGAGCAATACCTGCGAGACGTCACGCAGCAGCCCGGAACGGTCGTAGGCACGGATGACAATGTCCACCGGGTAGGTGAGCACCGGCACCGGGCCCCAACTGACCTGGATGATCCGCTCTGGCTCGCGCCCGCCCAGTTGCAGCACCGAGGCGCAGTCCTGACGGTGAATGCTCACGCCACGGCCCTGGGTGATGTAACCGACGATCGCATCGCCCGGCAGCGGCTGGCAGCAACCGGCCATCTGCGTCATCAAGTTGCCGACGCCCTGAATCTGAATGTCGCCGCGCTTGCCCGGTTTGTAACCGGTGGCTTTGCGTGGAATCAGTTCCAGTTGTTCGTTGCCGCGTTCCGGCTCGACCAGTTGCTGCGCGAGGTTGACCAGTTGCGCCAGACGCAGATCGCCGGCACCGAGGGCGGCGAACATGTCCTCGGCGGTTTTCATGTTGGCCTTGTCGGCCAGCTTGTCGAAATCCACCGCGGGCAGGCCGAGGCGTGTCAGTTCGCGTTCGATCAGGGTTTTACCGGCGGCGACGTTCTGGTCGCGCGCCTGCAATTTGAACCAGTGGACGATCTTCGCTCGCGCCCGCGAGGTGGTGACGTAACCGAGGTTGGAGTTCAGCCAGTCGCGGCTCGGCGTGCCGTGTTTGCTGGTGATGATCTCGACCTGCTCACCGGTCTGCAGGCTGTAGTTGAGCGGCACGATGCGCCCGTTGATCTTCGCGCCACGGCAGTTGTGACCGATTTCGGTGTGCACGCGGTAAGCGAAGTCCAGCGGCGTCGCGCCTTTCGGCAAGTCGATGGCGTGACCGTCGGGGGTGAAGATGTAGACCCGATCCGGCTCGATATCGACACGCAGCTGTTCCGCCAGACCACCGATGTCGCCCAGTTCTTCGTGCCACTCGAGCACCTGACGCAGCCAGGAAATTTTCTCTTCGTAGTGGTTCGAACCGGATTTGACGTCAGTGCCCTTGTAGCGCCAGTGCGCGCAGACGCCGAGTTCGGCTTCTTCGTGCATCGAATGCGTACGGATCTGCACTTCCAGCACTTTACCCTCAGGGCCGATCACCGCGGTGTGCAGCGAGCGGTAGCCGTTCTCTTTCGGGTTGGCGATGTAGTCGTCGAATTCTTTCGGGATGTGCCGCCACAAGGTGTGCACGATACCCAGCGCGGTGTAGCAGTCGCGCATTTCCGGGACCAGCACGCGTACGGCGCGCACGTCGTAGATCTGGCTGAATTCCAGACCCTTGCGCTGCATTTTGCGCCAGATCGAATAGATGTGTTTGGCCCGGCCGCTGATGTCGGCGTCGACGCCGGTGGCCTGCAATTCGTCCTTGAGCTGGGTCATCACGTCGGCGATGAAACGCTCGCGATCAAGCCGTCGCTCGTGGAGCAACTTGGCGATCTGTTTGTATTGATCCGGCTCGAGATAACGGAAGGACAAGTCCTCCAGTTCCCATTTGATATGACCGATGCCGAGGCGGTGCGCGAGCGGCGCATAAATGTCGAAGACTTCGCGGGCGACGCGGTTACGCTTTTCGTCGTCAGCGGTTTTCACCGCACGAATGGCGCAGGTACGTTCGGCCAGTTTGATCAGCGCGACGCGAACGTCGTCGACCATCGCCACGAGCATCTTGCGCAGGTTTTCCACCTGCCCTTGTGTGCCCATGACCATCGACTGACGCGGACTGAGACTGGCACTAATGGCCGCCATGCGCTGCACGCCGTCGATCAGCTTGGCCACCACCGGGCCAAAGCGCTGGCCGATGGCCGCGAGTTCGATCTGGCCTTCGCGCACGCCGCGATACAGGACCGCCGCGACCAGCGAATCCTGATCGAGCTTGAGGTCGGCGAGAATCTCGGCGATTTCCAGGCCCGTACTGAAACTGCCGGAGCCTTCGGCCCACAGATTCTTCTTGGCATTGGACTGTTGTTCGGCCTCGCGAGCGAACTCGCAGGCTTCTTTCAAGGCTTCGCGATCCAGTGCCAGATCGACACTGACCGCGTGATCGAGCCAAGCCTCGAGATTGATACTGCCGTCAGTGTTGATCGGCTGGTGTGCTCTCACCTGTACCATCTTGCTTTACCTTCCCTACGACGCAGATTCAATGCGTCAAATCGCTGATCCTTGTTGCCCGTTTGCGCTCGCGGGGCTGATGCGAGCGCTGCGCGGACAGATCAGACGGATTCAGACGAGCCATCCTGGCTCGCTTCAAATAACGCCATGGCCTCGACATGTGCCGTCTGAGGAAACATATCGAGAATCCCGGCACGTTTTAACCGGTAGCCCTGCTTGATCAATTCGACCGTGTCGCGCGCCAGAGTTGCAGGGTTGCACGACACATACACCAACCGTTTGGCACCCAGGGTCGCCAGCTTGCGAACCACCTCGAAAGCACCGTCACGCGGTGGGTCCAAGAGTACCGCAGAAAAGCCGTTTCCGATCCACTGGGCATCGGTCAAAGGCTGGGATAAATCGGCTTGAAAAAACTTTGTGTTATGCAAATTGTTACTGGCGGCGTTCGCTTCAGCGCGATCGACCATGGTTTGCACACCCTCGACCGCGACGACTTCGCGCACGGCTTTGGCCAGCGGCAAGGCGAAGTTGCCCAAGCCGCAGAACAGATCGAGCACGCGCTCGTCGCTGCCGGGTTTCAGCCATTCCAGCGCTTGCGCGACCATGGCTTCGTTGACGCCGGCATTGACCTGAATGAAGTCACCCGGTCGGTACGCCAGATCCAGATCCCACTGCTCCAGGCGATAACCCAGCGACTGGGTCGCATCGACCGGTTGCGGCTCACCTTCGCCATGCAACCACAATTGCGCTTCATGGAACTGGCAGAAGTCCTTGAGGATGGTCAGATCCGCTTCGGACAACGGCGCCATGTGCCGCAGCAACACCGCCAGAGACGAGCCGCTGAACAACTCGACATGGCCCAGCGCCTGCGGTTTGCTCAAACGACGGAGCATCTCCGGCAAACGGGTCATGATCGGTTGCAAGGGCTGTACCAGCACCGGGCATTCGCTGATCGCGACGATGTCCTGACTGCCAGCGGCACGAAAACCGACTTCGAGTTTCTTCGCCTTCATGTCCCAGCGCACGGCGATGCGGGCGCGACGGCGATAGCCGAATTCGGGACCGGTCAATGGCGCTGCCCACTCTTGCGGTTCGACACCGGCCACACGCGACAATTGCTCGGCGAGCATGCGCTGTTTCAGGGCAAGCTGTTCGCTGTGGGGCAAATGCTGCACGCTGCAACCGCCGCAACGGCCGGCGTGTTGACACGGTGCCGGGCGGCGCAGTTCGCTGGCCTTGAACACGCGCTCGGTGCGCGCTTCGACCACTTTGCCGTGGGCGCCAAGCACCCGCGCTTCGACCTCTTCACCGGCGAGGGCGCCGAGGACAAACCAGGTTTTGCCTTCGAAAAACGCGATACCGCGACCGTCATTGGCCAGGCGCTCGATGTTCAAGCGCTGCTTTTTACCGGTCGGAATTTGCGCGGCCTTGCTGCCGCCGGTGGGCTGGAAGCGCAGGCCTCTCTCGTGCTTGGCCATCAGTTGGGCGCGTCGAAAATGCCGGTCGACAGATAACGGTCGCCACGGTCGCAGATGATCGCGACGATCACCGCGTTTTCAACTTCTTTGGACAGGCGCAGCATCGCTGCCACCGCACCGCCCGAGGACACGCCGCAGAAGATGCCTTCTTCGCGGGCCAGACGCCGGGTGACGTCCTCGGCTTCGCTTTGCGCCATGTCGACGATGCGATCGACGCGATCCGCCTGATAAATCTTCGGCAGGTATTCCTGCGGCCAGCGGCGGATGCCCGGAATGGCCGAGCCTTCCATCGGCTGCAAACCGACGATCTGCACGCTGTCGCTCTGCTCTTTCAAATAGCGCGACACGCCCATGATGGTACCGGTGGTGCCCATCGAACTGACGAAATGGGTGATGGAGCCCTGGGTCTGACGCCAGATTTCCGGGCCGGTGGTGGTGTAGTGCGCTTCAGGGTTGTCGCCGTTGGCGAACTGATCGAGCACCTTGCCACGGCCCTCGGCTTCCATACGCTGGGCGAGATCGCGGGCGCCTTCCATGCCCTCTTCCTGGCTGACCAGAATCAGCTCGGCACCGTACGCGGTCATCGCCGCTTTACGCTCGGCGCTGGAGTTGTCCGGCATGATCAGGATCATCTTGTAACCCTTGATCGCAGCCGCCATGGCCAGCGCGATCCCGGTGTTACCCGAGGTCGCTTCGATCAGCGTATCGCCGGCGTGGATCTGCCCGCGCAACTCGGCGCGAGTGATCATCGACAACGCCGGACGGTCCTTGACCGAACCCGCCGGGTTATTCCCTTCGAGCTTGAGCAATAGGGTGTTGCTGGTAGCACCGGGCAGGCGCTGCAAACGCACCAGCGGCGTGTTGCCGACGCAATCGGCGATGGTTGGGTACTGCAGGGTCATGGCGTATTCGCAATCCAGACGTGCGGGGGCGCCTATCATACCGGCAAACCCGCGCAGGCCATATCACGCAAAGTGCGGTGCTTATGGTTTATGGGAATAAGGGATTGAAAGTCGCACCAGTGGTGCGACTTTTGCGGTGGGTCATCTTAATTGGCGGTGATGCGTATGGCCTCTTCGCGAGCAGGCTCGCTCCCACAGGGGAAACAGTGTTGTTCACACAATCTGCGGCGAACCGAGTTCCAATGTGAGAGCGAGCCTGCTCGCGAAGGCGTCAGTCGGCGCAACATCACCCTCAGCCAGCAACCTCAAATTCAACCGCAACCCCGCCCCGGCATTCTCCGCCCAAATACTCCCGCCCTGACGCTGCACGGCATTGCGCGCGATGCTCAGCCCCAAGCCAAATCCACCGTCTCCGGGCCGCGAGCCGTCGAGTCGGGTGAACGGCGAAAAGATCCGTTCCAGATCCCCTTCCGCTACGCCGCCACCCTGATCTTCCAGCCACAGGTGCCAATAATCGCCATCGCGCCGTCCATCGAGACGCACAATCCCGCCCTCGGGCGAATGCCGAATGGCGTTGCGCAAAATGTTCTCCAACGCCTGCGCCAGGGTATTCAAGTTGCCACGCACCCAGCACGACGCCTCGACCGAACACTGCAATTGCAGACTTGGCCAGCCGCTTTCATAACAGGCATTGTCGGTGAGCATTTCCCACAGGGCCTCAACCTGGATCGCCTCTTCGGGAAGTGGCGAGCGGTCAGTGTCGAGCCAGGCCAGTTGCAGGGTTTCCTCGACCAGTCGCTGCATACCGTCGACTTCGCGACCAATGCGCTCGCGCAGTTGCGGCAGGCCTTGCTCACTTTCGCTGGCCACGCGCAAGCGACTCAGCGGCGTGCGCAATTCATGGGACAAGTCGCGGAGCAACTGCTGTTGCAGGGCAACCATGGATTGCAGGCGCTCGGACATCGAGTCGAACGCCCGCGCCAGCTCACCCAGTTCATCCGGGCGCTGGGTAATCCCGCTCGACAGGCGCACATTCAATTGATCGGCGCGCCAGGCGTTGGCCTGTTCGCGCAGGTTGTTCAGGGGCACGACCAACAAACGGTACAGACCGACGCACAGCAATAACGTGAACAGACCGGGAATCACGCCGTTGGTGATGACGCGCCAGAACACCCGGTACTTGCCCGGAACAAATCGTTCGGGCAACTCGATCACCAGGCTGCCCGCAGACGGCTCTTTGGGGAAAGGAATGCGCAACCACGGCCGGCCTTTCTTGTGGATCGGCCAGTCGAGGCCGCGCAAGAAGGTCAGGTGCTGGATTTCCTGATCATTGAGCGGATCACTGCTCAGCGACTGCAGGTTGCCGCCGATGACGCCAACCCAACTGGCTTCGCGCAACTCCATGCTTTGCAGCCAGTCATCGACACCGCTGCGCCCGCCGTGTTGCCACGCCTGTTCCGCTTGCGCGGCATAACGGCTGAGGGTGCCGCGCGCTTCGTCGGAGAGGAACTGGTTGCGCTCCTCCATGTAACGGCCCCATGACCAGCTCAACCAGATCATCAGCAGACAAAATGCGACCAGTAGAAACGCCAGTTTCCAGAACAGCGAATGCCGCCCCGGCAGTTCAGAGCGTTTCATCGGCGGCGCTCAAAACGTAACCCTTGCCCCACACGGTGCGCACTTCACGCTCGGTGTAACCGATGGCTTTGAGTTTGCGGCGGATCTGGCTGATGTGCATGTCGAGGCTGCGGTCGTGCGCCGCGTAGCCGCGTTGCAAAACGTGCTGATAAAGGAAGGCTTTGCTCAGCACTTCTTCGTCATTGCGATTGAGGGTTTCCAGCAAACGGAATTCGCTGCGGGTCAGCCCGGCGGCTTGCTCGCGAAAAAACACATCGCATTGTTCATCGTCAAAACGCAGCGTGCCGGCCGCCACTGGCGCCGCCAGCGATGCCGGGCGCCGATCCAGCGCCACCCGACGCAGGATCGCTTCGATGCGCACATGCAACTCGGCCATGCTGAACGGCTTGGGCAAATAGTCGTCGGCGCCCAGACGAAAACCGCTGATGCGATCCGCCTCGGCGCCGAGGGCCGACATCAGCAGCACCGGCGTCGAATGGCTCTGGCGCAATTGCGTCAACACATTCAAACCGTCCATGCCCGGCAGCAGGATATCCATCAGCACCACGTCGAACGGCTGGCGCGTGGCGATGCTCAGGCCTTCCTGGCCATTCTGGCACCAGGTCACCTGAAAGCCGCTGCGGCCCAGATGTTCGTGAACATAGGCGCCGAGAACCGGATCGTCTTCGATGGAAAGAATGCGTGGCTGGCCAGCGGAAACAGGAGTCATGAGTATCTGCAAGTAATTCTCAGTTGAGAGCGATTATTCAAGATTGTCGGACAGCGGGCAACTCAAGGTTGACCCACCTGACCAACGAGCACCCGCGCCCTGCCCCATCGCGACAGCATTTTTCCGAAGATTGCCTGCGAGCAAATCGCTACACTGCGCCCATGTCGCGTGCCGGATGCACGCATGAGTCAACAGATCAGCGGGATGCAGGAGATAGGCGTGCTCAAGAAACTGGGAATCAAAGGTCGCGTGTTGTTGCTGACCTTGTTGCCGACCAGCCTGATGGCGCTGGTGCTGGGTGGTTATTTCACCTGGACGCAGCAGTCCGACTTGCAGAGCCAATTGATGCAACGCGGTGAAATGATCGCCGAGCAACTGGCGCCGCTGGTGGCCCCCGCCATGGGGCACGGCAACAGCGATCTGCTGGAACGCATCGCCACTCAGTCCCTTGAACAACCGGACGTGCGCGCGGTGACCTTCCTCGCCCCGGACCGCTCACCGCTGGCCCACGCCGGCCCGACCATGCTCAATCAGGCGCCGAGCGGCGACAGCGCGCATTTGCAACGGCGCAGCGGCAATGACGCGACGCGTTACCTGATGCCGGTGTTTGGCAAGCATCGCAACCTCGCTGGCGAACTGATCCCGCAAGAATCCGACCGTTTGCTCGGTTGGGTCGAACTGGAGCTATCGCACAACGGCATGCTGCTGCGCGGTTATCGCAGTCTGTTTGCCAGTCTGCTGCTGATTGCCGCCGGTCTGGCGGGCGCGGCGCTGCTGGCCTTGCGCATGGGCCGCACCATCAACCGTCCGCTGAGCCAGATCAAACAAGCCGTCGCGCAGCTCAAGGACGGTCATCTGGAAACGCGTCTGCCGCCGCTCGGCAGTCAGGAACTGGATGAATTGGCCTCCGGCATCAACCGCATGGCCGGTACCCTGCAAAACGCTCGCGAAGAACTGCAACACAGTGTCGATCAGGCCACCGAAGACGTCCGGCAGAACCTGGAAACCATCGAAATCCAGAACATCGAACTGGATCTGGCGCGCAAAGAGGCGCTGGAGGCCAGCCGGATCAAATCCGAATTTCTCGCCAACATGAGCCACGAGATCCGCACGCCGCTCAACGGCATTCTCGGCTTCACCCATCTGTTGCAAAAAAGCGAACTGACCCCGCGCCAGCTCGACTATCTGGGCACCATCGAAAAATCCGCCGACAGCCTGCTGGGGATCATCAACGAGATCCTCGACTTCTCGAAAATCGAGGCCGGCAAACTGGTGCTCGACCACATTCCGTTCAATCTGCGCGATCTGTTGCAGGACACCCTGACCATCCTCGCCCCCGCCGCGCACGCCAAGCAGCTGGAACTGGTCAGTCTGGTCTATCGCGACACGCCGCTGTCGCTGGTCGGTGACCCGCTGCGTCTGAAACAGATCCTCACCAATCTGGTCAGCAACGCCATCAAGTTCACCCGCGAAGGCACCATCGTCGCTAGAGCGATGCTGGAAGAAGAACACGAAGACAGTGTGCAACTGCGTATCAGCATTCAGGACACTGGCATTGGCTTGTCCACTCAGGACGTGCGTGCCCTGTTCCAGGCATTCAGTCAGGCGGACAACTCGCTGTCGCGCCAGCCGGGTGGCACCGGTCTGGGGCTGGTGATTTCCAAACGCCTGATCGAACAGATGGGCGGTGAAATCGGCGTCGACAGCACACCGGGCGAAGGCTCGGAGTTCTGGATCAGCCTGAGCCTGCCCAAGACCCGTGACGATGCCGAAGACTTGCCCTCGGCGCCGCTGCTCGGACGCCGGGTGGCAGTTCTGGAAAACCATGAACTGGCGCGTCAGGCCTTGCAGCATCAATTGGAAGACTGCGGCCTCATTGTCACGCCGTTCAATACCCTGGAAAGCCTGACCAATGGCGTTACTGGCGCGCATCAGACCGATCAGGCGATTGATCTGGCGGTGATCGGCATCACCAGCAACGACATGCTGCCCGAGCGCTTGAATCAGCATATCTGGGACCTCGAACACCTCGGCTGCAAAGTGCTGGTGCTGTGCCCGACCACCGAACAGACGCTGTTTCATCTGTCGGTGCCCAACCCGCACAGTCAGCTGCAAGCCAAACCGGCCTGTACGCGCAAATTGCGTCGGGCGTTATCCGATCTGGCCAATCCCCGCCAACCACGCAACGAGCCGGGCGAACCGTTGTCGAGCCGCGCGCCGAAAGTGCTGTGCGTCGACGACAACCCGGCCAACCTGCTGCTGGTGCAGACCCTGCTCGAAGACATGGGTGCCAAGGTGCTCGCAGTGGAAAGTGGTTACGCGGCGGTCAAAGCGGTGCAGAACGAATCCTTCGATCTGGTGTTGATGGACGTACAGATGCCGGGCATGGACGGTCGCCAGAGCACCGAAACCATTCGCCAATGGGAAAGCGAGCGACACTGCACGCCGCTGCCGATTGTCGCCCTCACCGCCCACGCCATGGCCAACGAAAAACGCGCGCTGCTGCAAAGCGGCATGGACGACTATCTGACCAAACCGATCAGCGAGCGGCAACTGGCGCAGGTGGTGCTGAAATGGACCGGTCTGGCCTTGCGCAATCAAGGGCCGGAGCGGACCAGCGAAAATTCCGCTGGCAACAATGAACTGCCGGTGCTCGATCACGAGGAAGGTTTGCGTCTGGCCGCCGGCAAGGCTGATCTCGCTGCGGACATGCTGGCCATGCTGCTCGCCTCACTGGAAGCCGACCGCGAAGCCATTCGTACGGCGTGCGAAAACCGCGACCAGAACGCCTTGATCGAGCGCGTCCATCGCCTCCACGGTGCCACCCGTTATTGCGGCGTACCGCAATTGCGCGCGGCCTGCCAGCGCAGCGAAACCCTGCTCAAGCAGGGCGACCCGAAGGCCGTGGCAGCGCTGGAAGAACTGGAGCGGGCGATCAACGGGCTCGCGGCGCAAGCGAAGATCAGCGCCTGATCCACGGCAATACCGGCCAACACCGGCAGCGCTAAAGTGGGGTCAGGTGATTCAATCCGTGTCGATGTTCCAGGAGGATTTCATGCGCACGCTCGTTTTCAGTAGCCAGACCTATGACCGCGACAGCTTCCTCGCCGCCGATTGCCCGGCGGGTATCGAGTTGCACTTTCAACCGGCCCGGCTCAGTCTCGATACGGCGGCGCTGGCCAACGAACATGAAGTGGTCTGCGCGTTTATCAATGACGACCTCAGCGCTGCGGTACTGGAGCGCCTGGCTGCGGGCGGCACGCGCCTGATTGCCCTGCGCTCGGCCGGTTACAACCATGTCGACCTGGCTGCGGCGAAACGCCTGGGACTGGCCGTGGTGCGAGTACCGGCCTACTCGCCACATGCGGTGGCCGAACACGCCGTGGCGCTGATCCTCGCCCTCAACCGTCGTCTGCACCGCGCCTATAACCGTACCCGTGAGGGCGACTTCAGCCTGCACGGTCTGACCGGTTTCGATCTGGTCGGCAAAACCGTGGGCATTGTCGGCACCGGGCAGATCGGCGCGACCTTCGCGAAAATCATGCGCGGTTTCGGTTGTGAGCTGCTCGCCTACGACCCCTTTCCCAACCCGGATGTTCTGGCATTGGGTGCGCGCTATCTGAGCCTGCCGGAACTGCTCGCGCAGTCGCGGATCATCAGCCTGCACTGCCCGCTCAACGAGCACAGCAAACACCTGATCAACCGCGATTCACTGGCGCACATGCAGGCGGGCGCGATGCTCATCAATACCGGTCGCGGCGGCCTGGTCGACACCCCGGCGCTGATTGACGCCTTGAAGGACGGCCAGCTCGGCTATCTCGGCCTGGATGTCTATGAAGAAGAGGCGCAACTGTTTTTCGAGGATCGCTCCGACCTGCCCTTGCAGGACGATGTGCTGGCGCGGTTGCTGACTTTTCCGAACGTGATCATCACCGCGCATCAGGCCTTTTTGACGCGTGAAGCATTGGGCGCAATTGCCGCGACGACCTTGCACAACATCGCGACCTGGGCGGCGGGAACGCCACAGAACCAGGTCGAGGGCTGAGATTTCTTTCAGCTTATTTCGGTGAAAGCGAAGACGCCAGAATCAGCAACGCCAGCCAGCCGAAGCCAAAAAAGCGCTGTTTCATCGAGTGGCCGTAGCGCAGCAGGAACCAGACGAAAACCATCGGCAGCAGGAAGATCATGATCTTCAGCCAGCCTTCCACCGGACGACTGCCGTCGGCATTGGCCTGCTCGGCAACAGGTTGCTCGGTTGGCTGCTGGCGCCGACGCCGCGCGGCGGCCGGCATGACTTTCGGTAAAGGTTGCGGTTCAGGCGCTGGCGCACTGACTTCGGGCACTGCCTTGTTACGCGGCAGACTGCCGAACGAAATTGTTGCAGCCTGTATGGGCGCGGCTGCGGTCTGCGCGTGTACTGCTTGCTCCGCCATTGGAGCCCCGCAATGAATGCACGCGTTGGCTTCGGAGCTGATGCTCTTCTTGCATTCATAACATTCGATCAGCGCCATGTTCCGTTCCTTCAGAGTCGAGGCCGGCAGTTTGCCATGAGCGTCGCTTCATTTGAACCGGATCGAAGGTCGCACGCGCGCATCATTCTGCAATCAAGCCCGTGCTAGCATGTCGCGCATATTTGGAGGACCCATGGTCGAACACGATTTCCGCTACACCCTGATGAACCCGCAACATACCCTCACCGAATGCCGCGCCCTCGTTCCAGGCCGCTATCAGGTCACCGGCAACGGTGGCTCGATCCGCATCGGTGACGCCCTGCTGGTCACCCTCAAAGGCAGCAAGGACTTGTCCATGCGCCTGACCGTTGAAACCGTCCGCCACCTGATCAACCCACCGGGCCAATGGACCGCGATGACCACGGGCCCAGTGTTCGGTGAACTGGCGATCCACACCTGGCAGGTCAACTGCGACAGCTGTGCCAAAGAGCTGAGCTTCGAATTCGCTGTAGACGCCAAACTCGGCAAAACCGCTGAGAAACCGGCTGCCACCGCACGTATCGCCGAGCTCGGCTGGAAAGCGGTCGGCGATAAACACCTGTGCCCGAAATGCCAGGAGCCTGCGTGATGAAACGCCTTGCCCTGACCGCGCTGGTGGGTGCCGGCCTGGTGGGTTGCGCCGCCGAACCCGTGCAACTGCAACAGAACCGCAGCTACATTCTGGAGTGGATCGGCGAGCGGCCGTTGATGGATTACAGCCATTTGACCGTGACCCTCGGCGATGATGGTCGCGCCTACGGCAACGGTGGCTGCAACCATTGGTTCGCGCCGTACACGCTGGAAGGTGACAAGCTGACCTTCGGCAAGATCGGCAAGACCCGCAAACTGTGCGCCCCGGCGCTGATGGAGCAGGAACAACGCTTTCTGCAGGCGCTGGAGCATGTCCAGCGCTGGGACATCTCGCCGATCGAGCAGATGCGCTTCTGGCCGGCTGAAGGCAAGCCGTTGCGCTGGTGGCTGGAAGAAGGCTAAAAAGCCCTCACCCTGACCCTCTCCCAGAGGGAGAGGGGACTGATTGGGGGATATTGGAGAGCTACGCCGACCTGAACGGCCTATGCAGAATCCATAATCGACTGGATCTTTTAGGTCGGTGAGTCTGCCAAAGCCCTCACCCTAGCCCTCTCCCAAAGGGAGAGGGGACTGATTGGGGGATATTGGGGAGCTACGCCGACCTGAACGGCCATCGCCGAATCCATAATCGATCGAATCCCGCTCTGGCGACTGCCTAATCGAGCGGATCTGGTTTTGGTGAATTCACAATCGACTCAATCTCTCAGGTCGATGTAACCCGTCAGACACCTCGGTCGGCCCCCTCTCCCTCCGGGAGAGGGCTGGGGTGAGGGGCTTTTGACGTTACTGGGTCGCCTGCAACGCCTCAAGCTTCGCCATCACCCCCGCCGCCGTCTGCTCCCCCATCAACTGCTCACGCACCTTGCCCTTGTTGTCGATGATGTACGTCACCGGCAGTGCCTCACTGCGCGGCAACTCGAACAACTCCGCCGGATCCTGCGCCAGCACGGTGAACTTGATGCCCAGCTTCTCGCTGGCGTCTTTCAGCTCCACACCCTGCACGTTGTCGAAGTTGACCCCGAAGACGCCAACGTTCTTGCTCTTCAATTCATCAGCCAGATGATTGAGTTCCGGAATTTCGGTCCGGCACGGGCCACACCATTCAGCCCAGTAGTTGAGCACTACCCACTGTTTGTCCAAGCGCTCGGACGCTACTTTCTGACCATTCTGGTCGATACCGTAATCATTGCCGCAGCCCCCCAGCATCAACGCCCCGATTATCGTCAATGCCGCTGCCAATCGCCGTGTCATGTCGTGTTCCTTGTGAAAATTTGAAGGCGCCTGCGACCCATTGCCTCCGAAGGTTCTGGATTGCGCGCTGCACAGTTAGAATAGCCGCCACTTTACGCCAGAAGCGACCCGCCATGACCGATCTGACGCTTTATCACAATCCGCGCTGCTCGAAATCCCGCGGCGCGCTGGAACTTCTTGAAGCCCGCGGCCTGACCCCGAACGTCGTGCGTTACCTCGAAACCCCTTTGAGCGCGGCGCAAATCAAGGCCCTGCTCAGCAAGCTCGGGATCAGCGCACGCCAATTGCTGCGCAGCGGGGAAGATGAATACAAAATGCTTCAGCTGGCGGACGAAAGCCTCAGCGAAGCGCAATTGATCGACGCAATCGCCCAGCATCCAAAACTGATGGAACGGCCGATTCTCGAAGCCGGCGACAAAGCCGTCATCGGTCGTCCACCGGAAAATATCCTGGAGTTGTTGCCGTGAGCGCGCCGTACATTCTGGTGCTGTATTACAGCCGCAACGGCTCGACCAACGAGATGGCCCGGCAGATTGCCCGTGGTGTCGAGCAGGCCGGTCTCGAAGCGCGTTTGCGCACCGTGCCGGCAATCTCTACCGAGTGCGAAGCCGTGGCCCCGGCCATACCGGACGAAGGCGCGCTGTATGCCACGCTCGATGACCTGAAGAACTGCGCCGGCCTGGCCCTCGGCAGCCCGACGCGTTTCGGCAACATGGCCGCGCCGCTGAAGTACTTTCTCGACGGCACCAGCAACCTGTGGCTGACCGGCGCGCTCGTCGGTAAACCGGCCGGCGTGTTCACCTCCACCGCCAGCCTGCACGGCGGTCAGGAAACCACGCTGCTGTCGATGATGCTGCCGCTGTTGCACCACGGCATGCTCATCACCGGTCTGCCGTACAGCGAGTCGGCGTTGCTGGAAACCCAGGGCGGCGGTACGCCTTACGGTGCCAGCCATCACGCCGGGGCTGACGGCAAAAGTGGTCTCGATCAGCATGAAGTGGCGCTGTGTCGCGCGCTGGGTCTGCGGCTGGCGAAAACCGCTCAGAAACTGGTGGGCTGAGATGGCGAAGAAGCCGAAGATTCTGCCGAGTGTCGAGTGGCTTGAGCCGCGCGTGAAAGCGATGCGGGTTGTCAGCCTGCTGAGCTTTTTCGCTTTGGCCGGATTGCTCGCTGCGTACTATCTGGTCTTCGCCGACCTGCATGGTGCACGGCCGTGGGTGATTCTGCTGGTCGAGTTGATCCCGTGGATTGTCCTTGCGCCGGCGATGATCATGGGCAGCGCCCGTGGGCATTCATGGATGTGTTTTGTGGTGAATCTGTATTTCATCAAGGGCGCACTGGCGGCGTATGACCCGAACCGGCAGTGGTTTGGCGTGCTGGAGATGGTTGCGAGCCTGGCGGTGTTCTGCTCGGCGCTGCTGTATGTGCGGTGGCGGTATCAGCTGAATCGCAAGTTGGCAGGTGAAGGCGAGATCTCCGTCGCCTAAACGGACGCCTTCGCGAGCAGGCTCGCTCCCACAGGGGAAAGCATTCCAAACTGTGGGAACGAGCCTGCTCGCGAATGGGGCGACGCGGTGTTAATGGTTAACGGTGTAAGCGAGCATCATCGAAATCTGGCTCATCGCCCGCCCGCCACTCTGTTCGTGCCACTGGTTGAACACATCCTGCACGATCGCCAGATCGCGCAGACTGGTCGGCACCTTGTCGACAATCTTCTGTGCATTCAGCGCCGCGACCACGTCGTAGCTCGGCACGAACGTGTCCTTGCCAACCATGCGCAAAAACCGCGGTGCCGACAGCCCGCCCAGTTGATGGCCGTGCTTTTTCAGGTACGTCCATAAACCGACGATATCGGTCACCGGCCAGTCGGCAATCAGCGCACCGAAACTGCCCTTCTCCTTCTCCACATCGAGAATGAACTGCGCATTGCGCGGCACGCTTTTCAGTTTGCCGAGATGGCGAATGATCCGCGCGTCCTGCATCAGACGCTCAAGGTGTTCGGCGCTCATCAGCACGACTTTTTCCGGGTCGAACTTGAAGAACACTTCTTCGAAGGCCGGCCACTTGGCGTCGACCAGGCTGTGCTTGAGGCCGGCACGGAACACGCGCAGGGCCATGGTCGAGAGGTAGCGGTCGTCGCTGATCTTGCGCAGTTGCGCCGGGGTTTTGGGAACGGGCAGATGGGCTTCCAGTTCAGCCGCCGAACCGAAGCGGTTCAGACAGTATTCGTGCAGCCACTTGTAATCGCGCATGCCCTCTCCTATTGAATGAAGCGAAGAAACCAACGTGGGAGCGAGCCTGCTCGCGAAGTGGGAGTCTCAGTCAACAAATCAGTTGAATGACACACCGCTTTCGCGAGCAGGCTCGCTCCCACATTTGAAGTTGTTTACAGGTTGACGACGTTAACGAAGCGCGAAGCCGCGGTCTCGTCGATCTTCAGGCTGGTGAAGTCGAACAGGTTGCGATCGGCCAGTTGCGACGGGATCACGTTCTGCAGACTGCGGAAGATGCTTTCAGTTCGACCGGGGGTCTTGCGCTCCCAGTCCAGAAGCATTTCCTTGACCACCTGACGTTGCAGGTTTTCCTGCGAACCGCAGAGGTTGCACGGGATGATCGGGAACTCCTTCAAATCCGAGTACGCCTGAATGTCTTTCTCGTTGCAGTACGCCAGTGGACGAATCACCACGTTGCGGCCGTCATCGGCGCGCAGCTTCGGCGGCATGGCTTTAAGCGAACCGTTGAAGAACATGTTGAGGAAGAACGTCTCGACGATGTCGTCGCGGTGATGACCGAGGGCCATTTTCGTCGCACCGATTTCATCGGCAAAGGTGTACAGCGTGCCGCGACGCAGGCGCGAACACAGCGAGCAGGTGGTCTTGCCTTCCGGGATCAGTTCCTTGACCACCGAATAGGTGTCTTTCTCGACGATGTGGTACTCGACGCCCAGCTCTTTCAGATAGGCCGGCAGCACATGCTCTGGGAACCCCGGCTGCTTCTGGTCCATGTTCACCGCGACGATCTCGAACTTGATCGGGGCAACCTTCTGCAGGTGCAGGAGCACGTCGAGCATGGTGTAGCTGTCCTTGCCCCCGGACAGGCAGACCATGACCTTGTCGCCGTCTTCAATCATGTTGAAGTCAGCAACCGCTTCGCCGGCCAGGCGGCGCAGGCGCTTTTGCAGTTTGTTCTGGTTGACCGTAAGAGTGCCCATGACGCGAAATCCGTGAGGTGTGACGAAAGGCCGGCATTTTACGCAAAAACCCCGGCGTTGTGGGCACAGGTTGTCGCGGTCAGCCGACAACGGGTTAACAGACCCCGAGGCGATTACCCGCCCTGTTTACAGCGCGATTTGCTCTAAGCCCCTAATACCTGTGCGGGTAAGACCTTTCTATACTGCGACATAAGGTCGCACACATCTGAAGACCTGTATTTGCTCGGCCACCTTGGCCCGTAGGCGCTCCGCTGGGGGGCGATGGCAATAACAAGAGGAGTGACTGGCATGATCCATCACGTAGTGGGACTTTTTACCCACCCCGATCAGGAATGGAAGGAAATCCGTGGCGACCAAGAGGAAAGCATCAGCCACATGTACCTCACCCACACGTTGATTCTGGCGGCGATCCCCGCTGTCTCGGCGTTTATCGGCACTACTCAGGTCGGCTGGGTGATCGGTAACCGCGCGCCGGTGATGCTGACCTTTGAAAGCGCACTGTGGATGACGATCATGTCGTACCTGGCCATGCTCGGCGGCGTCGCGGTCATGGGTGCCTTCGTGCACTGGATGGCGCGTACCTATGACGCCAACCCGAGTCTGGCCCGTTGTGTCGCATTTGCCACTTATACCGCGACACCGTTGTTCGTCGGCGGTCTGGCGGCGCTGTATCCGCATATGTGGCTGGGGATGATCGTCGGCACAGCGGCCATCTGCTACACGGTTTATCTGTTGTACGTTGGGCTGCCGACGTTCATGAATATTCCGTCGGACGAGGGCTTCCTGTTTTCCAGTTCGGTGCTGGCGGTGGGTCTGGTGGTGCTGGTCGCCATCATGGCATTCACCGTGATTGTCTGGGGGCTGGGCGTCGGGCCTGTGTATACGAACTGACTCGACAGGCTGATCACAGGCCGCCGCAAGGCGGCCTTGTCGTTTCAAGGATGACCATTCGGCAGCTCGGCGATTCGCAAGTCCACAGGGTTGCGGCATACTCGACGCCTCTGGAGATCCATCAAGCATGCCCGAGCAACTCAATACCCGCGTCGAAGACTGTTACCAACTCGCTGAATCCTTTTTCAAACGTTCTTTCCCACGCCCTGTCGTCAGCCTCAAGCTGCGCGGGCAAAAAGCCGGTGTCGCGCATCTGCACGAGAATCTGCTGCGCTTCAATCCGCAGCTGTACCGGGAAAACACCGAACACTTCCTCAAGCAGACCGTGGCCCACGAAGTCGCGCACCTGATCGCCCATCAGCTGTTCGGCGACCGTATCCAGCCGCATGGCGAGGAATGGCAATTGATCATGCGCGGCGTTTACGAACTGCCGCCGGATCGCTGCCACACCTATGCAATCAAACGCCGCAGCGTGACCCGCTATATCTACAAATGCCCGTGCGCGGACAGCGATTTTCCGTTTTCGGCGCAGCGCCATAGTCTGGTGCGGCAGGGGCGGCGGTATTTGTGTCGGCGCTGCCGGAATACCTTGGTGTTCAGTGGTGAGATGCGCGTCGAATAGCCCGGATTTGCGGTGCCTGTGCCGGCCCCTTCGCGAGCAGGCTCGCTCCCACATTTGGAATGCGGCCCACTGTGGGAGCGAGCCTGCTCGCGAAGGAGCCGGTACAGGCACTAGAGAATCACTTTGGAAGCACGCAATTCGGCAATCCGCTCAGCACTAAGCCCCAACTCCGCCAACACCTGATCCGTATGCTGCCCCAACACCGCGCCAACATGCCGCGGCGCCGGCAACGCTTTGGAAAACTTCAACGGACAGGCCATTTGCGCCTGCGTCGTGCCATCCCCGCGCGGCACCTGCGTCACCAGTTTCCGAGCCTGCAACTGCGGATGGCGCACCGCCTCACCCAGACTCAACACCGGCTCGACACACGCATCGATCCCGGCAAACATTTCGCACAGTTCGGCAAAGTCATGCTTTTCGAACTCCACCGTCAGCGCGTATTTCAACGCCCGCTGCTGCTCAGGCTTGGGCGACAAACCCTGCGCCGCCAAATCCGGCCGCCCCAGCGCCGTACACAGTTGCTGCATGAACCCCGGCTCCAGACTGCCTACCGACATCCAGCGGCCATCACGGGATCGGTAATAATCGTAAAAACTACCGCCATTGAGCATCTGATCCTCCCACGCTGGTTCTTCGCCGCAAGCCAGATAGCCGGAACCGGCCATGGCATTCAGGCTGAATGCGCAATCGGTCATGCTCACATCCAGATGCGTGCCCTGCCCGCTCTGCTGCCGCGCAATCACCGCCGCCAACAAGCCGATCACCCCATGCAGCGAACCACCGGCGACATCCGCCACTTGCATGCCCAGCGGCAACGGGCCGCTGTCGGCGCGCCCGGTGTAACTGGAAAGCCCGGCCAGCGCCAGATAGTTGATGTCATGCCCGGCGCGATCCTTGTACGGCCCGGTCTGGCCGTAACCGGTGATCGACACGTAGATCAGCTTCGGATTGATCGCCTTCAGCGCGTCATAACCCAGACCCAGACGTTCCATCACACCGGGGCGAAACTGTTCCAACACGATGTCGTAATCGCCCAGCAACTGCTTGACCACTTCCAGAGCTTCGGGCTGCTTCAAATCCAGCGCCAGGCTGCGCTTGTTGCGATTGAGGTAGGCGTGACTGGCCGAGACTCCGCCATCATGCGGCGGCAATACCCGCAGCAGGTCCATGCGCGTCGGCGATTCGATGCGCAGCACTTCAGCGCCCATGTCCGCCAGCAACAGCGAGGCGAATGGCCCGGGTAGCAATGTTGAGAAATCGAGGATTTTCAGTGAGGCCAGCGGTGCGGACATGGGCGAACTCCTTGGGCGATGCACTCAGCCTAGGCAGCGATACCGCCTACGGCAATCACCGGAAATGTCAGCGGGTGTGACCGTTACGCTCAAATCGCAGGCAAGAAAAAACCCGCCGAAGCGGGTTTTTCCAGGCAAGCAGTGCTTACTTCACATTGCTTGGGGTTGGGCCTTCAGCCACACCCAGATCATCTTCCGGACGGGTATCAGCGATACCGCGGCCGCCCGAGGCCAGCTCGGTTTGCAGCTGATCGGTATCCAGTTCCTTGACCCACTTGGCAACCACGATGGTGGCTACCGCGTTACCGACCAGGTTGGTCAGTGCGCGGGCTTCGGACATAAAGCGGTCGATACCGAGGATCAGCGCCAGACCGGCCACCGGCAGGTGACCTACCGCCGACAGGGTCGCGGCCAGCACGATGAAGCCCGAACCGGTCACGCCAGCCGCGCCTTTGGAGGACAGCAGCAATACCAGCAGCAGAGTGATCTGGTGGGTGATGTCCATGTGGGTGTCGGTCGCCTGAGCGATGAACACGGCCGCCATGGTCAGGTAGATCGAAGTACCGTCGAGGTTGAACGAGTAACCGGTCGGGATCACCAGACCCACGACGGATTTCTTCGCGCCCAGACGCTCCATCTTGATCAGCATGCGTGGCAGTGCCGATTCCGAGGAGGACGTGCCCAGTACGATCAACAGCTCTTCACGGATGTAACGCACCAGTTTAAACACGCTGAAACCGTGAGCACGGCAGATCGCACCCAGCACCACCACCACGAACAGGATGCAGGTGATGTAGAAGCAGATCATCAACTGGCCCAGTTGCACCAGCGAGCCGACGCCGTAGGCACCGATGGTGAAGGCCATCGCGCCGAAAGCACCCAGCGGCGCCAGTTTCATGATCATGTTGATGATGTTGAACATCACGTGGGCGAAGCGATCGATCATGTCCAGCAGCGGACGACCGTACGAACCCAAGCGATGCAGGGCGTAGCCGAAGATCACCGAGAACATCAGCACTTGCAGGATGTCACCGGTGGCGAACGCGCCGACGATGGTGTTCGGGATTACATTGAGGAGGAAACCGACAATGCTCTGGTCTTTACTGGCCGTCACATAAGTGGCGATTTTCGAGGCGTCCAGGGTGGTGACGTCGATGTGCATGCCGGCGCCCGGTTGCACAACGTTGACCACGATCAGACCGATCAGCAGGGCAATGGTGGAAACAATTTCGAAGTACAGCAGCGCGTAGCCGCCAGTCTTGCCCACGGATTTCATGTTCTGCATGCCGGCGATGCCGCTGACAACGGTACAGAAGATGATCGGGGCGATGACCATTTTGATCAGTTTGATGAACCCGTCACCCAGCGGCTTGAGGGCCACACCGGTCTGAGGGTAGAAGTGACCAAGCAGGATGCCGATGGCGATGGCAACGATCACCTGGAAATACAGGGATTTGTACAGTGGCTGACGAGTCGTCATTGCAGGTTTCCTCAAGCGTCCCGCGTGGCAACATCCATCTGTTGGCCGCGAAACCTTAATTGCGAACCCTCCTGCACTGGAGGGATTTGTTGTTGGAGCAGCGTTTTCCATCAGGGCCAAACGCACGCTTCTGTGGCTTGTATCGCAAACGTCGTGCCACTTTGGTGCGATTGCCTGCAAGCCTTTTGATATCAGGGATTACAGCTGCATGGATGTCACCATTCGGTGACTCAAGTGTGGCGGATTTCCGCCAACTCGCCGCTTCTCGTCCTACAATTTGGCGGAAATCCGCCTTGTAGGCGTGTCCAGCCGCCGGCTACCATCCGGCGCCTGAGGAAGGATCTGCCGTTTATGCGCGAACGCACCATTGCCAGTCATTTCGCCCGTGCCGCCCTCGGTGGCGCACGCCGCCAAGGGTTCGATTACTCCGGCCTGCTGTTGCAACTGGGCATCAGCCCGGAGCTGCTCGATGAGCCACGCGCGCGCATTGCCCCGGAACAATTCACCCGGTTGATTCAGGGCCTGTGGCTGGCGCTGGACGACGAATACCTGGGTTTTGGCAACGCACCAAGCAAACCCGGCAGTTTCGCCATGATGTGCCATGCCTCGATTCACTGCCGCAATCTGGAAAAAGCCCTGCAACGCGGCTTATTGTTTTATAGCCTATTCCCCGAAGCCCCGCGCCTGAGCCTGACGCGCGAAGACGAATGGGTGCGCCTGAGCCTCGACGATTCACAATTGTGGGATCCCGATCACTTTCTCACTGAGAGCCTGCTGGTGATCTGGCATCGCCTCGGCAGTTGGCTGATCGGCCAGCGGATTCGCCTCGAACAGGCGAGCTTCAGCTATCCGCGCCCCGAGCATGGTGCCGAATACGATCTGCTGTTTCCCTGCCCGCTGACCTTCGGCACCGAGCAAAGCAGCCTTTTATTCCACAGCCGCTATCTGTCTATGCCGCTGCTGCAGGACGAACGCACGCTCAAACACTTCCTCGAACGCTCCCCCGCCGACCTGCTCTCACGTCCGGACGACGGCGACAGTCTGAGCAGCCGTCTGCGCCGCTTGCTCAGCCGTGACACTGCAAATTGGCCGGATCTGGACGCGGTGGCGGCACACTTGCACATCAGCCCGCAGACCTTGCGCCGGCACTTGCGTGAGGAAGGCACGAGTTTTCAGGAGTTGAAGGATCAGTTGCGGCGGGATATCGCCATTTATCATTTGAGCCGGGCTGATCTGTCGTTGCAGCAGATTGCCGAGCAGCTCGGGTTTTCCGAGCCGTCGGCGTTTCACCGGGCGTTCAAGAAGTGGACGGGGCTGACGCCGGGGGCTTATCGGGCGCAGGAGCAATGAGGCTATAAATCAAAAGCCCCTCACCCTAACCCTCTCCCGGAGGGAGAGGGGACTGATTGGGGGATGTTCAAGATGTACGCCGACCTGAACGCTCTCTACTGAATCCAAAATCGACTGGCTATTTCAAGTCAATGTAAAACGCCAGACACCCTCAGGGAGAGGGGGCTAATTGAGGGATGCTCAAGAAGTACGCCGACCTGAAACATCGCTACTGAATCCATAATCGACTGGCTATTTCAGGTCGATGTATAACGCCAGACACCTCGGTCGACCCCCTCTCCCTCTGGGCGGTCCGACGCTTCGGGAGGGCTGGGGTGAGGGCACTCGCGATCACACCGCCGGAAAATGAATCCTGAACGCCGCCCCACCCATCGGCGAATCGCCCAAGGCCAACTTGGCGTTGTAGCTTTCGATAATGTCCTTGACCACCGCCAAGCCGATCCCCTGCCCCGGATGCTGGGCATCCAGTCGTTCACCACGTTCCAGAATCCGCGCCCGCTGATCCGGTGGTACGCCCGGGCCGTCATCTTCGACGCACAGTTCAATCCCGGCCAGAGTCTCACGCACGCTGATACGCACTTCGCCCAGACACAGGCGATAAGCGTTTTCCAGCAAGTTGCCCATCATCTCCAGCAAGGCACCCTGCTCGATCGGCACATAGCAGTGCTCAGGCAGATCAAAGGCCACGCGCACATGCTTGTCGCGGTACACCTTGTCGAGAGTGTCGCACAGGCTTTTGAGCACCGGTTGCAAGCGCACCTGGTGTCGCACCAGTCCGCTTTTGCGCAAACTGGCCCGTTGCAGTTGATAGCTGATCTGCTGGCTCATGCGTTCGATCTGGCTTTGCAGCACCCAGGCCTGATCGCGTTCTTCGGGACGTTGAGCCATGTCCTCGCTGACGCCTTGCAACACCGCCAACGGGGTTTTCAGGCTGTGCGCCAAGTCATCGAGAGAGTCGCGATAACGACTGCGCTGCTGACGCTCGCTGTGCAGCAAGCGGTTGAGCGAGCCGGTCAGACGCAGCAACTCGCGCGGATGTTGTTCAGTGAGACTTTCCCGGGTGCCGCCCTCGATTTCGTCGAGCTCCTGACTGAGCCGGCGCAGCGCTTTGAGACCCCAGGTCAGGCCGATCCATAGCAGTGCCAGCAGCACCAGCAACGCTGCACCGAAGCCCAGATAGAGATTTTCGCGCAGGCCTTCGAGAGTGGTTTCGTACTCGCGCACCGGTTGCAGGGCAACGATGCTGAACGCCGCGCTTTTGCCGCCGAGCAGTTTGACTTCGACGTCGTAGACAAAGAATTCCTGGCCGTTGGTTTCACGAATCCGCGCGAACTCATTGCCGAGGCCGTCATAACGCGGCTTGTAGTTGATCTGCTCTTCCTGGGTGGCTTTCGAGCGCCAGACCAGATGCCCTTCGCGATCGTAGATGTAGCCGAGCAAACGGAAATCGGTGAGATTGAAGCGCTCATCCGGCAACTGATTGGGCATCACTAGCCGACCGTTTTCGATGCGTGCGGCAGAGATCAGCGTGGTGACGTCCGAGGCCAGGCGTTGTTCGATCGAATCCTGCAACGCCAGGCTGAACGCGCCTTGCATGGCCGGGAGCAAGGCGAGCATGAACAACACCGCCAACGTGGTGGCGGCGAGCATCAAGCGAACGCGAAGAGAACGAATCAAGTGCAGCGCTCATTGAACAGGTAACCGAGGCCGCGCACGGTGTCGATCGGCTTGAACCCGGCCGGGCCTTCAAGTTTGCGGCGCAAGCGCCCGACCAGCACTTCGATGACATTCGGATCGCGCTCGTCGTCATCCGGATAGAGCTGCTCCATCAAGCGATCCTTGGGCACCACTTGCTGGTGATGACGCATCAGATATTCAAGGATGCGGTACTCGTAGGCGGTCAGTGCCAGCGGTTGCTCGTCGAGGGTCGCCTGTTTGCGATTGAGGTCGAGCAACAGCGGCCCGGCGACGATGGTCGACTGGGTGAAACCGCTGGAACGGCGCAGCAAGGCATTCAGGCGTGCGTCGAGTTCTTCGAACTGGAACGGCTTGACCACGTAATCGTCGGCACCGGCGGCGAGGCCTTCGACCTTGTCCTGCCAGTTGCCGCGCGCGGTGAGGATCAGGATCGGGAAGGTCTTGCCGCCCGCGCGCAACTGGCGAATCAGGTCGAGACCACCCATGCCCGGCAGGCCGAGATCGATCACCGCCAGGTCAAAGTTGAACTGTCCGGTCTGGTACAGCGCCTCTTCGGCATTGGCCACGGACTCGACCACGTGACCGCTCTCCGTCAGGCGGGTTTGCAGGTGATGGCGCAACAGCGCTTCATCTTCGACGACCAACAGTTTCATAACGCTCTCCCGGGTAAATCAGAATCTCCAGTCACACACCTGTGGGAGCGAGCCTGCTCGCGAAGGCGATGGTTCAGTCGACATCTCATCGACTGAACCGGCGCTTTCGCGAGCAGGCTCGCTCCCACATTGAACCTGCTGGCAACTCCTTAGAAATTGTAGTTAGCCGACAGGTAAGTCTGCGCGCTGCTGGTCAAATCCAGCGAGCCCTGCTTGCTGCCACCGCGCTCGCTCATCTCGGTGCTGGCGTTGCTGCGCAGGTAACGGTAACCGAGTTCGACCGAAGTGTTTTGCGATACTTGTTGCAACACACCCAACTGACCACCGACGGCATAACCGATATCACTGTCGCGGCTAAAGCCTGGCGACTCCTGAGTCAGTTTGGTCAGACCGGCCGTTGCACCGCCGAACAACTTGGTGCTGCCGCCCACTGGGTAGAACAGATCGTAGCTGCCCAACAGGTTTTCCTGACGCAGTTTAATGCCATTGTGCGAGCCCGACACGTTGTCGTAGGTGGCGTAGTAGCGACCCTGGCTGTTTTGCTGACCGAGGCGTACGCCGTAGGTGTTGTTGCCGTCGATCGCGCCAGTGGCGTTCGGGTGGTCGAGGTTGTTGTTCAGTGCGTGGGACTTGTCGATCTTGTCGCTGGTCTGGCCGAAGGACAGGCCGGCGAAGTTGGAAGTGGTGTCGGCCTGGGCCGCGATACTGGCGCTCATTACGGTCAATGCCAGCAACAGTTTGTTAAAAGTCATGGGTATTTCCTCTTTCACAGTGCTGTTTGGGTATGGCGCAAGGTTACTGACCTCCCCCTGTACCGCCCCTGAACCGTCTCTGAACCTGACCTGAACCAAATGAACTAGGCTGATCTGACCTTTTATTGTCAGGAGATCCGACCATGCGCCTGTTCCTTGCCCTCACCTTGCTGGCCGTCAGCAGCCTTACTCAGGCTGCGATCAAGACCGAGGAAATTCCCTACCAAAGTGCCGATGGCACAAAGTTGATCGGCTACTACGCCTATGACGACGCCATCAAAGGCAAGCGTCCGGGTGTCGTCGTGGTGCATGAATGGTGGGGCCTGAACGATTACGCCAAGCGCCGCGCGCGGAATTTGGCCGAACTCGGCTACAGCGCCCTGGCCATTGATATGTACGGCGAAGGCAAGAACACTGAGCACCCGAAAGACGCGATGGCGTTCATGCAGGCCGCGAGCCAGGATGCGGCGGCTTCCAGCAAGCGCTTCGAGGCCGGGCTGGATTTGTTGAAGAAGCAGCCGCAGACCGACGTGAATAAAATTGCCGCCATCGGTTACTGCTTCGGCGGTGCGGTGGTGCTGAACGCGGCGCGCCAAGGAGAGCCGCTGGCGGGCGTGGTGAGTTTCCACGGTGCGCTGGCAACCAAAACCCCGGCGACGCCCGGCAGTGTGAAAGCGAAGATTCTGGTCGAGCATGGCGCGCTGGACAGCATGGTTACGGCGGATAACGTCACGGCGTTCAAGGCGGAAATGGACAAGGCCGGGGCTGACTATAAATTTGTCAGCCTTGACGGTGCCAAGCATGGCTTCACCAATCCGGATGCCGATCGCTTGAGCCATGGCGAGCACGGTGGTCCGGACATCGGGTACAACAAGGCAGCGGATGAAAAATCCTGGGCGGACATGAAAGCGTTCTTGCAGAAAATCTTCAGCTGATCAGAGACACCGCGGCGCGGCCTTTGCGAGCAGGCTCGCTCCCACAGGGGATCTACTGGGCGGCATAGATCCAGTGTGGGAGCGAGCCTGCTCGCGAAAGCCGCACCACCGATCTCGACCTTGCCGCGACTAACCGGCAAAATGCCCGCCATGAATCTCACCCCCGCCCTCCCCGCCTGCTGCACCGCGCTCGACAGCCATTGGCCGTTGCCGACGGTGTTGCCTGATACCGTGCTGCTCAGTACTCACTTCGATCCGGCTCAATTGCTTGGCGATGACTTTCGCCGTAGTGCCATCGAGCCGCCGCCGAGCATTCAGCGTTCGGTGGCCAAGCGTCAGGCCGAGTTTCTCGCCGGGCGGATTTGTGCCCGTGCGGCGTTGCAGCAATTGGAAGGCAGCAGCGTGGTGCCGGCGATTGGCGAAGACCGCGCGCCGATATGGCCTGCGCATATCTGCGGCTCGATCACCCACAGCACCGGTCGTGCGGCGGCGATTGTTGCCAACAAGCAGCACTGGCGCGGTTTGGGCATGGATCTGGAAAACCTGCTCGACACTGAACGCGCCGAGCGACTTGCAGGTGAAATCCTTACGCCGGCAGAAATGCAGCGCATGACGGCCGCATCGCGGGATCAGCTGGCGTTGTGGGTGACGCTGACGTTTTCGGTGAAAGAGAGCCTGTTCAAGGCGCTGTATCCGATTGTGCAGCAGCGCTTTTATTTCGAGCATGCTGAAGTGCTGGAGTGGACTGAGGCGGGTGAGGTGCGCTTGCGGCTGCTGACGGATTTGTCGGCCGAGTGGCACAACGGCACTGAACTGGACGCGCAGTTCGGGGTGCAGGATGGGCAGTTGTTGAGTCTGGTCAGCATTCAGGCCTGAAGATTTGTGGTGCGGGCACTGACCCTATCGCGAGCAGGCTCACTCCTACATTTGGAATGCGTTCCCCTGTAGGAGTGAGCCTGCTCGCGATGAGGCCTGCCGAGCCAACACAATACTCAGCGGCGCTCCTGATTCCTCGGCCAACTCAGGCTGAAACAAGCCCCCCCCAGACTCTTGCTCTTGCCAATGATCGCCCGGCCGTCATGCCAGTGAATGATCCGCCGCACAATCGACAAGCCCAGACCATGCCCGCCCGATGCTCTTGTACGGCTGTCATCCAGGCGCAGAAACGGCGTGAAAATCCGCTCCCACGCGACCTCCGGTACACCCGGGCCGTCATCCTCGACGTCGACGCGACAGCGCAATTGCCCGACCTGATAACTCACCGTCACGCTAGAACGCGCATGACGCATGGCGTTGCTCACCAGATTCTGCAGCGCTCGATGCAGATAACGCGGCTCGGCTTCCACCCAGGCATCATCGTTATCAGCAGCAGACAAGCACAATCCCCGCTGCACGGTGACCTCGGCGCGCAACGGCGCCAGCTCCTCGATCACTTGATTGACCAAGGCATCCAGGTCGATGCGCTGGAAGGTCAGCGCCGGCGAACCTTGCTCCAGTCGCGCATAGGTGAGCATCTCGTCGACCAGCTTATCGAGGTCTTCGATGTCGTGATCCATGCCCTCGCGGTACTTTTCCAACGCTTGCGGCGTGGTCGCCGAGCCGATCATTTCCAGACCGAAACGCAGGCGCGCCACCGGCGTGCGCAATTCGTGGGACACCGCGCGCACCAGTTCGCGCTGGATCGCCAGCAACTGTTGCAAGTGCTCGGCCATACCGTTGAACGCCGACGCCAGACGTCCGACCGAATCGGCACCGCGCGCCGGCACACGGGTTTCCAGGCTGCCCTTGGCAATCCGCGTGGCCGCTGCTTCAAGGCCACGCAAACGCCGCTCGAGC
Source organism: Pseudomonas tensinigenes (assembly GCF_014268445.2). Lineage (NCBI taxonomy): Bacteria > Pseudomonadati > Pseudomonadota > Gammaproteobacteria > Pseudomonadales > Pseudomonadaceae > Pseudomonas > Pseudomonas tensinigenes. The sequence continues at coordinate 5,151,050 of NZ_CP077089.1, forward strand.
TGACGCACCAACAGATAAACGATGAGGCCGATCAGGGTCAGGCCGAGCGCCGCAATCAGCACCAGCCATTCCGGCGGATACGGGTTCATCTGATACAACGGCCCGATTTCCAGTACCCATGGCGTGCCGACCATGCCGGCAAATACGCGGATCGAGTCGCCGCCCTTGCCCAATGCCATCACCGTGTCGCCTTCGGCCACGCGGCGACTCTGGTCTTCGTCCATGTCAGCGTCGTTCACCGTGACCAGGCGCAGATCGAAACCGAAGCCCTTCTCTTCCTTTATCTGTGCAAGGCGCTTGGGCTGCTCGCCGACCGGTACGCGCACCAGCTCATCGGCCAGCAGGTAAATGGTCGCGCGCGCCAGTTGCTCGCTGATCTGTTGTACTTCCCCAACCAGCACGAGCTGCTCTTTGTCGCTGACCATCCGGTAAACCTTCGCCGCGTGCGGTCCGGTCTGCTCGACCAGCGCCTGACCACGCTGCACGCGGGTGCGCTGGGACAGATCGAGATCGGTTTCGGCAAACTTCTTCAGCGCCAGCGGAATCCCCAGCAACCGCTCCCACACCAGCAACGCCCGATGCCGTTCGGTTTCGTTCATCGGTTGCAGGTTGCCGGCCATCAGCGAGAACGTGCCGTGGGCCAGACGTTCGCGGTACTGCTCGCTGCGCACCTGGTTGAGCAGGTTCAACGCGAGCACGCCGAGCACCGCCACCAGAATGATCGCTGCGCACATGCCGCCGTAGATGCGCAGGAAGATCGAGTTCACAGCGGCAGGTCTACGCAGGCTTCCGGGACGAACAGGTAGCCTTTGCTGCGGATGGTCTTGATCAGGCGTGGATGGTCGGGGTCGTCGCCGATTTTCGGGCGGATGCGCGAAATGCGCACATCGATCGAACGGTCCTGACCGTCGTAACCAATGCCGCGTAGTGCGGTGAAGATTTCTTCGCGGGACAGAATGCGCCCGGCGTTGGACACCAGCAGCCAGAGCAGATCGAATTCGGCGCTGGTCAGCTCGATGCCGTTGTCGCTCAGCCATGCCTCGCGCAAGGCGTCGTCGACCACCAACGGACCGAACTGCAGGCGACGGGATTTCTCTGCCACCGGTTCAGGTGTGTCGCTACGTCGCAGCAAGGCTTGAATGCGCGCCAGCAACAGACGTGGGCGCACCGGTTTGCACACGTAATCGTCGGCACCGAGGTCGAGGCCTTGGATCTGATCGGCATCGTCGGTGCGCGCGGTGAGCATCAGGATCGGCCCGTCGTATTGATTGCGCACCTTGCGGCAGATGCTCAAGCCGTCTTCACCGGGCAGCATCAGGTCGAGGATCACCAGGTCCGGCTGCTCGCCGATGATCCGCGCCGCTGCCAGCGCACCGTTGCCTTCGATGTCCACGCGCAGTCCATTGGCTTGCAAGTAGTCGCGCGTCAGTTCGGCCAGTCGCTGGTCATCCTCGACGATCAATACCTGAAAGGCTTGTTGCTCCACCGGTGACCTCTGCTTTCTATTGTTATTAATAAAAGGAAGGCGATTGCCCGGACACACAATCCCCTGTAGGAGCTGTCGAGTGAAACGAGGCTGCGATCTTTTGATCTTGCTTTTCAAGATCAGGATCAAAAGATCGCAGCCTTCGGCAGCTCCTACAGGGGTATGCGATATTTAGCGTGATCCTCCCGTCCTTTTGTCATGTTTCTGGAGGATAACAATGCCTGCACATGGGCCGATTGTATAAACGGCGTACAGCCAGAACACAAGTCGGTAAATGCGTTCGGACGAGGCGGTTTTTTGTGATAGGGTTCGCGCCCTTAAAAATCCGCTAAAGCGTTTTTCGCGGTGAAAAAACAGTGACAGACGGTCTAGCTCAGCAGGTTCGCGGCCTACACGCGAATTCCGGATTTCTTACACAATTTACGCACAGGTTTATCCACAGCTAGTACGTTGCAAGCACCCTTGAAACGCATTATCTTGTAGCACGGCGCAAGGAGAGACCCTACATATAGGGTTTTCCGCTCAAACGCCCAACCACATTTAGGGCCTGAAACTCAAGTGCTTTATTGCCAGTTTCCGGTTGAACCAAGCAAGTTTTTCAAAGCCCAAACCGCACTTGCGGATGGCACCGTTTTTTAGGCCGGAAACGACCGGAACGGTACGGGTGTTGCAGTCATTACTGTCACCCTGGAAGGAGTTTGGCTCGAGCCTTGGTTCGGCGCCAAAGACTTCGGCAAGGATGCGGCGTTACAAGCCTTTTTCCTACTGTTCCGAAGTTGTTACGCCGACGCTTGTCGGTTGCAGTGCTTCGGTACAGAACGGTGAGCACCATGACGGTGCCAAACAAACATAGAGAATGTGGAGACCACCCCCCATGCAAACCGACACAACTCGCGAGAACCCGCAGGGCACCTTGCCGCAGGCCGCTGATTCGAATTCGGATCTGGCAGCCACCGCGCCTGGTCAACTGCGCGTGATCAAGCGCAATGGCACTGTCGTTCCTTACACCGATGACAAGATCACCGTCGCTATCACCAAAGCGTTCCTCGCAGTTGAAGGCGGCACCGCTGCCGCTTCGTCGCGAATCCATGACACCGTTGCGCGTCTGACCGAACAGGTCACCGCAACCTTCAAGCGTCGCATGCCGTCGGGTGGCACCATCCACATCGAAGAAATCCAGGACCAGGTCGAACTGGCCCTGATGCGTGCCGGTGAGCAGAAAGTTGCTCGCGACTACGTGATCTACCGTGACGGTCGTTCGAAAGAACGCGCTGCCCACGCACCGGCCGAAGAAGCGGTCAACGCGCACCCGTCGATCCGCATCACCCGTGCCGACGGTAGCCTGGCGCCGCTGGACATGGGTCGTCTGAACACCATCGTCACCGAAGCGTGCGAAGGTCTGGAAGAAGTCGACGGCGACCTGATCCAGCGCGAAACCCTGAAAAACCTCTACGACGGCGTGGCCCTGACCGACGTCAACACCGCGCTGGTAATGACCGCGCGTACCCTGGTTGAGCGTGAGCCGAACTACTCGTTCGTGACCGCCCGCCTGCTGATGGACACCCTGCGTGCCGAAGGCCTGGGCTTCCTCGGTGTGGCCGAAAGCGCCACTCACCACGAAATGGCTGACCTGTACGCCAAGGCACTGCCGGCTTACATCGCCAAAGGTATCGAGTTCGAACTGCTGAACCCTGTGCTGGCCTCCTTCGACCTGGAAAAACTGGGCAAGGCGATCAACCACGAGCGTGATCAGCAATTCACCTACCTGGGCCTGCAAACCCTGTACGACCGTTACTTCATCCACAAGGATGGTATTCGTTTCGAACTGCCACAGATCTTCTTCATGCGCGTGGCCATGGGCCTGGCGATCGAAGAGAAGCAGAAAGAAGACCGTGCGATCGAGTTCTACAACCTGCTGTCGTCCTTCGACTACATGTCGTCGACCCCGACCCTGTTCAACGCCGGTACCCTGCGTCCACAACTGTCGAGCTGCTACCTGACTACCGTGCCGGATGACCTCTCGGGCATCTACCACGCGATCCACGACAACGCCATGTTGTCGAAATTCGCTGGCGGCCTGGGCAACGACTGGACGCCGGTGCGTGCACTGGGTTCGTACATCAAGGGCACCAACGGCAAGTCGCAAGGCGTGGTTCCGTTCCTCAAAGTAGTGAACGACACCGCCGTAGCCGTTAACCAGGGTGGCAAGCGCAAAGGCGCTGTGTGTGCCTACCTGGAAACCTGGCACATGGACATCGAAGAGTTCATCGAACTCCGCAAGAACACCGGTGATGATCGTCGTCGTACCCACGACATGAACACCGCCAACTGGATCCCTGACCTGTTCATGAAGCGTGTCTTCGATGACGGCAAGTGGACCCTGTTCTCGCCATCCGAAGTGCCGGACCTGCACGACCTGACCGGTAAAGCCTTCGAAGAGCGCTACGAGTACTACGAAGCCCTGACCGAATACCCAGGCAAGGTCAAACTGTTCAAGACCATCCAGGCCAAAGACCTGTGGCGCAAAATGCTCTCCATGCTGTTTGAAACCGGCCACCCATGGCTGACCTTCAAAGACCCGTGCAACCTGCGCAGCCCGCAGCAGCACGTCGGCGTGGTTCACAGCTCGAACCTGTGCACCGAGATCACCTTGAACACCAACAAGGACGAGATCGCCGTTTGCAACCTGGGTTCGATCAACCTGCCGAACCACATCGTGGATGGCAAGCTGGACACCGCCAAGCTGCAACGCACCGTGAACACCGCCGTGCGCATGCTCGATAACGTGATCGACATCAACTACTACTCGGTGCCGCAAGCGAAGAACTCCAACGTCAAGCACCGTCCGGTCGGTCTGGGCATCATGGGCTTCCAGGACGCTTTGTACCTGCAGCACATCCCTTACGGTTCCGACGCTGCCGTCGAGTTCGCCGACAAGTCGATGGAAGCGGTCAGCTACTACGCGATCCAGGCCTCCTGCGACCTGGCTGACGAGCGTGGCGCTTACGAGACGTTCCAGGGTTCGCTGTGGTCCAAAGGCATCCTGCCGCTGGATTCGCAACAGATCCTGATCGAGCAACGTGGCCAGAAGTACATCGATGTCGACCTGAACGAAACCCTCGACTGGGCACCGGTTCGCGCCCGTGTACAGAAAGGCATTCGTAACTCGAACATCATGGCCATCGCACCGACCGCGACCATCGCCAACATCACTGGCGTCTCGCAGTCGATCGAACCGACCTACCAGAACCTCTATGTGAAATCGAACCTGTCGGGCGAATTCACCGTGATCAACCCGTACCTGGTTCGCGACCTGAAAGCTCGCGGTCTGTGGGACTCGGTCATGATCAACGACCTGAAGTACTACGACGGTTCGGTTCAGCAGATCGAGCGCATCCCGCAAGAGCTCAAAGAGCTCTACGCGACCGCGTTCGAAGTGGACACCAAGTGGATCGTTGACGCGGCCAGCCGTCGTCAGAAGTGGATCGACCAGGCCCAGTCGCTGAACCTGTACATCGCCGGCGCATCGGGCAAGAAGCTCGACGTGACCTACCGCATGGCCTGGTACCGTGGTCTGAAAACCACTTACTACCTCCGTGCCCTGGCTGCGACCAGCACCGAGAAGTCGACCATCAGCACCAGCAAGCTGAACGCTGTTTCCAGCGGCGGCAACCACGGCGACGATTCGGTTCTGGCGGCTCCTGCCGGTCCTGCTCCAGTGCCAAAGGCTTGCGCGATCGACGAGCCGGATTGCGAAGCTTGCCAATGACAGCCAGGTACAAATAAACGTATACATTCATCTAGAACTATCCATCAACCCCCTGATTCTCAGGGGGTTTTTTTGTTTACAGAAAAATTTGCTCTCCCTATACTCCAAAGCCTGAAATCACAGGTTATGGAAAACGTATACATTGAAAGCTTTCCGACTAAGATCATTCACTGCTACAGATGGCCTGCCTATGGCTGTCTTGGTAGATGAGGATGGCTCTCCTCTCTTCCTTCCAAATGTGTACGCAACCATCAAATACCGTGATAGGGGTGCTGCTCTAACTACCACCGGAAAGGTATTGCGCACTATTGGTATGGCCTACCTATGGGCACGCGCCAGATCGATAGATCTTCACGCAGCGATGCTTTCAGAGACATTCCTCTCCCTCGAACAGTGCGAAGACTTGGCTAACTTCCTGAGGATGAGTCGGCAGGGGCAGGATTCTGAGGTACAAGTAGCGAACTCGGTAAAACCGCAGAAGATCACTCGATTGGAGAAGGTGCGTGGAAGGATGGCTGATACTAAGTCAAACACTCATGCATCGGCAGAGGACGGCGGCTATCGAATTCAAACGATTGCCAGATTCTTTGATCACTATCACGAGCGTTTGTGTAACCAAGCACTACCTAGCGGTCAGATCAATCTTAAACAAGCTCGTGAACAGGCGATCAAGAGGTTTCGAGCTCTAGCCCCTCGAACAGGGACTACGCCTCAAGGAGACCCCGTTGAGGGCTTGCCTGAAACGGTGATGATCAAGGTCGATGGTGCCTTCACTCCTGGCACAGCTGAGAACCCATTCAAGAAAGGGTTTATCCAGACGAGAAATTACCTGATGTACCGAATTTTCTCGGACAACGGAATGCGCCGTAACGAGCTGAGATATGTGCGCGTAGAAGACGTAGATTATGCCCGCAAGAGAGTGATGGTTCGGGTTTCAAAAACGCGTCCACGAAGCCTCGTCATTTCGCAGAAAACGGCTGATGTCTATCGTACCTTTGTGAAAGACCACTGGAGCAAAATCCCTGTCAGCAAGCGCTCTCACGGCTACTTGTTTATCACACGTACCGGAAATCAAATTTCCGAGTCTGCCATAAACCTGATGTTCCAAGTAGCCAGAGAAAGCTCCGCCGCAATACCAGACTACCTTGCACCTCATTCCATGCGTAGAACATGGAACGACAGGCTGAGCAGGAAAATCGACGCGATGCCGCCTGAGAAGCGTATTTCTGCCGAAGAGGAAAAGAAAATTCGTATTCACAACAATGGATGGTCGAATGAGTCCCAACTGGCCTCAAGGTATGCAGCGCGGTCGATTCGCGAGAAGGCAAACAAAATCGCTGAAGAGCTAGCGAACGAAATTGCAGGTAAGGCGACATGAGAACTATCACAACCGCTTTACCCCCGGAGAGCGGCTGCAGCACTGAAACCATCTATAACAAACGGATCGTATTACTTGACGGACGCACGGTGGAAGTATCATTGGGTGTAAAGCTCACTATCCATGATAGAGACAGGAAGTCATGCCCTATCCACTTTGACATTTTAAATTCGCGCAATGCTTTACACGTTAGCCTCTTTGCATGTTTATCAACAATTCTTTCAACACATAGCCTTAGCTACGTATCAACAACCAGCCAAGCATTGCGTGTTTGGCTGTCTCACGAAGAAAATTCAAGTTGCACTACCGTAACTCTGAAAGAAATCAGCAGCATCCTGAGTATCAAACCATCGTATAGGGCTTTTATTATTCCAACCCTTCGCCGAGTCAAAGAATACTCTTTGCTTGGGCTATCGGATGAAGTTGCCAACTTTTTAGAAAACGAGCATAAGTGGGAGCAGAAAGGTGGCGGTTCATACTACACACTGATTACGAACGATCCTGAAAAGGGCGCGCTGACCAATCAGGAGCTCCACAACATTCACCTCTGCCTAAATGAAGGTTACGCACGCAAAAAGGTCTCTGTATATGAATACACTGTCTGCTGGTTTTTCATTGGCACAGGTGTAAGGCCGGTACAGGCCGCACGGATGACCCGTGGGGACGTAATAATTCACGATAGAGCAGGAATGGAGGTCACTCTTCGAATACCGCTGGCCAAAGGAGAGGGGCTCATTTCCAGCGAATACTGGATCAGAAAGGCTCCCACAGTTTTGGCTGAGTGCTTGATCAGGTATTTGGATATCTATGCCAACTCTCAATCCACCGATACTGATCCGCTATTCGGCGGCACGCCAAACGAGTTGGGCATACTCGCTACCAGAACTCTCGCGATGCTTCCGACATATTCGGAGCGTCTTGAAGGCCCGATCCACATTACGGCCTACAGATTCCGTTATACCATGGCCACTCGCGCTTTGGCACAAGGTGCATCCGATGCGGAAGTAGCTAGGCTGCTCACTCACCGGAGCACCTCATGCATCAAGTTCTACAGAGCTTCAATGCCGCAACTTCAGAAGCCAATCAGGCAGGCGGTCGGTAAAGAGATGGATTACTTCGCCAGCGCCTTCCAGGGGCGTCTGATTGAGCATCTCGATGAGGCTAGCCGTGCAGGAGATGGCGAATGCGTTATTGCTGACTATCTACGGTTGACTGGCGAGACGCTGGGCGCTTGCGGAACTCGCGCTGAATGCCACCAGCACGCCCCTATCGCCTGCCTGTCATGCCCATATTTTGAACCCTTGATTAATGCTCCTTGGGAAACCCTGATGGTCACGTTGATTGAGGATCAAAAAGTTGAAACCGAGCCACGTATCCAGCAGATCAATCACAATGCTATGGCAGCTATTCAGCAAATTATTACAGTGCGGGATAGCAGGATGACTGAGGCAGTGTCTTGACATGGGCGAGCTAGTACATTTCGCAGGCAAGTCCGAATTGGCGGCAAGCGCCAACCTTGAAAACTTTATTCTTCATGCCAAAGCTAATATTCCGTTCACCAATGTGATTTGGGATGAAAATAGCTGGGATATTACCAGCTTCAATATTGGTAAAAACCAAGGACGAAGGAAAGATATCGCTCATTTTAAATGCATGAGAGACCCTTCAAAAAACAAGTCGATTGTCGAAATACCATTTGAGCGCCCATTTCTAGAGTTCGCAAAATCGGCTTTCAGTGAAATCATGCGACGCTTTCGGCTTAAAGAATTTAAGCGTTATCTCTACGCAATGCAGGCGATAGAGCAGGCCCTATTGAATGCTGGCAGGAATGCATGCATAACTGCGCTAGATGCGACTGTATTAGACGATGCGGCACAGTTGCTACGTGAGCGCTTCAAAGATGCTTGGAGTGTCGGGCGCTGCCTGGAGCGCCTGCTAACCCAAATCATTGCACCCGCCAAGCTAACACCAACGTTTATTGAGTGGGTTTCTCCGATACCTTACAAACAGCAAATCCGGACGGATCGTGTTGCTCCGAAAAATAACGATCAGGTTGTTGGTCGCCTGCCTAGCGTACAAACCATTCTCGATCTCGCAGATATTCACCATACGAGTGAGCATATCCCGGATCGAGTCGTGACAGCGTTTGTTACACTAGCAATGTTCGCCCCCAGCCGGGGATCTGAGATCCTGTCGCTCCCATTGAACTGCATACGTCATGTTCAGAGCGACGAAGGCACGATGATGGGACTGGCGTGGGATCCGGCGAAGAACGGGGTGCCGCTTACTAAGTTCGCGGCATCGGAGCAATTCGAAAGGCTGGCGACAGAAACTGTCGATTTCTTACTTGAGCTGGGAATACCCGCCAGAAAGGCTGCATTGTGGTACGCACAGAACCCTGGAAGGCTGTACCTACCACCCGAACTTGAAAACCTAAGGGGGAAGCCTATTACCCTTTACGAAGCGTCCAAAATCTTAGGCAAAAAAACTGAGATCCATTCCAGCCACGCTGTTAGGTACGGTTTGGTGAGGACGGGGGGAAAAACAAGCGACCCTTTACGTGTAAGCGATCTAAAGGCCCGTGGCGCTGCACTTTTCGAATTTTCGTCACTCGAAAGCTTTGTGCTCAAAAAACTTCCTGAGATCTTTCCCATCCTAGATGGATCGACTGGATTGAAATGGCAGGACGCGCTATTCGTACTACCAGAGAACGTGCTGAATCCTACCGCAGAGTCGCTTTTCAATGTTCCCGCAGTCTTCAGTATTAATCAGATAAACAACCAACTTGGCTCCAACCCAAACGGCGTTACCATTTTTTCTAGGAACGGGAAAACGAACCGTGACGGGAGTCCAATGACTATCACGACTCACGGTTTCCGACACCTACTGAACACCCTTGCGCAGAGCAAGCACCTAAGCCAATCGTTGATTGCCTTTTGGTCGGGACGCAGGGATGTCCGGCAGAATGCGTGGTACGACCATTTACCTCAAGAGGCATTCATCGAAGCCTATCTCAAACTCGGTGACAACGTCGGAGGCTTATCCTCAGGAGAAGCACTGGGCGATAAACTGCACGCTCTGATTGCCAGCCATGGGCTGACAGAACGGGAAGCGATGGGCATTGAGCTAGGCGCAATCAGCATGACGCGCTATGGCCTCTGTAAACATGACTATGCCTTGACTCCATGCCCTCTAGATAAAGACTGCGTAAATTGTTCCGAGCATGTATTCGTGAAGGGTGACAGTCGCCATAAGGCAGAGGCTGAGTTTCAATTCAAAATGCACAAAAACGCTGTCGCTGCTGCCTCAGCAGCGCTAGCAAACGGCGAACCGGGGGCCTCACGCTGGCTCAAGCAGAACCAACCAAGAATGGAGCGTTGGGCTTTGGTACTTGAGAAAATGAATGATCCGACTATCCCTGATGGAACCATGATCACGCTCCCTCCACCAGAGAATACCCAATCCAAAACCGGCCTGGCTCATGCCGTTCGAATGATCACAACAGACAGTAAACAGCAGCAGGAGCCTTATTCCGCCGACGAAGCTGAGGCCGCTCTGCTGTCTTTGGAGTTCTTTTAATGGGCGCGCCGAAGATGACCGATGCGATAATCAATCAATCGGTAAATATACTAGATGGATGGGCAGGAAAGCTCACTTGGGATTTATACTTAGAGACTTTGGCCGTAGATGTAGGTCATCGATACACCAAGGCAGCAATGCTGAGACATGATCGAATTAAAGACGCTTGGGATCATGCGAAAGAGCGGTGCAGGAGTTCAGATGAGGGTTCATCCAAGTCTCCCGAAATAGCACTCATGGAAACTCGGAACAAAGAACTGGAAGAACGCGTACAACGCCTCACGCGCGAAAACAACAGGCTGCTTGAGCAATTTGTACGCTGGGCTCATAACGCCACTCGACGGGGAATGAGCTTTGAGGATTTAGAGCGACCTTTGCCGTACGTCAAAACCAAAGATCTATCCTGAATACAGGTCTTCTGCGAGGAAAGCGTAGGCCACCGAAGACAGCTGTCTGCGTTTTTGGATGCCTCGATTCGCTAGCATTCGAGTTGGAAAGCTTTGAGTCAAATGCTCGGGAGATACTTCGGACATTACCGTACTGCTGGAGACACGAATTGAAGCTAATCTCGATTTTTTGGAATCTCATCAGCCCCGACCGTTGCCCCAGCCATGAGAAAGCTCGTGAGCGCGAGTTCATCAGGGCAGCGAACAGCCTCAAAACCCTCAGGGTGACACCGGAGGGCGGTATGTCCATAGATCCTGAAGAGCTTCGCGAACAGATCGTCGCGTCACGTGAGCAGCTGAAGCAGCTTGTCCACAGACCAGACGCGCCTAGCAAATCATTCAGCGCGGCGGAAGATGCCGAGGTGGAAGCGTTAGTGAGTCCCACCGTAGAGGCTCCGGTGAGCGCCATGGACTGTATCGAGGTGGTGGCTTGGCGTCGGTTGCAGACTGGCGCTGCTGTGCGCTACGTGTGCCTCCAGTGTACAGGTACGGGGCGATTCACTGTGGCGACAGCCAGTCTGTTCACAAGAGCCATAGAGAGCCTCCCGACTTGGGTCGACGGAAATACCAACAGACAAATCGCGAATGCTCTACAGCTCGGTGAGCTCGAGTGGTACGCGACTGTTAGCGAGGCTATGGATGCATGGGATGCGGAGCTCTGAGGGCTACACCAGGCCTGGTCTTGGTCTTATATTCCTACGACCTAATGTTGGGCCGTGCCCCTTTGGGGATGGGCTGTCGTAAACCGAGCTATGGCGCAAGCGCCAGCGTCTCGGCCCTTCGGGCTTCCATCCCACACGCCTGCGCGCTCCGCTTGCCATGCCTACCAGGCACGTGATCACCTGACTTCGGTTCGAGCGGTCGCACAAGCTGTGCTACATCCATACCTCAATGGACTCACCGCTTTCGCATAGCTGAGGGTAGGTATCCACCCCTCTGTAATTCAAGCTTCGAAAAAAGCACGGCAGGCGTTCATTAAAGCAATTGCGTCATTTGAAGCTCGGTGGTGCCTGGTTGTCGGCAGTAGGCGATAAATATCGCTGGCAGCCTGCCGACCCACGAACACCTCCAAAGGCTTCAACTCGAAGGTAGGTCTCAGATCTGCTGCCTCATAAAGGACGTCGAACCAAAACACGTCTTGAGGTGAGTCGCTGCAAAGCACCTGCCCTGAAAACAGCTGATTCATTCGTTCTGCCACGCTGTGGGGGGGATCACCTTCCTGAAGCAAATGATCCTGAGTGAGACCATGCATGTCTTGCGCGTCAAACGACCAGTGCGTCCAGTAACGTGCTGGCCTTATCAACGAACTGAACGAGGTCTCACTCGACACGACGGCGACCTCAATGGGATAGCTATCAGGAGCTATTCCAGAAGCTTCAAAATCAACAAAAAACGAAGCCCGTTCCACCTTGCTGCTCCTGTTTTACGGTGGATTTTCAGCGGCTACACCGACTGCTTGTGTGGTTGCGCCGCCATCGCTCGCCAGCCGTTCTAGCTGTTAGTAGCCTGTGCAACTCGGTGATTTTGCAGATGCTGCATCTCACGCTCCCATTCAACCAAAAATTTATCCCAGTCTGTGGCGTAGGGCCCATCAGGAACGCGGGTCGACCCGATGCTTGCCTGATGGAACCGCTCCCTCCACGGCTGCGGGATAGTCTGCTCCAAAATGATGCCAATTCCGGATTTATGGCGCATCACCGAGACAGAGTTACGAACCTCAGTGAGCTCGAGTAGCCTATCGCTATAGGGGGTGTCGTTTCGCTCTTGGTCGGAGAGATCATCGAGGATGGCCAGGAGGTCGGATGCGTTGGGATCACCAGGGTGGAAGGTGGCAAGCGCCCACAGAGCCCTTCGCCTAGTTCTCTCACGCTCGCGGAGTAAATCGCAGGTCATTTAAGCCTCCTTTTCACAAAACAGGGCGGTGGTTATGGCGTGCCGCCTTCGGCGGATGGCTGGCGTGAACCGAGCCGTGGCAAGCCACGTCTCGGCCCTCCGGGCTTTCATCCAACACGCCTGCGCGCTCCGCTTGCCCACAGGCCAAGATCCTTAGACTCGGGCCATAGTCATCCCTTTACTTTAGACAGCCAGTATCTCAACGATGAAAAAGCAAAGATGCCATATTTGGTCTGCCGAGCATTGAAACCTACAATTGCCGCGATCAATGGGCTTGAGTCTGTTCCTCCCCCTTGCATTCTGCCAGCGAGCGCATGCTTCCCTTCTGTATGCGACTAAGCTCCCAACAACCTTGTTGTCAGCGATCAATCGTGGAACGTGGCAACGATCTTCGAACCCAGCGCCCATCAATCCATGCGATCAGACAGCGTAGATCTGAGACATGTCTCCATTAGCCCAGTCTAGGAGAGCTAGCCAAAGTCCATGGGGAATAGTCGTGCGACTCTCATGTCGATTGCGATATGAGAGTATCCGCAGCAGCTCAGGAGCTCGCTCAATAATGACTTCGCATACGGAGCGTAGCGCCTCAAACGAGGCGGCGCTCATGCCAATGACCGAGCTGTGCTGCAGTTTACGTACAGATAGATAGGACTCCTCGATCTTGATCGGGTATTCGTGAGCGATCTGCAATGCCAGAACACAGAAGCGGTCGGCACCAAGCGTCGAGGCGAGGCGCTCGATGGCTTCGAGCTCATGCAGGTTGTGCCTCGTTAAGGCTATCAGATTCCGCACTCTTCCCCCGGTAGCTCCCACCACTGTTCACTAATTCGCTCTCCCACGGCCCACGACTCCATCTGCTAGTCATGCGGCATTGCCCAGCGAACCTGGATCTTGCCGCGCTGTGAAGCAAGTGGAGCAAGTACCCCACCCACCGACAGACGTGTTACTTATAAAACTTACTGAAGCGGCTCGAAAGAGTTGCTGGCTCAATGGTTTCCCAGCTTTCTGGATCCGCCGTAACGCTGAACATTAGCCAGGCCCGCCACAGGAAAAAAGCAGCGACCATACTCGCTTCAATTGTCGCAAATACAGTAGTGTTATACATGTAATTCGGATCATCTTTGCCAAAGAGCATCAGCACTGGAAGTATCGATGCAAACCACCCTGCAACGAATGTCAGGCAAAAAGCTATAGCTGCCGTAAATGCCATAAAAATAGGAACTTGATATCTATAGTGAGTTGCGAACATTTTTTCGCCGCTCTCTTTCTCAAGTCCATATATAAAGCCGTCGTTTTCTTCTTTTTTGCTTTTATTCTTAAAAACGCCATACAACGTCACATTTTCGCCAGCTTCCAGTTCTTCGTAAAACTTATTCGTCAGCTGTAATTTCGGTATCACGGCCCCATCAATACTGACATTAGCCTTATACCCTCCACTTATACGATCCGTATGTCGAACGTAATCGACTTTCCCAGAAAACTTCACGCAATCAAATTTCATTACTACCTATCCCTGCCTTCGCTTAAAAAAACGCATTCGGTTCATGCCAGGAAGCCTTCAATGATGGTTGCACGTAGGCACGCGGAGGCCATTCAATGCACGCTCTATGGAGTGGCTCGCGTCAATGCCACCGAGCCATGTCCCACCAGCCCGCTTTCCTGATCAAACCATCGCCCCTGACGCCGTGACGCCTTGATCGACCACCGCCTGACGAACCTAGTGCCACGATAATATCACTATGATCTGTTTATCGAAACATGCTCCCCGTGGCTCTATCCTCGCTTTTGGGGATCCGACTCATGAATCTGAAGGAAGCGCTGGCGGGAGCATTACGCGGAGCCCGTGCACACCAAGGGTTGAGTTACGAGGATCTGGCGGGTGCAACGCATAGAACGAATGTAGGGAAGCTTGAGCAGGCCAGGACGACGCCGACGCTGGAGAAACTGGATGAGATCGCTGACTACCTAGGCCTCGACCTTTTGACGATAGTGACTCTCGCCATTGCTGCGCAAGGTGACGAACTTCCATCCGAGGCTTTGCAACGTACTGTCTTGCGAATCAGGGAATTCGAGATGACTGGAGGGTGGCAGTTGGTAGAGGAGCAATTCAGTGACGGAAAGCTCATCAAGCGCTCCCAAGGCAAGCCAAAGCGGCCCGTTAATGCGAATTACATTCGAGCCCTGAAAGCGCAAGGTTTCGACAGGAAAACAATCGCCGAAAAGCTCGGCGTTGCGCGAAGCACTGTCCAAAAATATTGGAATACCTGAGCCGGCAGAACATCAGCGATCCTTGACTCACCCTGGCGTAACCATCCCACTCGACCAACCGTTTCTCCTGCATTCGCTCATGCAGTTTCTGACGCGGTTTTGAGTGGTTGCTCTAACTTCGCAGAGGTAAGGTCTGCCCTCAACTAAAGAAGAGAGCAGGTGTTTTGATGAAAAAAGTCTTAGGCGTAGCTTTGCTGCTAATTGTGGCGGATGCGCAGGCACAGACTGTGGAAGCGGAGATGACAAAGCTGAAGCAGCTTGCCGAAAGCTGTATCGCTTCACTTTCTACTCAGAGCTGCGGCGCAACCACTTCCTGTAATGTGTTCAAGAGCTACAGCAGAGAATTGATGCCGGATGGCCCTGCTGGCTATTACGAGTTGCATGGCCCGGATAAGTCAATGAACCCTCAAAATGGAAAGCTGGTTAGCGAGGCAGTGAAAGCCGCTTCCAAGGCAAATAAGGCCGGAGAAAAGTGCAATCCGACGTAGCTGCTTTTGGATCTGCAGGGCGCATTCCTATGCGATTCAGGTGGCCGATAGCAGTCTAGCGCCAGGCAGCTATCAGCCAGTTCCGTCCGTTTACGTAAAGCCCAGACGCTCGAGCGACTGCTGAAGACAATCTGAGCAAATCGCGGTTTATGGCGCGCCCTATCGGGTCGGCTGTCGTAAACCATGCTATGGCTGACGCCAAGTCATGGCCCTTTGGGCTTCCATCCTCGCGCCTCCGGCCTACTGGCCTGCGCGCTCCGCTTGCCCCAAAGCAATGGAGCGTAGTCATCTGCTTGGTCATATTTCTGTTGGAAGGTGCAGTTGTCGGGGGGACAATATGGTTTTGGTAGCCTGGTAGGTGGCCATTGAGGAAGGAACCCCCGCATGAGTCAGAAAGTCCTGAGGCTCCCCCGGAACGATGTCGGTCGCGATTTCGTCGTTGGTGACATTCACTTCAAGACGATTGATCTCCACAAAGGATTGTTGAAGCTAGGTTTCGACAAAGCTATCGACCGAGTCATCGGGGTGGGTGACCTCATAGATCGCGGGCCAGGAGTCCTCGACGGCCTTAAGCTTCTTGGTGAGCCGTGGTTCTTCACCGTCCAAGGTAACCATGAGCAGATGCTTATCAATGCTTACAGGGATAACCCCAGCGCTCGTTACGTAGCTCATGGCGCAAGCTGGTGGTCGACCATAGCTGACGAATCGAAAGAAATGATAATTGGAAAGCTTGAGAGCCTTCCATCCGTCATAGAAATCGAGTCGCCTCGCGGATTGGTTGGCGTTGTTCACGCGGACATACCTGCCGGAATGTCATGGGTCGAGTTCACTCGCGACATATCAATCCCTGCTGTCAAAGAAATCGCGCTGTGGGGGCGCGAGCGGATCAAAAAGCACCATCGAGAGGGTGTCAAAGGAGCTTGGCGCGTATGTACCGGGCACACTTGGATTCCAGCGCCTGTTCGACTAGGAAACGTTCTGGCACTCGATTGCACGGGAGGGGGTGAAGGGCCACTCGCTATTTATTGTGTTCAGGAGGATACGATTTATGTAGAGGGGCGCCGCGTGTCTCTTGACCAGTCGGATGTCGTTACCGAGCTGCTGGACGAACTTGAACGGACGGCGGGCCGTCTGAACGCAGCCGCCCATTCCAATAAGCTAATTGAGTCGCAAAGCTTGAGCCAAGAGGCCGACGAGTTGGCTCGTCGATTGAACACTACCTGGCTGACCTTACGTTCGGAAATTGGCGAGTCTCAGAAGTTACTTAACACGCTGCACGGACTCAGCCTGCTCACGGGCGAACGAAGGGCAGCTAAGCTCGAAGAGCTGAAATTCAAGCATGCAGGCACCCAGATAGAGGGATTGCTTTCGAGACTTCTTGATTGAAGGATGAGTAGCAGTAATCTTGGGGATCTAAGAGAAATGATGGCCGAATCTGTGCAAGTAGTTCGTAAATGAAGCATGTGAGACTAATACGACATGGAGAGAGCGCTGCGAACGCGGGCCAAGCCACTTTAGATCACTCGACCATTCCTCTGACTCCGAAAGGATTTGAGCAAGCGCACCTGGTGGCTCTGTCGTTCAACCATCCTCCGGCTCTGATCGTTGCCTCGCCTTTCACCCGAGCGCACTCAGCCGCTATGGCGACCGTAGCGGTGTTTCCTCATATCCCTTTTGAAACTTGGCCCATCCAAGAATTCACTTACCTTGAACCCGCGCGGTGCACTAGCACAACCGTCGCTGATCGGCGCGAATGGGTAGAGGCGTATTGGGCCAAGGCAGATCCTGGTTTCACGGATGGTGAAGGCGCTGAGTCATTTCTAGATTTCATAGCTAGAGCTCAGTCTTTCTTGGAGCGTCTTGCTGAACATCCCGCCCAAGGAATCGTTGCGTACTCTCATGGCCAGTTCATTAACGCTGTAGCCTGGCTGATTGAGCGCAAACCGCTCGGCATTGATAGCGGAGCTATGGTGGACTGGCGCGAGTATGAAATCGCGAACCACGTGCCCAACTGCGGTGAGTGCCTGCTTTCGAAAAAACCCGCCGAAGCCGATTGGAGAGTAAGCCGGTCAGCCCCTGAGGAGCCACGAACGGATAACACTTGGCGCGTGCCGGGCAGAGCCTACCAAAAGGTTCGCGATCCCGAGCGCCTACTCATTGAAGAACGCGCCGAAGCTCTATCCGCTGCCGGCTACCCGCTGCCAGCTGATGACCCGGCTATGTACGCTGAGCAAAGGCTGAAAGAGGCCAGAGCGGCAGCGCGTTCATCCCACGTAGGTAGCGTTAGCGAAAACACTGCGGCTGAGCTCTCCGCAAGAGAAGTATCCCAGGTACTAAGGGAGGCGATTTTCGGTCGAAGCGTCATGAATAAGGTTGGTCATGAATCATGGGGCGAGATTTATGCCGGCCACTTCCAGATCAATGTAGATGATTGGCAGATATCGATTTATAACGACTGCGATCAGTTGGATTACTGCGAAAAATGTATCAGCCCGGATGGGCGACACTGGTCGTTTGACTCCGGAGATCGCTTTGGCACAGACCCCATTGCACTGCTATCTGTATGGGAGCATCAGATGCTTGAGAACCTGCTGAAGGCTCTCTAGCGGTCGACTTTTAGTCGGCAACGACGACTGCCGCAACCGCGCATCTTCTAAAACATTGCCTTTAGTAATCATCCCAGTCGTCGTAATGCTCGTCGGACTCTGGCTGACCATCATCGCGCTGCAGGTCTTCAGTTATGAATTTGACACGACAAACCTTATGCCTTACCAGCGTGTCAGGCACGTACTCAATCGCAGGCGTCTGCGATGACGGGCTGCTAAGCAAATCATCCAAGTTCGTGAAAGCAGTTCTAGGCTCGAGTGAAGCCACCACGGCATGATTAAAAAGGGTCAGGTTTGTACCTTTCCGCACTTGAGCGGATTCGAACAGCACACCGTCGAGCGGCGGGTCGAATTGTGTCGCTAGGTACTCCGCCATGACTTGTGTAGCTAGGTATTCGTGTTCCTGATTCGGAAGCACCGGGACGGTAATTTTTGCGTGGAGTGTTTTCAAGAAGATGCGCCTACCCATTTGCTCTTCGTAGCTGGCTTCAAACGCAATCAACGGCCTCGCTTCGTAGGCTTCATCCAATGCAATGAAATCCAGGACGCGAACGGGTCTTGTGAGTTTGAATTCGCCGCTGACGACTCGTCCTCCAACTGGTGGGCGAAGCTCGGCAACACAGGTTTTTCGGTCAAAAGCTCCGTAAAAAGCGGCCAATCCTTTAGGGTTCATTCGGCCAGCCCCTGCGACCTCCTTGGGTGGCGGGCCAAGTTCTGCAGCAGGGTTGCTAATGATCGAGTCGTATTCTGAAGCGGAATCACAGCGCCTGGCACGAAAGATCTGATCGTCGACAAGCTCTTTGACAACGGACATTGATCCATTAGGGCTTTTGAAGGTTGAAAGCCCTCGAAACAGCCAGTCCAGAAAATCCTTGGCATGCTGACTAAAAAATCGATTTCCATGCTTCATTTCGTTCTGAAAATTCAGCCATCGAGCTTCTGCTTCTCTCGGTCGAATCACTCTCCACTCATAGTTTTCATCATCACTGTACCTCGCTTCACCTCCTTGCATGATGTCGTAATGGGAGCTTTCGTTGAGGTCGCAGAGAACACGCTCGGCGACCGGGTCGTCCTCATCTAAACCAAGTAATTCTGCGACATAGAAGATAAGGGGGTCGCCAGTCTGCTCTGTTTCAGAGCGCTTTCCATTGTCATCGTACTGGTCATATATCGCTCCAGGATGGCAATACTTCTGGAGGACATCGTCGACCATGCTGATCAGGTCTTCGAATGGGATAGCCTTACGCCTTTTTAAGCAGAACGAGCACTCCGCAGTCACGCCTGTTCGCCTGATCAACCCAATGAGATAGGCTTCGTTCAAGCATTGGTGGCAGATCAGGTCTTTGTCCATGGGGCTGTGCCTAGCAAAGTTCAGATG
The DNA here is from genome assembly GCF_014268445.2 of Pseudomonas tensinigenes. Taxonomy (NCBI): domain Bacteria; kingdom Pseudomonadati; phylum Pseudomonadota; class Gammaproteobacteria; order Pseudomonadales; family Pseudomonadaceae; genus Pseudomonas; species Pseudomonas tensinigenes. Next base: position 5,170,341 of record NZ_CP077089.1, read on the forward strand.
GCGGTGATTCTAAGTCACCTTAGACGCTGAGCCCGATGGAAACTTGCTGGGTCTTAGTCTTCAGGGCGTGTCCTGGCAATCAGGTAGCGCAGGTGCACAGAGGCATGTCACATGAAGCAACCGCTCTTCGATTTTGACCTCAAACGCGTTTCTCGCCGGCACTACATAACTGGTAAGGCCGCAATCAATTTCCCGCGCCTGGGGTGCAGCACCGGTGGCTGGCACTTCCTTTCGTACTTTGACCGAGAGGCAGGGGTCGTCAAAGTATCGCTTGCAGGGATTCACTACCCGGATACCGATGCGTTCTTCGGTGACACTGGCGTCACTGATGTGACCGAGCAGCTAGGGGAGCGTGGATGGCCCGTAGAGGACAGAAAGTTCTTCATGGCTGATCACTACAGAGCTGCAGCAGACATGATTGTGAAATGGGCGTTGAGCGATTCAAAACACTGCAACGTTGAAGTTGCCGAATGGTTCCCTTCCCCTGGGGCGAGAAGTCGGCTGCTTTGGGTACTGGATCTTGGCAAGCCCACGCTTTTGGTACTGAACAGGCTGCAAAAAGTGGAAGCTTGGCTAAGCTCGCAATAGGTGATGATGTCAGGTTGGTCAGGAGGACAGCCGTTGTCATACGTGACGAATGAGAGCAATGGATATGCGCAAGAAGTCCCAGTCATGGTTTGTCCCGCTCCTGATCCTTTTTGCCGTCCTGTGGGCAATGGGGAAGAAAGACACGCCTCCAGCCCCGGTACAGCCACATGCTCTTAGCACGCCGAATACGCTTGCGTCGATTTCCCCGGCCTCACCGCTAGCCCCGGCTCCTGATTCCGCAACTGAGCACTTCGTGAGTGCCGATAATCTCAATGTCAGGGATCAACCTGGTGGAAAGGTCATCTCCAAACTGAAGCGCGGGGAAAAGGTTCAGGTCTTCGAGACGAGGAATGAATGGGCGCGCATCAGCATTGATGGTCAATCTTCGAAATGGCTTTCGTCCAAGAGTCTATGCAGTGGGCCTGGCTGCTACGTTGTGCCGAAGCCCAGACCGTCGGCCCAGCTTCCACTGCCCGCTCGCCAACAGACTCCAGCTTACGGTTCCTCGTGCCCCTGTTCCTCTGGAAACGTGTGTATAGGGCCTAGGGGTGGTCGATACTGCATTACCTCTGGCGGTAACAAACGGTACGGCGTTTGAGCGATTATCTGATGGCGTCTTGCGGGGGATTACACTCTCGTAGGCGCTTTAGCCGGTAAACGAGCCGATCTCTTGACGAGGTTTCGTTGCAGATGGATATGTATTGGCTATGAATCCGTAACCACCTGACTCAACAACCATGTGGTTCAACTTCATTTTTGATTTTCCAGCTCAGGGCTAAACATGCACACCATACGGAAAGTGGTAATTCAGAATTTCAAAAAATTCAAAACGCTCACGCTCGATTTTGAGTCTGGGAAGAATGTGCTGATTGGCAACAATGAGGCAGGAAAAAGCAGCATTTTGCTCGCGCTAGACCTCGCGCTCGGCGGGAGTCGCAACCGCATTGAAGCTCTGGGTGCAGAAGCTCTGCTCAACAAGGATTCGGTTGACACTTTCCTCGCTGGGGAGAAGAGCCTGGAGAAACTACCTGAGCTGATAGTCGACGTTTTCCTAGAGGAAGGTGACGACGAAAGTCTCTATGGAACCAACAATGCCCACCAGCGCCCGACTGACGGCGTGCGCATGATCCTTGCGGTGATGGCCGAATATGGCGAAGCGGTGCAAGCCATCTTGGCTGATGATCAACCGAACTTCCCATTCGAGTATTACGCGGTGCGGTTTGAAACGTTCGCCGGCAGGCCCTATGCAGCTTTCAACCGCCCCATTAAGCACATGATGCTAGACGGTTCACGTATTGATGGCGATCACGCGTCTCGTGAATACACCCGAGCCGTTTACGCTTTCAACGCCCCCGTTGAAGACCGCTATAAACTTGAAAACCTGTACCGCCAAGGCAAGCAGGCTTTTACAGGACAACATCTCGCAGCGCTCAACGCTGACCTACCCGCGTATCAGTTTGGCGTACGGAGTAGCGTCCGGTCGAACCTGGAAACTGACCTAATCATCACGGAAGACAATATTCCGCTTGAGAACCACGGCAAAGGAAGGCAGTGCTTCATCAAGACAGAATTTGCGCTGAGCAAGCACAAGCAAGGCGGCTTGGATGTAATGCTCTTGGAGGAGCCTGAGAACCACCTCAGCCATTCCTCCATGAAAGCACTTGTCGCCAAGCTAGCGGAGAACGAGAGCACCCAGCTTTTCATTGCAACCCACAGCAGCCATATCTGCTCAAGGCTTGATCTTCGGCATGCCCTTTTGATCGGCCCGAATGCAGCTGCTGGCTCACTTAAAGCCCTATCACCTGACACCGCAGAATTCTTCATGAAGGCCCCGGACAACAACGTCCTGGAGTTCGCGCTCTCGAAGAAGGTGATATTGGTTGAAGGTGATGCTGAATTCATCCTGGTGGAAGAGTTCTATAAGCAATGTACAAATGGGCGTCTACCGCATGTCGATGACGTTCACATAATCTCTATTGGGGGCACCAGCTTCAAAAGGTACATGGAGCTAGCTAACCTGCTCGGAATTCGAGTCGCAGCCATACGAGACAATGACAAGGATTATCAGAAAAACTGCGTAGAAAACTACGTCGACTTCGCTTCGGATAATGCCAAAGTCTTTGCCGACAAAGACAATGACCGTTCAACCTTCGAAATAGGGTTGCACAACGACAACGAGGAAACCTGCAAGACCGTCTTCGGCCCAGGACGAAAAACCCTCTCCCCCTTGGAATACATGCTGGCAAACAAGGCAGAAGCCGCGTTTGAGCTGCTCAAGGGAAAGCCAGGCGAGCTCACCGTTCCTGCCTACATCGCGGAGGCAATCCAATGGATAAACGAGTGATGTTCGCCGTGGCAGGGTCAGGGAAGACCACCCTGCTAGTGAAGCGTCTGAGCCTAGAAAAGCGCGCACTAATAATCACCTACACGGAGAACAACTATCGCCATTTGCGCGATAGCATCATCAAACGGTTTGGCCATGTCCCAAAAAACATCAACCTGCTGAGTTATTTCACGTTCCTTTATAGCTTCTGCTATCGCCCTCTGCTGCAAGTGCATATGCAGACGCGGGGAATCAGCTTTCGAGCTCCGCACGCCCGTACGTTAAAGCTCAAACGGGACAATATGGCGTATTACGCCACAACAAGCGGCAGCGTTTACCACAACCGCCTCGCAAAGCTCCTAGAGACCGTTGATGCAATTCCTGACTTGATGGCTCGAATGGAGCGCTTTTACGATGAGTTTTATGTCGACGAAGTTCAAGACCTAGCAGGCCATGATTTCAACCTGCTAATGGCATTAGCGAAAGCCAAGGTTGAGATGCTGTTTGTAGGTGACTTCTACCAGCATACGTTCGACACCAGTCGTGATGGAAACGTGAACAGCTCGCTACACGCTGACATTGGGAAATATGAAAAACTCTTTCAAAAGGCGGGTGTGACTGTCGACAAGGAAACACTGAGCCGAAGCTGGAGGTGTGGCGTCACCGTATGTGATTTTATCCGTACACATCTCCAGATTGACATGCAGTCACAGCATACGTATGAAACCGAAATCATTCCTCTGTCCAATCAAGTGGATGCTAACGCCGTGCACGCGGATGGCAACGTGGTGAAGCTGTTCTACCAGGAGCATTACAAATACGGGTGTCTGTCTAACAACTGGGGCGCTAGTAAGGGTTTGGATCACTACAACGATGTGTGCGTAGTGCTGGGTACTACTCACTGGAAGATCTACCAGACATCCTCGCTTGCCGCGCTCCCTCCACAGACAAAAAACAAACTCTATGTTGCCTTCTCACGGACTCGCGGAAGGCTGTACCTAGCGCCCGAAAAACTTTTCAAACCATTTAAAACGGACTAGGTCGTAGCCATGGGTGGTGATGTCTGGCGTAAGACCTTGTCCAGAAAGTATGCTCAGTATGAAGGGGAACCGCTGGGCATGACACCTAGCGTGATCAGTCGAAAGACTGGCCCTGCTCCATCTCCCCAATCCAGCTGTATGTGCCGTTTAGCCAAACGAAGACGCTGTTGAGCACCTCGCGCAAGTGCCGGATGTTGATATGCGTAACGTCTGGGAGATGGTCTTTACCACTGTTGGTCGTCGCATACCGAAACGCCATCGAGTCTGGGTCGACGTTGTCCAACTGGCGAATGAATTCGTGAACAGCAGTAGCGTTGACGTCAGAGCGCTCTAGCCCCAAGTCCTTGAGCAGATGCCGCAACTCCGACCACAGAGGCATCAACGGATGCTTATCGTAGTTCTTGGGCTCTTTGCCTGTCAGAGCGCGAGCACTCTTTAGCATCAGCTTGAACTGCAGCTCCAAGGAATGGCGGTACAGAAAAAGCAAAGGATAAATGCCGCTGTCCAATGGCACCTGACGATTCGCCATGGCCTCCACAAGACCGTCGGCGGCATCTTTGTATGCAAAAGCATAGAGGTCGGCACGAAAGTGAGACCAGTTCAGCATCGCGTTGTACTGCCAATCCTCACCCTGGATAAACAGCTGCTGGCCGGAGAAGTCTGCCGGCCACTGGATGGCCTCAAGCTCCGGGTCGAGCATCGGTAGCGATTCCTCATCCATATCGTCTCCTCACGTTGGCCAGTCCATGGTGTAGAACTTTACGAGTCTGGGTGGACTATCGGCAACCAGTAGGTGGTTTTCTGGCTTGGGCTACTGTGCGAGAAAGCGTGATCTCAGGTTGAGGTCACAGTGTCCTTTTTGCGGGGACATCGAAAAATGGCTCTGATCTATGCTGGGCACGGTTTCGGCGCTTAATTGAGCTTCAGAGGGTACGTTATCGCGGCAGCCCAGTAGTCATTGCAAGGAAGCGTGTATGAAATTTTATCGGTTTGATCCCCAGAAACTTGTTATGCCCGTGAAGCACGACCTGCAAGTTGATTCCGATTTGGCCGGCCTGATTCTCCAGGTGCGTCCCAAGGACTGCATTGTGCTGGCCGGTTGGGACGCGAGGGCCCAGGTTGGTAAGGTGAGCGCATTCGGGATCATCATGACCGTTGATCGAGAGTCAGACCGTGCAAAAAACCTGTGGCGCGAGGCTGATGTCACGCTTCGGCCCAGCTCGAATGGACGACGTTACTGGGTGCAAGCCAAACACTGGTTTGCTTTTGCTCCTGACGTGGTCAACCGGTACGGTCTTCCAGATCTACATGCCGAATATTTTCCAGACATCGCTGGATTCGACATCCCTGCACCACCACCGTCCGTGAAAGGTGTGAGTCGTCCCTCGAATTCGCCGACAGGTGGGTACGTCTATGTCATTCGATCTAAGCTGGGTTTCAAGATCGGCAAAACAATTCACCTGAAAGCTCGCACTCGGCTCTTTGAGGTCAAGCTCCCCTTTCCCATAAGCCTTGAACATTACGCCTGGTTTGACGATTACAGTCATGCAGAGCGAAGCTTCCACATCACTTATCAAGCAAAGCGCCTTGAGGGTGAGTGGTTCGATCTCGACGCCTCCGATCTTGAGCAGATCAAAACTTTTGGTAAGTCTGTGCCGGTGGCTGGGCTGTGAATAGGTACTCAAATGGAAGTGATTAGCTATTTGCGAGTCGAGTCGATAGAGACTTGCCTTGAAATGTTGATGAAGGCTTTGGTCACAATACCGACCCAGATCATTGAAGGTGATTCTGTCTCTACAGGCTCTTCTGCAGTCGCCATGCTAGATCGCGAAGCCTTCATCAAAGCCTGCGAGAGCCTCAAGCCTGCTGTGGTATTCATTTATCGCGAGCATAGCCTTTTGGAGGAACAACTCGCCGATCTGGTTTCCGAAATCACAGACGTCCAGGCTGAGGCGGATAAGCTCCGACAGGAGTTCTTGTCTAGGGAAGCGGAGGTCGTGGCTAGGGCTCGAAAATCCTGTCCTGATTACTCTCACCTTCAGTGTTTCTTTACCAGCGGGGCGTTATTAGTCGCTATGGCCTGTGAGGTAGGTGACTACCAGGACTTCACAGAGGCACTCGATAGATTTGAGCAGGCTGCGGATGAGGCTGAGGAAATGGCGTCATCTCTAGACCAGGCAAGACTGAATAGTGAGATGAAAAAGGTCGCGGAGACGGTTTCCAAGGATCAAGGATTCATTTCCCTTCGTGGCAAGCGAAAGCGGGCGATGTACGTCCTAAAGCATTATCGACAGGGGATTCCTGAGTCTCCATATCTTGAGCGACCCGATCAGGGATCAGAACCTATTGATCGGAACGTCGTTCTCGTTGCAAGGCAGGCCGCTGATATTCTTGAGTTTGAGACCTGAGCACGGTCAACCGCCGACGTACCACAGCCGGTTAACTGTGCTCTTGGGCAGTTCTAATTGCCGGCAAACCTCCGCTTGAGAAAGGCCTGCCGCCTTAAGATCGCGCACCGCTTTGAGTCTTTCTGCGGCAGCGATTCTCTGGGGTGTAGTGAGCTTTTGGGGTTCGGCAGGTAGCTTTTCATCTAGAACTCCAAGCTGCATGAGTTCTTTCATTGTGTCATCCAAAACTGAGCGCGCGGTCTTGCCCTCATCGGCAGCGGCCACGAGCGTGAGAAAGGACAGTGGCATTAAGCCTAGCGCTTTAGCGATGTCGGCACTGAGGTCGACGCTTACTGACGTTGTCGATGCCTCCAGCCGGCTTATGTGACCTTGGTCAGTCTGATGCTGGAGGTCTGCTTGCGATAAGCCACGTCGAACCCTCAGCCACTGTAGTGTTGCCGCGTATGCCTTCCGCAAAGACATCCAGCGCACCTCTCCACAAAAGGAGACGGTATGCCCCGTTTGATGAGTTCCACACAAATGTATATAGTCATTGCGATGGAACGAAAGATGCGCCACCTTTGCGATCTGTACGTGCGCAGAGCCCTATTTTCTTTGTCGCCAAGAGGATCATCAATTTATGACTAATTCTTCTGCGCACGCGCTGCTGCGGGAGGGGGAAATCTCCTCTGCTGGCACGTCGCTGTCTCATGCAGAAGTGGAAGTATTGGTCGCGGGGCGCTTCGGTCGTAAGCCTTTTTGCACCGTCGAGGACTGGGTCATCTTCCACGTCGACGAGTCCCCAGAGTCGCTCGCGAAAGTACGAGCTACTGGTCTGGAACCGATGTTCATGTATGCCCACTGCGTCGTCCATGACGGTCATGGCCGGTTTCCGCCAGGGGGCTGGGTGCGCTCGACCCTGTGTAAATCGTTCGACGGTGTTTGCCTGTTCGAGACGCGAAACACGGTGTACGTGCTCGTGGGAAAAGGGCGCGAGATGACTGCCTCGCTGAAGACAATATTTGGCTTATGTTAATCGCAGGCGCACTTCGCGGGCCTGCTCAACAAGAGATACACGATGTTCAGGATTAGCATGCAAGACCAGGCCGGCCCGGTGGGTATGTTCGGGGATGGTCTCGCTCACTTTCACGCCATGTCGCGATCCTTGGTTACCCATTGGTATCACGTGAGCCTCAAGCGCCGGCATGAGGGGCGATTCGTAGCTTATGAAGAGATGCTGAACGATGAGCCTCGCTTGGTGGAGCTGCTGGTCTCCCAAGACGAGAGCATGGTCATTCAAGATGTCCAGGTCGTTACCCCGGCATGGATGAACAAAGGGTCAGGCTGGAAGATGGAAAAGCTGAAATCGCTTTCCATGGGGTTCAACCAGGCAGAAGTGCCAATCTGTGTTCTGCAGGTCGAGAGTGGTGATGTGTACGTCAATACCCATCAGCGCGACCTCGATGTCGATACCTTGGTTGGGGTCAGGGAGCTATATCGGCGCAGTGCTGCAACCACCGGCGTAGCCTCAGCGTCGGAGGCTCTGTAGCTATGGACGACATCAATACCGTCGCAGTCGATTTACATGAAAAGCGCTACTCGGACTTCGACCTTCTTCGCATCGCCAAAGCAGTGAATCAAGACTACGACGGGCTGGTCACGGCCTACCTGGTGAATGTCCATATTCATGCGTGCAGTGCTGTTGGTGTGGTGTTCGGTCACATTTGCCCTGGGCCGTACCAACGATTTGCAGATGGTCGGCTGATTCGGACATCCGACATTCAGTCCGTAACGAAGGAAGACAGGTTTTGGGTGATCAATACGGTCAACTCGAAGTACGTCATTGCGACGTTCAGGCGGGACGTCGGACGGCGTAGCTTGCGTGAGTTCATGCGCATAGCGGGAGACAGGTATCTGCCAACGCCGGATCGCCTCCAGTAGTCGTTGATCGTTTTGGGCTTGCCCCTCTTCAGGGACTGGTGTCGTGAACCAACCCCGGAAAAGCCGGGTTTCTGCCTTGGCGGGGTTGCTTTCCACCCCTGATCAGTCTGGACACTATAGATCAGCAGCCCGACCTCTTTGGGCGACCCAAAACGGCTGTAAAGCCTCAGCCGCACCTATATCCAGTGACGGACATTTTAAAAGGGTAAGTCTTCATCACTGAGGGGCAAGTGCGCTATTGGCGGTTTTGGCGTCAAAGCTTTATGAATGCCCTCAAGCCGACCTAGCATCTCGTCGAAGGTAATTACCAAGACATCCTTGAGGCTGTTCCGGTACTGCTCGAAGGCTCGCTGCTCACCAATCTTTGATGGGGTACGGCCAATGATGACAATGGCCGCCACGGCATGTGCGTGGACACGGTCATCGAGATCCTCGCTCAGACCGAGAATGTTCTTCTGCAGAACGCTTCGCTGGCTAATGACCTGGGCCACGGATCCACCGAGTTCGTAAGATGGTACGTAGGTCTTGCGGTAGGCTTTTCCGAGTAGGTCGTGCTGAGGGTGTTTGATCTCGATCAGAGCAAGGTTTCCGGTGGCCTTCGCAGCCATCAGGAAGTCGGAATACTGGCCCCCTTGACCTCTGATGTCCTTACCGCCTACATAGGGCTGTTCTGCAATCATCTTGACGGGATAACCGAACGCCATGTCGAGTACGAAAGAGTGCTCACGCAAGAAGCGTTGCCACTTGTTCTCGGCGGCGTTGCTTTCCAGCATTTTCCGATACACCTCAATGAGTTCGCCGAGCGTTATGAGCTCGATCTCAGACTTCAGCTGATAAAGGGCTTTTGGTGCAGATTTCGCCAGCGCGGAGACGCTTTGCTGGGCAAGCATGACTGCCTGCTTTTGATCTTTGGGTGATAGACGAGGTGCCACTGACCCCAGCGCTACAAGATTTTCAAGCAGATCTGGCGGGAGCTTGCGTTCACGTGGAGGATAGAGCTCGGGGGCCGCTTTGTGCAGGAGCCCCGTGTAGCAAACAAGTTTTTTGTCGGCAGCGGTTTCTCGCTGATGCCGCTGAGTTAGCCGATCAAGGCTTCGCTCCATTTTCTCAAGCTGAGCAACGCCTAAACAGAATTGATTGCCCTCGATTTTCGCATCAAAATTCCCTGGCCCACCATGCAGAAACAGTGTGTCGATCCCCTCCAGATCATTTAAAGCCTGGATTATATATCGGTACTCGTAGTGGAAGCCGAGACCGTAGCGCCAGTCTTTGGTGAGCCCTACAGGGAGAAGTCCTAGTAAATCCTCAAGCTCATCCTGATTGTTAGGATGTGGATACTCTTGGAAGACAGGGCGAGTAACCACTATCGACAGGATGTTGTTGTACTTGGGCTTACCGTACTCAGAGTGTTCCGAGCGGGCGTTGATCGGATAAATGGTCAAATACTCGGAGGTGACCATCAATAGGAGATGCCAGCCTGACCCGTTGTCCGGCAGGGGTACATCGCTGTAGAAAACGAGTGTGGGGCCATAGTAGTCATTTTCGTCGTATTCGCCCGACTCCAGTGCTTCGAGTTCTCCCTCGCTCAACCCTCTCGCTTCACCATTGTCGAAACGAAGGAATGGGCCGCCATCCGCGCGCTGTTGCATGGCGTACTGTGAGGGGCGCATGGATGGCATGTGCTTTCGTCCTTGATCGAGTTATGGTTTCTACTTGCCCACGCACTGGCGGGCCGAGTGCGAGTCTAGCGAGCCGCTAGTGTTTTGGAGAAGGGATTGATGAGAGCTTGTCTGGAGAGAGCGGTATAACACTGGGAAGGCTGCAAGTCGTTTATATTTTAACTGAACATGCCAGCGATAATCCTGGCGTCGAGTAAGGCGTGGTGAGGCAACTCTTCACCCTCGCTGGTTGGAGCAAGCGTCGTCGCATCGGTAGGAAAATTGCGAACGATTCTGGGCCATCGTCCGTCCTCATATACCAGGTTGCAAAAAAGCTCCCAATCGTACTGAGGGGCATCCGTGACGATCTCGACCTCATTTTTGAACAACGTCAGAAACTTGAGCAGAGACAACCTGGCTTCAGCTGTGGGTAGCGAGTAGCTCCCTCCCCACAGCTGCGGAAGGACGACTTGTACGACGAAATCGCTACAGTCTTCTTCTCGCCATGTGTCGAGCAATTCCACGTAGAATTCGCGCCCATCCTCAGCCACCAATGCGAGTGAGATCAGCTTCGCTTCTGCTGATAGCCGGGTAAACTCGCAATCAAGAAAGAGCCTCATGTTAGAACTCCGCAATGGCTAGGGCTCGCCTGGATATGGCGCAGGAAGGTCAGCTATGGGAAATGGCCCTCGAGCATCTTGGCTCAGACGGACTCCTCCAAGCGGTCATCGAAATGTGGAGCCGCGCCGCGCCTCCGCCCAGACCATTGGTTGAGCACCTGTCCATCAATCAGGTGAGTCAGGACGTCTTGAGCATACTGAAAATTGCCCAGCAGCGGGTAGGTGCCATCGTGCCAGGTCGAACGCCTGATGCAGGCACAGTCACGCTGTACGCTCGTCACGCTAGCAACTTAGTTGATGGGCTCATTACACTGTTGCCAAAGGTGAAGCTTTCGCAAGCCTTACGAGGCTCTTGTCTTGAAATCGAATTGGGGATTTGACGTCCGCACAGGCTCCACGAATACCAGTCAGCAACAATCCTATTAAAACTTGCCCAGCGAAATGCGTCCTTTTGAGATGTTCTATGAGCTCTGAATTAACTGAAGAAGAAATGCGTCGTGCCCTATTCGGTACGCCTCAGCCCGAAGAGCAGGTGCCTGCCCCTCAAGTACAGGAGCATGTGCCAGAGGTGGTACCTACAAAGCCAGCAGAAGCTCCCCAAGTGAAGAAGAAAGTGTCGAAAGCATTTACGCCCAGACTGAGGGTCACGCTACGTGTTGGAAACGAGTTTGAGGGGAAAATGATCGAGTTGATTCACAAGGCCGATACGTTGAGCTCATTGCTTGCTGAGCAGGAGGCTGTGAAGGCTGCTAGGAAGAAGTACAAGTACGTGGAAGTGGTATCGGTTAAATCCATGTAAATGCGCCAAATGACCTAATCGTGCAAAGGGTCGGCCCGTACATGGATCATTGATCAAACATCTTGCATGGCTAAAGGGCCTTCAGATCGCTTACATGCAACTGCTCTTGATGCCTCTTGATGCCATTGGCGCTGATGCTATAGGATCAGATCAGGAGATGGCATTCCTCCTTTAACCGCCTTCGTGCTGATGATGCCTACGTGAACCCTGGACAGGGTGCGTAGGTGTGCCTCCCTGTCCTCCAATTTAGGACAGGATATGATCTTACCCTTCGAGTTTCCCTTTCTTCTCTGCGCCTGCCTTCTGCCTGTTACTCCATTCAGGTCTGATGAGGTGGGCTCACCATGCTGAAGTCATTAATCGTCATTGCAGTGGGTGCTTCACTTGGAGCTTGGTTACGTTGGCTCTTGGGGATGAAGCTGAATGCTCTGTTCCCGACGATTCCTCCAGGTACTGTGGTTGCGAACATGGTTGGGGGTTACATCATTGGCCTGGCCATCGCATTCTTGGCCGCATCTCCGACCCTAAGCCCTGAGTGGCGTCTCCTAATCATCACGGGTTTCTGTGGTGGCCTTACTACCTTCTCTACATTTTCAGCCGAAACGGTTGCCTTGATTCAGGAAGGCAGACTGCTCTGGGCGCTCGGCTCAATTTCGTTGCACGTCGTAGGTTCGTTAGCGATGACCGCTGCCGGGCTTCTGTCCTACCAAATGATTGGTACTCGCTGAGGAGATTGAAATGAAAGGCTTTATGGTCGTTTTCTTTACTCAACAAAACCGTCGCTATCAGGGAAAGATGCTAGGCGAATGGATCGTCGACGTGGCTAAAGAAATGGGTTTGCGAGGCGCCACGCTCTGCACTGGAATCGAAGGGTTTGGGCACACCGGAAAACTGCATTCATCGCACTTTTTTGAGCTGGCGGATCAACCCACGGAGATTCGCTTGGCAATCACGGAAGATGAGGCAGAACGGTTGTTCACACGACTGGACTCCGAGGAGATATCGGTGTTTTTCACTAAGACGCCAATCGAGATGGGCACCCTTGGAAAAACGCCTTCCAGCGCAGCCCCCTCCACAACTTCGGAGCTATGAACATGAGCTACGCGGACATCCCAGCTGGCAAAGCCATCCCCGATGACTTTTTCACCGTTATCGAGATTCCTGCAAACCACACTCCGATCAAGTACGAAGTGGACAAGCCAAGTGGGCAGATCTTCGTTGACCGCTTCCTCAGCACACCGATGTTCTATCCGGCCAACTACGGGTTTATCCCGAACACGCTGAGCGACGATGGTGATCCGCTGGACGTCCTGGTGGTTTGCCCTTATCCCGTCTCACCTGGCGTTGTCATCCGCAGTCGCCCGGTGGGTGTGATGTACATGACGGACGAAGCTGGTGCGGATGCCAAGGTGATCGCAGTGCCTCATGAAAAACTCAGCTCAATGTACAGCGATGTAAAGGAGTGCTCAGACCTCCCTGCGTTACTCCTCGCACAGATCCAGCATTTTTTCGAAAACTACAAGGCACTGGAGCCGGGTAAGTGGGTGAAGATGGGGCGTTGGGGGAGCGCGGATGAAGCGCGGGAAGAAATTCGCAAGTCGGTAGCAGCGTATATCCCCAAATAGGCTTACTCCAGATTGAAATGCCACAGTCGGAGGATCGCGCTGAGGTGCGGGCATTTATGGTGGGTTTCAGTTGCTTCAATCATCAAATATCCGGGGAACCACACGCCTGTAAGGAATGATCAATGTTCGCTCGCCTATTGAGGATATGCGCTTGGAGCGTGCTCCTGAGTTTCGTGAGCGAGCCTCTGCCGGGGAACAGGCTGGAGGCTGATTAGGGCTTGGTGTAAATCGTTACAGGCTATGTGCCCTGCCGCGTTGGTAAACCTCGGATGTTAAAATAATCGCTTTGGATAAAAGCGTAAGGACACTGATGACTCACAGCAGAACTCCCGCAGAAACCCCTAGAGCAGCCGCGATCCTGGCTCGCTTCCTATCGTCGGAATCCGCTGGCGGTCTCGTACTGATGGGCGCAGCACTCGCGGCCTTAATTGTGGCTAACTCGCCTCTCTCGCAAGGTTATTTTGCCGCCTTGCACAGTGTCTGGCTGGGCATGTCTGTGGAGCATTGGGTCAATGATGGCCTGATGGCTATCTTCTTCCTGATGGTCGGCCTTGAGATCAAAAGGGAGGTTCTGGCAGGCGGGCTCTCCACTTGGGGCCAGCGTGCCTTGCCGGGATTTGGTGCTATAGGCGGCATGGTGGTGCCTGCGCTGATCTACATCGCAATCAACTGGGGGAATTCTGAGACCTTGAAGGGGTGGGCTATCCCTGCCGCTACCGACATCGCGTTCGCCCTGGGCGTCTTGTCGCTCCTAGGTAAGCGAGTCCCTACGTCGCTGAAGGTCTTCCTCGCCGCCTTGGCGATCATTGACGACCTGGGTGCTGTAGTCATCATCGCCTTTTTCTACACCACCGGTCTTTCCATGCCGATGTTGCTGGCATCGCTCGTAACCCTGGTCATTCTGATCGCAATGAATCGATTGGGCGTCAGACGATTATTCCCTTATTTGCTGGTCGGCGGTGTGCTGTGGTTCTTCGTGCTGCAGTCGGGAGTGCATGCCACCCTTGCGGGTGTCGCTGTAGCTCTGTGCGTCCCAATGGGCAAGCCTGAAGAGGAAGCCCGGTCTCCACTGCTATTCCTGGAGGAAAAGCTGCACATGTGGGTTGCGTTCGCTGTGGTGCCGATTTTCGGCTTCGCCAATGCGGGCGTTTCACTGGCAGGTATTTCCATGGAGAACCTAGTCGATCCGGTTCCTCTGGGTGTTGCGCTGGGCTTGTTGGTGGGCAAGCAGATTGGCATCTTCCTATTGGCTGCTCTTGCCATTCGTATGGGCCTGGCCAAACTACCAGAAGGCAGCAATTGGGCACAGCTTTACGGCGTTGCGCTCCTGTGTGGCATCGGCTTCACCATGAGCCTGTTCATTGGCAACTTGGCGTTTGCTGGATCAGCTCACCTGATTGACGAGGTAAAAGTCGGCGTGTTGATCGGTTCGACCTTGGCTGCAATCGGTGGAGTCCTGATTTTGCGTCGCAACGCTGCGCCTGCCGTTGCCACAGCCACTCTATCGAGGTGATTAGAAAATGAGCTGACAGCAGAATTTCTCTCCATCAGAATTTCTGCTGTAGGAGCACCGTCTAACGAAGTGCCATCATTTTGTCGTTAGGATCACGATACAGTGTGCGACGGCATATCGAAGCCGAGATATGCCGGTGAGGGAGGCCGTCGTATTTGGTGTTCTATAGCAGTCATGTGGGGAGTAACGAATCTTGTCAGCCGAGGGACGTTCAAAGGGTGTTACGACTGAGTCCCCATGGATGGTATTTCTGGTATTCCTGCGCCTAGGTCTCACTTCTTTCGGAGGCCCGATTGCACATCTAGCTTACTTTCGCGAAGAATTCGTTGCCCGACGCCAATGGCTGAGCGAGCGCAGTTATGGGGATTTGATTGCCCTGTGCCAATTCTTGCCGGGGCCCGCCAGTAGCCAGGTTGGCATAGGTATAGGACTTTCTCGTGCCGGATTTCCAGGAGCAGTCGCTGCGTGGGCAGGTTTCACATTGCCTTCGGCAATAATCTTGGTTTTATTCGCTCAGGGTATGTCCGCGTGGGGAGGCGCGTTTCCGAGCGGTCTTTTGCACGGTCTTAAAATTGTCGCGGTGGCTGTCGTTGCTCAAGCCGTCTGGGGAATGGGCCGTAGTCTTTGCACTGATGCCCCTCGAATAACCGTCGCCGTGTTTGCGGCTTATGCTGCAATGCTTTGGCCACATGCTTGGGGGCAGATCGGCGTGATTTTCTTCGGTGCCGTCATAGGACTAATGCTCTTCAAAACCGATCAAAGCCAGACTACTGAGTCTTTGCCGATACCGGTGAGCAGGAAAGTCGGTGTGGTGTCGTTGCTGCTGTTCTTCGGCCTGTTAGCTGGCCTGCCATTGCTGGTTCAGTTGTGGCCCTCACAAGCGTTAGCTGTGGTAAACGCCTTTTTCCGCGCCGGGTCATTAGTTTTCGGAGGTGGGCATGTTGTGCTGCCGTTGCTTCAGTCGGCGACCGTGCCGAACGGATGGGTAGCCAATGACACGTTTCTTGCCGGATATGGCTTAGCACAGGCCGTACCAGGCCCACTTTTTACCTTCGCAGCATTTCTTGGCGCGTCCATGAATGCCCAACCTTCTGGTTGGCTCGGGGCTACCGCGTGCGTCGTTGCAATTTTTGCTCCTTCGTTCTTGCTCGTAATCGGCGTGTTGCCATTTTGGGAGCAACTGCGGAAAAGCTTACGCACCCAAGCCGCACTTTCAGGCGTAAACGCAGCAGTTGTAGGCCTTCTCCTGGCAGCCTTGTATAACCCAGTCTGGACGAGCGCCATATTGATTCCTACAGATTTTGGCTTGGCGCTGATAGCGCTTGTGGCTTTGATGTTCTGGAAGGTTCCTCCATGGTTGGTCGTCCTGGCGGGAGGTCTTATCGGATGGTTACTCAGCATTTTATTTTGAGGTCGGCTAAGCGATGCCGTCAGGACGGGTCGCTTAGCGCACGCTTACAGTGTTCTGCGTTGTTGATGCAGCCGATGAATTTGATGAGCCGAAGGTGCAGAACTGAGAACATGCATTGCGACCTGAATTTTAGATTTCACACAGCTCATTTTTTTCAAATGGGCTAATGGCGAAACTGATCCGGGAAAGGTAATTTTCAAACTTTTATTCAGGGACGACTCACATGCCTGTCAGAATTCGAGCTGCAGTGGTTACAGATGCACAGGCAATCCAGCGCATTTATGCTCCCATAGTTTCGAACACGGCGATCTCATTCGAAGAGACCCCGCCAAGCGGTGAGGAGATTGCTCAGCGGATAGCGACGACACTTCAGACGTATCCCTACCTAGTGGCCGAAGAAGGTGGGGAGATCGAGGGCTACGCCTATGCCAGCCAGCACCGCGCACGTCCAGCCTACCGGTGGGCGGTGGACGTGACGGTGTACGTAGCTGAATCGGCTCGCCGTCAGGGCGTTGGCCGTGAGCTCTATGAGACTTTGCTTCCGATCCTTGAAAAACAGTGCTTTCGTGCAGCTTACGCCGGAATTGCTCAGCCCAATGAAGGCAGTGTGGGTCTGCACGAGTCGCTGGGATTCGTCCACATCGGTACATATCCGGAGGTTGGCTTCAAGCTTGGGAAATGGCACGACGTCGGCTACTGGCGGCTCGGACTGTGCCAGGCAACTCCGCCACTGGAGCCTATTCTCTTCCCCGATCTTGAAGTCGTATAAACAGTAGGCGCACTCGATTTGCTTCGCGAGCCATCAGGCTTCGCTTGTGAGATAGCTTTGGACTTGGTTGACTACATCTCGAGCGGTACGGGTCACTCCGATCAATGTAGCGGAAGCAAGCCCCGTCCAATCGCCGTAGCCCACCAGCCACAGATTAGGTGAAGCAACACTCCGGTTTTCATTCACGGTGACTTTACCGTCATCGTCAACGATACCCAGGTTGCCCAGGTGGTTGAGCGCTGGAGAAAATCCAGTACACCAGATGACAGTATCAATTTTCGTCTCGGCTCCCGATGGCCACACA
Source organism: Pseudomonas tensinigenes (assembly GCF_014268445.2). NCBI lineage: Bacteria > Pseudomonadati > Pseudomonadota > Gammaproteobacteria > Pseudomonadales > Pseudomonadaceae > Pseudomonas > Pseudomonas tensinigenes. The sequence goes on from NZ_CP077089.1 coordinate 5,187,319, forward strand.
ACACCTGTTGAGGTGAAGTGCGTGAATGGCCGTACCGCGTTCAACACGCCGCGTTCGCGAGCTTCCTTTACCGGTGGCACCATCACGATGTCTCCCAGCCCTCCAACGGGCTGTTGAGGCTCCATCCCTTCTTGTTGCGCCTTCAATCTAGCAGTGGCCCGCTCGAACAGGACGCGGCCATCGACCTCATCTGGAAGATACTTTGGCGCTTGCTGAGTCACCCAAGTTGCGTGAGCCACTTTCGAAACTTCGGCGTAAATCTGGGCACCCGAGTTACCACCGCCGACGACCAGCACTGTTTTTCCCTCGAACTCACTCGGCCCAACGTAATGAGCGGAATGGATCTGTTGCCCCTCGAAAAGCTCCTGTCGTGGATAGGTTGGAATAACCGGACTGCTCCACGTGCCTGTTGCACTGATGACCGCTTTGGCATCCCAGTAAGTATCCCCGGAAAAAACGCGCAACCCGCCTTCGATGTTCTCGACATGGGTCACCCGCGTGGAACGGATGATGGGGAAGTCATATCGGCGCTCGTACTGAGTTAGATAGTCGACAACATCGTCCCGCCCAGGAGTCCCCTCGGATACTGCTGACATGGGCCAGCCGGCAATTGAGCTCCAAGCAGACGGCGAGAATAGTCTCAGAGAATCCCACCCATGCCGCCAGGCCCCTCCCGGTGCCGACTCGGCGTCGAGTAATACGTAGGAAAGGCCTGTACGTCTCAAAAAATAGGCTACGGTGAGCGCGGATTGGCCACCTCCAATGACCACTACATCAAATTTCGAGTTTTGATTCACCAGCATCTCTCCAGGCCCATCTGCTTTACATCGGTTTAAACCCTACGGCCATTCTCATCAATGACGACTTGTCCGTCTTCTTTGACGAAGCTGCCGCGCTGCTCCTGCGGCAGAAGGTCGAGGACTGCCTCTGACGGACGACACAAGCGTGTGCCCAAAGGCGTCACAACGATGGGGCGATTGATCAGGATGGGATGAGCCATCATGGCATCGATGAGCTGGTCATCAGTAAGTGACGTATCGTCCAGTCCCAGCTCCTCGTAAGGAGTGCCTTTGATACGAAGGAGGGCCCGCACCTCGATACCCATATCCTTGATCAACCTGACAAGCGCGGTGCGGTCAGGTGGTGTCTTTAGGTACTCGATAACAGTCGGCTCTTCTCCGCTGTTGCGGATCAGTTCCAAAGTATTGCGAGAGGTTCCACATTGCGGGTTGTGGTAGATCGTGATCTGGCTCATATCGCTTCCTCGTACTGACGTTAGATGGAGCGCTGGTTGACGCGTTTGGAAAGCTCTTCGGCGGACTCTTTACGCTCGGAGTACCGATCAACCAAATAATCCTGGCGATCCCGCAACAGCAGGGTGAACTTCATCAGCTCTTCCATCACGTCCACCAGTCGGTCGTAGTACGAGGACGGCTTCATACGACCTGTCTCGTCGAACTCGGTAAATGCTTTGGCCACCGAAGATTGGTTTGGGATGGTGAACATCCGCATCCATCGGCCCAGTACGCGCAGCTGATTAACCACGTTGAAAGATTGCGAGCCACCGCAGACCTGCATCACAGCTAGGGTTTTGCCCTGCGTAGGTCGTACAGCACCTATCGCCAGCGGAACCCAGTCAATTTGGGCTTTGAATACTGCGCTCATGGAGCCGTGACGCTCAGGGGAGCACCACACCTGTCCCTCAGACCATTGCATCAGCTCGCGCAGCTCAGCGACCTTGGGATGTGTATCGGGAGCGTCATCCGGCAGCGGCAGACCCGATGGGTCAAAGATCTTGGTTTCAGCACCAAACTCATTCAGCAGGCGTGCCGCCTCTTGCGTGACTAACCGGCTGAATGAGCGCTCTCGCGTTGATCCATACAGCAGAAGAATGCGAGGTTTATGGAGCGAAGGCGTACGAGGCGACAGTTGCTCCAGCGAAGGAATGTCGATCAGGTCGGCGTGTACGTTCGGCAATGTGTCTTGCATAAAAACTCCTACGGCGGCGCCAGGTTGGACACCGCCTCGGTTGATCTTTAAAGCGAACCGATGCGATCCAGTTCAGCTTTCAACTGTTCAGCGCTGATGATCTTCAGTGGCAGCGCAAGAAATGCGCTCACGCGCTCGTGAATTTTGGCCAGTGTGGCTTCAAACGCTGCGGTGATCTCGGCTTCCGACCCGCTAGCCTCAGACGGGTCGGCCAGCCCCCAATGCGCTTTCAAAGCGGGCCCGAAGAAGATTGGGCATGCCTCACCCGCAGCCCGGTCACAGACAGTGATCACGATGTCTGGAGGCGAGCCTTCAAAAGCATCCGAAGCCTTGCTGCTCAAGCCCGCAGTGGAGATACCCGCCGCCTCCAGCGTTTGCAATGCCCGTTGATTCACTCGGCCACTGGGAAAGCTTCCTGAGCTGACGGCTTCTACAGCCTGGGGCGCCAAGTGGTTGAAAAGCGCCTCGGACAGAATGCTGCGGCAGCTGTTGTGGGTGCACATGAACAAGACTTTCATCAGACGATTCCTTGATTCAGAAACTGAGGCGCAGTGCCAGGGCGGACAATGTGGCGACGAGGATGGGCACGGTCAGCACGATCCCGGTCTTGAAGTAATAACCCCAGCTGATCGTTATGTTTTTCCGGGCGAGCACGTGCAGCCACAATAGAGTTGCCAAGCTCCCAATTGGAGTGATCTTCGGGCCCAAGTCGCAGCCGATGATGTTGGCGTAAATCATCGCTTGCTGGACTACACCATCCACTTCGGCGGCATGAATGGATAAGGCGCCTACCAGAACGGTGGGCATGTTGTTCATGATCGAAGACAGCAACGCTGTTAGCAGCCCTGTACCAAGGGACGCGCCCCAAACGCCATAACCGGCGAACACGTTCAGGATCTGCGCGATGTGGTCGGTCAGGCCGGCGTTCTTCAGGCCATAAACAACCAGATACATACCCAAAGAAAAAATCACCACCTGCCATGGCGCCTCTTTGAGCACCTTGCTTGTGTTGATGGCGTGACCACGAGCCGCGATGACGTAAAGAATGAATGCACAGACCGCTGCAATGGCGCTGATTGGCACCCCCAGTGGCTCAATGACAAAGAAGCCGATCAGGAGTAGTGCCAACACCCACCAGCCAGCTACGAAAGTGGCCCGGTCGTGGATTGCCTCGTCCGGATTGTCCAGTTGGTTGAGGTCATACGTCTTTGGTAAATCCTTGCGGAAAAACCACAACAGCATGGCTAATGTCGCTGCCACGCTGACGATGTTTACCGGCACCATGATCGAAGCATATTCGTTGAAGCCGATATCGAAGTAGTCGGCAGAGACGATGTTGACCAAGTTGGAAACCACCAGCGGTAAGCTCGCCGTATCGGCGATAAAACCAGCTGCCATCACGAATGCCAAAGTGGCCGCAGGAGAAAAACGCAACGCCAGCAACATCGCGATCACAATGGGTGTGAGGATCAATGCTGCTCCGTCATTGGCGAACAGGGCCGACACCGCTGCGCCCAGCAGGACGATAAATGCGAACAGCTTGCGGGTGCTCCCGCCTCCCCATCGGGCCACATGCAGCGCAGCCCACTTGAAAAAACCTGCCTCATCAAGCAGCAGACTAATGATGATGACCGCGATGAAAGTCCCAGTGGCATTCCAGACAATGCGCCAAACCTCTGGTATGTCGGCAAGGGTAACGACACCTGCCAGCAACGCCACGATGGCACCGAACATCGCACTCCAGCCAACCCCAAGCCCCTTGGGCTGCCAGATGACAAGGACGATGGTGGCGATAAAGATCAATACGGCAATCAGCATTTCATTAATCCGGTTGGGCGTGAATCAGCTACACACGGCTTGGTTGATCGGACGGTCGTTCATGCCGCAGAGGCGCTTAGCTTCGGTTTCCAGCCATTGCTGATTGGCGTCTACCACTTCCTTCAAAACTGCAGTCACCCACGCGGGTAAATCAGGATTCAGGCGGTAATACACCCACTGGCCTTGGCGACGATCCAAAAGCAAACCGGCAGAGCGCAGCAGGGCCAAATGACGAGAAATCTTCGGCTGGTTCAGATCGAGTGCCGCCGTCAGCTCGCAGACACACAACTCACCTTCACTCACGACAAGCAGCGAAATTTTTGCTCGTGTGTCATCTGCCAGGCACTTGAAAAGAGTGGTTGGGGTCATCGGTTCTGTCATAGATCCTCCTGGTGTTTGGTCTTGACCAAAACGAAGAGCTTGATGCGCTCGTGGATGTCGTGGAGCGTGTGGCGAAATGCGCCAGGATCAACGCTAGTAACTGGGTCAGGAAAATCCCAAGCAATGACTTCACCTGCGCTGGGCATTGGTAGGCACTCGCTTGCGGATTTATCACAAAGAGTGATTACGTAATCGAATCGATCAGCTTGAAACTCGCTGATGGACTTGCTGCGCAGGCCCGTTGCATCGACTCCAACCGCCTCCAATGCTTGAGTCGTGCGAGGATCAACCTCAGACGGTTCAGACCCTGCGCTAAAGGCCTCGAAGCGCTGATCGGTGTGACGCAGCAATGCCTCTCCAAGCAGGGATCGGGCTGAGTTGGCAACGCACACGAATAGCACTTTGATAGCAGGGCTCATGGTTAAACTCGACGCATATGGAAAATCGAATATACGCTTTGGCGAATATTCGGTAAAGCGAATATGATGGCTGCTGCTTAGGCTTGAGCCGTGACAGTTCCTACAAAGCGGCACAAAGGAGATAAGGGGATGGGCAAGGAAATGATGATCCAGGCAACGGAAATAGCCGGAGGGCAATGGCAGCTCTTTCGCGATGCACTGAAATCTGCTGACCTTCCTGCAGACGATATTGATCTTCCGGGCCGAACATTTTTTGAGTTCACACTGGACAGCGAGACGGTCGCATGGGGAGGATTCGAAACGCATGGTACGGACGGGTTGCTGCGTTCCCTGGTCGTAGTCTCGACACACAGATCGAAGGGGGTCGGTGTCACGGTGCTTCGGGTCATTGAAGCGAAAGCCGCCGAGCTGGGAATCGCTCGACTTCATTTGCTGACAACAACTGCGTCAGGCTTTTTTGAACAGCAGGGCTATGCAGCAAACCAACGAGGCTCTGCGCCGCCTCTGATTTCTCAGACGGAGCAGTTCATGGGGCTTTGCCCTGGCTCGGCTTGCTACATGTGCAAGGCATTATCTGCGAATGCACGAAAGTAGCTGATCACCTTGGTGATGGCTTTTAGCCTCGATGCCAGCTAGATTTGGAACTTTCTACGATCAAGGATGGATATGAAAAAGCTCATCGCAGTAATGGGGATCTGTGTCGCACTTGGCGGTTGCGCTACGTCCCACTACACCGCAGGGCGAGACTTTCCGTCGGCCAGTGTAGCGAGCATCACCAAAGGCAAAACGACGACTACTGAGTTGAAGTCCCTGTTTGGTGAGCCCTATGCCAAGAGTGCTGTCAGCGAGACTGACGAAAAGTGGATCTACACCTACACCAATGGCTCAGCCCATGCCCAAAGCTACGTGGTCACCATGAAGGTGACGACTACGGGCACCCAGAAAACTCTCGACGTCTTGATCCGAAATGACGTGGTCATCAACTACACGTTCAGCGAAGGCCCCGCTCCAGGCAGTACCACTGCGACGAACTAAGTTCGCCACCTTGCCATTGGGCGACCCACCGCCCTCAGTACGTTGTTGATGGAGCAAGCTCATGGACAGAACGTATGCATTCGTGGATGAGTCCGGGAATTCCGACCTTGATACGTCAAAGGGAGGAAGCTCGGGATTCTTCATCGTGTGCTCCATTCTGGTGGCAGAGAAAGATCTGGAAGCTGCTTATGCCCAAGCTGAAGCACTCCGCATGCGTCATTTTCAAACAGGCGAGATCAAATCTAGCAATCTGAAGCCCAAAGATTCAGATCGCCGTGCCCGAATCCTCAACGAGCTAGCTGAGCTGCCATTCAAGCTCTATTTCACCGTCGTTGATAAGTCTCGAATTCACAAAGACGGCGGCCTCCGTATCAAGACCTCGTTCATAAAATACGTGAACGGGTTGCTCTATGAACGTTTGTTCCGCGCATACCCTGACCTCCAGATGGTCGTAGACGAACATGGTGGCCAGGAATTTCAGGAGAGCCTCAAAAGCTACGTTGCAGAACGATTCGTGGACGACCTATTTGGCGATAAGGATGCCTTCCAGACGATGGCCAGTAAGGACAACGTTTTGGTTCAGGTTGCGGATTTCTTCGCTGGCTCAGTCGCTCAGATCTACGAAGAGAAAGCATCGGAAGAAGCAGTTCTTGCCTACAAAAAGATCCTACGCAGCCTGACTCTTGGAATGCTTGAGTGGCCATCCAAGTACCAGTCTCTTCTGCCACCACCGACGGATGAATCTGGGTATGCAGACTACCAGGTACACCAAGAAGCTCTCCGCCAAGCTGATCGTTTTAGCGAGCGGGCTGGTGAACACCCTGATGAGGATGAGCGCCTGCAATTGAGTATCCTGCGGTTCTTAAGATTTCAAAGCGAATTCGTCACCAAGGATTACGTGCTGACTACGGAGATCATGGCCCATCTAAAAGACAGCGGACTGGGAGAGGTCAACGGCCAGAGAATTCGTTCCAGTGGCATTGCCAAGCTTCGGGATGCCGACGTAATCATCACAAGCGCGGCCAAAGGCTACAAGATCCCTCAAACACGGGCAGACATTAACGAATTTCTTGAAAGAGCGTCAGGCATTGTTGTTCCTCTACTGGAACGGGTCAAAAAGGCTCGAGAGGTATATCGGCTGAGTAGTCGAGGAGAATATGACATCGTGACGGCGGCCAACCTGGCTGAGCTAGCCAAGCTGCTCGCTGCGCTCGAGGCATTTGCAGATGACTGAACTCAGTTATGGCCAGGAACCTCACCAGGCTGCATTAATCCAGGATGAAATCCTAGAGATTTTGAAAGAGGCCAAGGTGCTCGCGCGTAGATTCTATCGCCTGACCGGCAAGCCGCTGGGCGTGACCGGCGAGGTCGCAGAGTACGAAGCTGCTGCTAGGCTCGGCCTGTCACTACATCCTGCAAGGCAGGCAGGTTACGACGCTACAGAGGCGCTGGAAGATGGAGTCGCGAGAATCCAGATAAAGGGCCGTTGCATCCTGAACCCACGAAAGATTACGGGCCGAATGGGGGCAATTGATCTTCGCCAACCCTTCGATACTGTGCTCTTGGTACTGCTTGATTCTGAGTTCAACGCATTTGCGATGTACGAAGCGAGTCGTGCCATGGTCGAGGCAGCTCTAACCTTGCCAGGTTCCAAAGCCAGAAATGAACGTGGCGCGCTGGCAATTAGGCAATTCATGTCGATAGCCAATTTGCGCTGGACTCGTCATGAAACTGGCGAATCGAAGAATAAATTCCCGCCTTAAAGCCGAGCGATGAGGATATGTCTCTAATGGGGCGCGAGAGTTAATGTCCCCTAAACGGGACATTAACCACCATTTTTAGGCTTAATGCTCCCATTTTGGCTCATTACGATGGGCCATGGATCGCGGATGATATGGCAATGGCGTCACTGCTGATTTTCGATATCAAGGCAGGCCTCCACATTACGACGCGATGGAAATCCGACGAATAAGGATTACAGCCTAACATCTTGAAGCTATTATTGAGCCATCACCAAGGTTCATTAGGTGCAATTGAATGGATTCGCATATGAACGGCTTGACCCACACGCGATATGCGTGCAGCGGCTCATTCAAATTAGGAGATACTTTCCAGGGAAGCCTAAGCATTGGAGTAACGGTGGCTGTTCTTCTGAGCGGAGCTCTCATGAATTACAAAATAGCTGCCATGAAAGATCGAGACTATTCTCATCATTACAGCTCCCTTGCACTTTCTCGCACAGCGCATGAGATGCTTCTAATCGGGTTGTTCATCTGGCAATCATAGGAGTGATTGACTCTCTCGCGTCTTCATGACTCGATAGCGATCATAAATTTATCTGGTTATTTAAAACTATAAGAGGCTGAGGGGATATGTCGGGTGGGGAATTAGTTAATATTGGAAGGATAGCAGAGAAGATTTCGGATGATCTTTTTTCGTTCTTCAAGTGGGAGATTGTCGGGCCTTCGAACCTGAACTATCTCTGCGTTCAAAAAGAAATCCATGCTAAAGGAAAGTCGGGAGACCACCACCACCCTACCGATGTTGTATTCCGGTATTTTGATCCGTATGCCAATAAAACTGTGTATATGCATACAGACTTGAAAAGCTATGCTAAGGGCAGTATCGGTACCACAGAGATCAGAAAAGCACTGGTCAGCTTGGCGAAATCAATAGACTGTGCCTATATCAGCCCGGACTGGCGAGATCGCTATCTTCTTATTCGTGGCGAGAAAAAAATAATCAGCGGAATGCTTTTCGTATTCAATCATGACGATCAATATGATCGAGATTTCTATGATCATTTTAAGGATTTGAAATCGGACAACCTCCATATCAAAGAGGGGCAGCAACTTCACATCGTCGAGCCAGCCCTAATTAACTATATAGCGACTCTTAGGCAGGATATAAACAGCTTGGTAGCAAATGGTACCTTCCCACGAAGGAAATATACTTTTTTGTATCCGGAAATGACCTTGCACAAGGCAGCAGGCGACTACTGGGCCAGGCCAGCAACGATGGAAATGATAGCATCTCCTTATCTGATCATTCATCATGGAGAAGTCCACGAATTAGATGACGATGGACATAAGGTAAAAACGTCTGGTGAAGGCTATATTATCTACTATCGACGCAGTGGTGCGAGCGAATATGAGTTCATGTACTTGTTTGACGCACTCTCCAGATTTCAGATATTGAATGGCGACAAAGAAAAGAAAATTAGAATTCGGATAATTTGCAAAGATTCCAGCGACAAATTAATAAGCAACTATCGGTCAGCCATCGCAAACTATGTTCGGGAATGGAACGAAGATGAACATCGCCGAAACATACTAGAAAGGATTGACCTGCAGGTAGTTACGATGGCAGTGCACAATTACAAAGCCGAACACATCGGATGGGATCGACCATGAAAATTGGTAGTCTTTATTATGCTTCAGACAAAGCCATGTTTGATGCTTTAACCCAACGAAAAGTGACCATTGCTCACTTGCGAGAGCTATTCTTATCGCGAGGTATTATAATTTCACCCGACACAAATAAAGAATTTCTGGCTAGACAATTCAGTAGTTTTTTTCATGATTATGCTGACTTTCAAAAACTCTCTATACTCATTGGTGCTCACAGTGCTAGAGAGCGGACAACAAATATCAATCTTAAGGTCGTTCTGAGCAAACAGAAGCTACTTGAATCTCTTGAGTCTACAAAAGAGATGCTAGAGGATAAGCATCAAGATAGTGTTGATTACTGGGTTGAAGGTGACGCAATCCTGTGCACAGTGCGATATACAAAAACGGATTACGGGCAGTCAGAGTTTAGGCAGGTAGTACAGAAGGATGCGCAGATAAAGTTTGAACCTACGACTGATGGATGGAAGGTCACGGGGCCCATGAACGATAAGTTCAAGGTTGTTTCAGCAGCACTACAAAGCCAGATAGAGACTCTTACCGATGAAAAGGTTAGCGTGGTGGATATTTCTCTAGCATCCTTCCCGGACTCAAGCTTGAGGAGTAAATTTTTCCGGCAAATGATATATGCCCTGCCCAAAATGAAAGTTCTCGATGTAATTGATGTTGCTACATATAACCCAGTCAAAGATATCGATGACGATATGCTGGAGGATGAATTTGACTCCTCAGACGTCGATGAGCCTGAGATCAAAGAAACCAAGGCAATCACTCGAATATCGAAAGCTCAATTACGTGGTCAAGGGGTGCTTGAGTCGGAACAACTTCTCAGCCTTGAGGCGAATGGGTTCTATATTTGGAAGATATTGTGGCATGCAGTGGACGAAAACCAGTTTGATTCTGATGTTTACGTCTTAGAATCACAGTTCGGCAAACAATCTGAGTGCGCGGACTTCTCCTACATCGTCAAAGGTGTAATGCGCTACCAATCGGTAGGCGAATATGGAGCAAGGATCAAAGCCAACCCAGTGGACGAGGAACGTATTAAAAAGCTTATTGTAAAGGCAGCGGAGTCTACACTGGCAGCAATAACCAAAGGTAAATAAAGATGCGAACTATAAGGTTCAAGGTTTTTTTACTGCATATAAATTCGACAATGGACGAGCTGAACAGCCTGATGTCGGCAGCGCCGTTTGACCCCGACTATGGCTCTGGCGTGGAGCTAATAGCTCCCGTCCAAAAAATGCTCAGCGCTAAATATCATGAGCAAAACACTTTGATCAGCGATTTGACGGATGTATATGGGAATTCCCTTCAGAACACCGTTATTCAATATCTCAGCTTCAGGTTTTATATTCGCGAAAAAGGGCTGAATCTCTATGAGGTGATAGCCGAGTCGCCTCCGCAAAGCATGAAAGGCTTTACGACGACTCTCAGACGCGTACTCCCCAAGTCCTTCGCTTTCGAAGGCGCTAAGCTCGATGTCTACGACTGGTTTAAAAAGCTTGATAAGTTAGAGCGAATTACAACTCTGAAGCCAGTAAAAACTCAGACTGCACTCGTAAACCTTGATGGTGATTCAGCATTCAAAGTTGCAGTTGAATCCAGATCTGATGCGGTGGCCAAGACAGAAAAACTGGTAGGTGATCAGAAGCTGGTATTGGATAAGGTCAAGGTCTCCTTATATTATGAGGCATCTGAACGAACATTAGAGGTAACTCGAACTTATGGAGCCGCCCTCACCGGTTTTTCTGATCCATACGAAGCAATTGAGTTCTTGGCATATGTAATCTGAGGTAGTAGGAAATGACCAATCTGTTACCCGAATTCAATTTAACTGAGGGGCTTGAGAATTCAGCAACCGGTAATTTTTTCTATATCTCTATTATGCTTGGCGAGTCATTATAGCTTTCCAGAACTCTATATTCGGGCAAACCACTATGTCAGCGGGACGTGCGTCATTAAAGCTAATTTCAAAGTTCTGGAATTTCATCAGTTCCGACCGACGCCTCGATTGCAAAAAGACGCGTGAGCAAAATTTCATCACGGCTTCTAACAAGGTTAAGACTATTTCATTAAACGCCGGTGGTGTAATTTCTATAGATCCAGAAGAGATCCGTGATCAAATAATTACGTCGCGTGAGCAACTCAAACATCTTGTCCACAAGCCGGGAACTCACAGTTGGCCATCCGCTACTCATGGGGTACGATTCTGGCTCTACTGGAGAAACTCCAGTAAATGTCTTGGACTGCAATTGTTGCTTAGCGTCGGCTCGCCAGCGGAGAGGCAGTAAAGGTACGCATGCCTTAAATCTATAAAAACCGGTGAGTACACCGTCATAACAGCCAGCCCATTTTTGGGCGATGTGGATAGTCTTCCGCCGTGGTTTGACGCCGATACAAATCGGCAAATTGCTACGGCCTTGTGGGGTTATAGCTTGAGTGGTTCTACACTCTCATCGGGGCGATGGACGCTTGGAATGCGGAGTTGTGACGGCCTACCGCAAAGCCCAATGACAGCCCAGGGCCAAAATCTAAGGGAGATGAACCGATGCTCGGAGCTGAAGGGCTTCCCGATGTCTGGGAAACGGCCATAGACTCAAAACGTGAAAAATAATGCCACGCCCCCCAGATCGATTTTCGTATACTTTCGAGCCTAGAAACGCCAAAAAACGCTCTAAAGTATACGAAAACAAACGCCATACAAGCGACTAAATCGCTGCAGGCCACGACTTTAGGCGGACTCAGGAAAGTATACACTTCCTAGCTGGCTACTATGCCAATAAGCTGAGCGCGTTCAGGTGTTGCAAGACACCTGAATGAGAAACCCCCGACAGACCTCTGGTGTGTCGGGGGTTTTCTTTTGCCCGAGAGAAAAAGCCCTTCCCCCTCACGCCCGCCGTATCTGAGAACTCTGGGTGTCCAGGTGAACGGAGGCAGAGTGAATACTTCCGGCACAACTGTTCCGCAGAACTTCCACCCCCTTATCACGCCCACAAAAAAGCCCCTCGAAACGAGGGGCTCCTGGGTACGACTCAAACCAGAATCAGGTCATCTGAATGATGGTCTGCATGATGGTGCTCTGGGTCGAAATGGTCTTCGCGTTCGCCTGATAGTTGCTCTGGCCCTTGATCAGGTCCACCAGCTCATTGGTCAGGTTCACGTTCGACTCTTCCAGCGAGTTCGACTGGATGGAACCCAGTGTGCCGGTTTCCGGAGCGTCATAACCCGGGATACCCGAAGCGAAGGTTTCCTTCCAGCTGGTGCCGCCCACTGCTTGCAGACCTTGTTCGTTGGTGAAGCTGGCCAGTGCAACCTGGCCGATCGCCTTGTTCTGGTTGTTGCTGAAGTTGGCGAACAGCGTACCGGTGCCGTCGATGGTCAGGTTGGTGATCTGGCCAGTGGCGTAACCATCCTGAGTCGGGATGGTACGCGAGGTGTCAGCGTTGTACTGAGTGGTCTTGGCCAGGGAAACAGTCACGCCATTCGGGTTGGCAGCCGCGCCGTTAGGCGTGAAGTTGCCATTGGTCACGGTGCCCGGCACCCAGTTTTTCAGTGTCAGATCGCTGCTGATGATCGGGTTCGGAGCCGGCGCCGGCAGAGTGCTCGGTGTGCTGACCTGAAGCAGCTTGCCGGAACTGTCGAACGTCAAAGTCGATGCAATCGGCGGAGTGGCAGCTTTGCTTGGATCACTGCCGGTCGCGTCCGGGTTGCGCCCGTCCACCAGCGTGTACACCTTCCAGGTGTTTTCGCCCGTCTTCACGACGTACTGATCCATGTTGTGCTTGTTGCCCTGCGTGTCATAGATCGGGGTGCTGAACGACTCGGTGTAAGTCTCGACCTTGGACGGATCGAACTTGACAGCGGTGGCGCCGGTATCAACGATCACGGGAGCCGACGAGTTCAGGTTGATGCTCGACCCCACGGCCGAAGTCGACTTCGGTGCCAGGTTCGAGGTGTCGATCTTCAGGTCGGTCAACACGCCCTTGATGATCTTGCCGCTGGAATCCACAGCGTAACCTTGCAGGCGCGAGGTGTAGTCGGTGTTGGTGATGAAACCGGCGTCGTCGACTTTGAAAGTACCGGCACGGGTGTAGGAAATCGAACCGTTGTTGCTCATGGTGAAGAAGCCGGAACCGTTGATACCCATGTCCAACACGTTACCGGTGTTGTTGATGTCACCCTGAGTGAACTGCTGGGAAACGTTGGCCAGGCGCACACCGTTGCCGATGACTTTGCTGCCGGTGCCCAGGCGGGTCGCCGAGTAAACGTCTTCGAATTCTGCACGGGACGATTTGAAACCGGCGGTCGCGACGTTGGCGATGTTGTTGCCGGTCACGTCCAGTTGTTTGTTGGCTGCATAGAGACCGCTAAGGCCGATATTGAAAGACATATTCCACTCCTTTGTTGCCGGTTAGTCGGCTCTATATACCAATGGTTTGTACTTTGGACAGGGCAACGGAGCCCTTGCCAGCCAGGTTGAGCATCAGCTCGCCACCGGTCTGGCTGATCGTCACGCTGTTGACCGTTGCCGGCAGGTAAGTGGCCAGATCGGTCGCGGTGCCGTTGATCGGTGCGCTCGCCTTGAAGGTGTAGGTACCGGTCGGCACGAGGGTGCCGGACGTGTCCTTGCCGTCCCAAGTGAAGCTGGCACTGCCAGCGGCGCGACTGCCCAGATCGATGGTGCGAACCGTCTTGCCGCTGCTGTCGGTGATGGTCACGGTGCCCTCAGCAATGGACGTCGACAGGTTCACCGAACCGGTCAGGCCTTTGCTCGGGTCGTCGAGTTGCGCGGTGTTGGTCTGCACAATGACGTTGCGACCGACCAGCGACGACGCCTGCAGCGCCTGCGACGAGTTGTAGTTGCCGGCCAGGCCGCTCACGGTGCTGTTGAGCGTGGTGATGCCTTCGAGGCTGCTGAACTGCGCCAACTGCGCAACGAATGCGCTGTTGTCCTGCGGATCGAGCGGGTTCTGGTTTTTCAGCTGGGTAACCAGCAGTTGCAGGAACGCGTCCTTGCCCAGCGCTTGCCCGCCGGTGGCACTGTTGGTCGCCGAAGCGATGCCGCCCGTTGTGGTGCTGCTGGTCTTCGACGAGTTGGCCAGTACGTCTTTCAGACTAGGGGTGCTGGTGGTATCGGTAACACTCATGGCAGTCGCCCCTTATTACTGACCGAGGGTCAGTACCTTCTGCATCATGGTTTTGGCGGTGTTCATCATTTCGGCGTTGGTCTGGAACGAACGACTCGCGGAAATCATGTCAGCCATTTCTTCCACCACGTTGACGTTCGGGTAGTAGACGTAGCCTTTGGCGTCAGCCGCCGGATGATTCGGCTCGTAGCGCGCTTCGAGGTTGCTCTGGTCTTCGACCACACCGAGCACCTGTACGCCCTGACCGGCCGCGTCCTGACTCTGGAACAGCGAGTTGCTGCCAGCGTTTTGGCCGCCCTGGAACATGGTGGCGAATACCGGGTGACGGGCGCGATAGGTCTGGTCGATGCTCGACGAGACGGTCTCGGCGTTGGCGATGTTCGAGGCCACGGTGTTCAGACGCGTGGTTTGTGCGCTCATGCCGCTGCCGGCAATGTTGAAAACGCTGGACAGGGACATGAGTTACTCTCCGCGCAGGGCTGATACCAGCCCTTTGAATTTGCTGTTGAGCAGGGTGAAGCTGGCCTGGAAGCCGACGGCGTTTTCCGCGTAGTTCGACTGTTCCAGTTGGGCGTCCACGGTGTTCTGGTCGATCGAAGGTTGCATCGGCGTGCGATACATCAGCGATTCGTCGCCGTTGCCCAGGCCTTCAGCTTCGATGTGACGGCTGTTGGTCATGTTCAACGCGATGGTGCCGTTGGCGTTCTTCTGGGTCTGTGCTTCAAGCACTTTGGAGAAGTCCAGATCCCGCGCCTTGTAGTTCGGGGTATCGGCGTTGGCGATGTTGTTGGCCAGCACTTCGGCACGCTGGGCGCGGAAGCCCAATGCCTTTTCGTGAATGCCGAGCGCTTTATCGAAGCTGATGCTCATGTCGGGAACCTTCAGGTGACCGGTTTTTCGTAACTGAGCTTTAGCAAGCACCGTGCCAAACCATAATCCCCCTATAAACCGGGGCTTTGCCGGGAGTCGGCAAAGCGGCAATGCCAGAAAAGCGGCAACCGGTTTCCGCCGGATGCCGCTTTTCTGCCGCTTGCCGTCCTTGCAGGTCAACGCAGATCCCTGTGGGAGAGAGCCTGCTCGCGAAGGCGGCGTGTCAGTCGCCAACTGTTTTACTGACAGACTGCTTTCGCGAGCAGGCTCGCTCCCACAGGGGGGTTGTGGTGTTCGTGGGAAATAATTGGGGCATAAAAAAACGGCAGGCCTTTGCGGGCCTGCCGTTTTTTGTGTTGCCGATGCAATCACTTCGCCTGGTAAATGATCCCCGGGCTGCACTGCACCATCTGGTAATGGTCCGGCAAACCATTCAGCGCCTCGGAAGCGCCAAGGAACAGATAACCGCCCGGCTTCAACGTGCTGTGAATGCGCAACAGGATGTCTTTCTTCACTTCGGCAGAGAAGTAGATCAACACGTTGCGGCAGAACACGATGTCGAACTTGCCCAGCGCGGCATAGCTGTCGAGCAGGTTGAACGAGCGGAACTCCACGCGATTCTTGATCGGCGCCTTGATCACCCAGCGCCCCGGCCCTTTCGGGTCGAAGTAACGCTGCAGACGTTCCGGCGACAAACCGCGACCGATTGCCAGGCTGTCGTACTCGCCCGTCTTGCAGTTGGTCAGCATCAGGCCGGACAAATCAGTGGCAACGATCTGCACACCCATCTTCAACTGGCCGAGGTTGCTGCGCTCGAATTCGTCGATCGACATCGACAGCGAGTACGGTTCCTGGCCCGACGAGCACGCCGCCGACCAGATCCGCAGACGCTGGTTGGGGCTGGCCTTGATCGCTTCAGGCAGCACCTTGTTCTTCAAGACTTCAAACGGATAGGTATCCCGAAACCACAAGGTTTCGTTGGTCGTCATGGCATCGACCACCTGCTCGCGCAAACCGCTGCGCGGCTGGGTCTGGATGCGCTGAACCAGCTCACCCAGGGATTTGATGCCTTGCTGCTCCATCAGTTTGTTGAGACGGCTCGAGACCAGGTACTGCTTGTTTTCACCGAGCAAAATGCCACAGGCTTTTTCCAGGAAGACCCGGAACTGTTCGAAATCCAAATTACCCGTAGACAATGATGCCGCCTCTTAAATCGTGTTGACCGCCAGGAGCAAAACGCTCCTAGCTGATATCTGCTGCTTTGATCCGGTCGACTACCCGGGATGCCAGGTCATCAGGGCGGAACTTGGCCAGGAAGTCATCGGCACCGACTTTCTTGACCATCGCCTGATTGAATACCCCGGACAACGAAGTATGCAGGATGATGTGAAGCTTTTGCATGCGTGCGTCGCCGCGGATTTCCGCCGTCAGGGTGTACCCGTCCATCTCCGGCATCTCGATGTCGGAAATCATCATCAGGAACTCTTCTTCCGGCTTCTTGCCCTCGTCGACCAGCTTGCGCAGGTAATCCAGCGCCTGCTTGCCATCGTTCAGCGCCACCACTTCGACACCGATCGTCTGCAGGCAACGCGTGACCTGCTTGCGCGCCACCGACGAGTCATCGACCGTCAAGACACGCAACGACAATGCCTTGGTCTGGGTCTCGACATCGACCACGCCCACCGAAATCGCTTCCGGTGTCGGCGCAACTTCGGCCAGCACTTTCTCGACGTCGATGATTTCGACTAACTGATTGTCCACCCGAGTCACAGCGGTCAGGTAATGATCGCGACCCGTGCCCTTGGGCGGTGGATGAATCTCTTCCCAGTTCATGTTGACGATGCGCTCCACCGAGCGGACCAGGAAACCCTGGGTCTTGGTGTTGTACTCCGTGATGATCACGAACGGGTTGTTCTTGTCCTTCAACGCTCCGGAACCGGTGGCCATTGCCAGATCAAGGATCGGAATGGTCGCCCCCCGGATATTTGCCACCCCGCACACGACAGGACTGGACTTGGGCATCAACGTCAGCGACGGGCACTGCAACACTTCCCGCACCTTGAACACGTTGATTCCATAGAGCTGCTGACCGTCAAGACGGAACAACAACAGCTCCAGGCGATTCTGCCCCACCAGTTGCGTGCGCTGGTTCACCGAATCCATTACACCAGCCATGCCCAGACTCCTACACCAACGCCAAGTGTTGTTGCGACGCACATTCATTGCTAAACGGCACGGCGCTTGCTTTTTAACTCGTATGAACGCTCAAACGACATTTTTTCGACGCCTGACATCACCCCTTCGCAGAGGGCTTTGTGCTGCGGGCGCTATTTGCTGCTTTTTCGCTGGCAGCCCTGCCATTGCTGATGCGGTTACCTTGCCTGACATGCTTATCGGCGTCACTCAGGGCTTTCTTGAGTTCACCGTAGAAGACTATCTGGCTACCAGTCAAACGGAAGGCCGCTACGAAATCGAAGTCAACCAGCTCGACCCGCGTATGCGCATGCCTATGTGCGACAAGGAATTGACAGCTACTTTGGAGAGTCCGGCACGTCCGCTGGGCCGGGTTACCGTGAAGGTTCGCTGCGAAGGCGCCTCGCCCTGGACTGTGTTCGTGCCCGCTCAAGTCCGCCTGTTTCGCGAGATTGTGACAACCACCCGACCGCTGAAACGTGCCGGGATTATCGAACCACAGGACGTGACTCTGCGTGAGCGCGACGTGAGCACGATCAACCAAGGCTTTCTGACCTCGGTAGACGAAGCGATCGGGCAGAAATTGACCCGACCAACGGTAGCCGATCAGGTCATTACCCTGGTTCATCTGGAACAGGCGGAAGTCATTCGCAAGGGCGATCAAGTGGTCATCACCGCCCGCAGCGGCACGCTCGCCGTGCGCATGCCCGGCGAAGCGCTGGCCAATGGCGGTTTGAAAGAGCAGATCCGCGTAAAAAACCTCAACTCGCAACGGGTCATCAAGGCGCAAGTCACCGCGCCGGGCCAAGTGGAAGTGGCGATGTAGAAAACTGGCGCTGACCCCGGCTGTTCCCTAAACTGTGCCGCAGCAGGACAAGCGCCGGCGCATGCAAGGCTCATTGTAAATGTGCCTAAAGTTTTCCAGGGGATGGCCGAAAACATGGCAAGCGTCCAAATTCCCAGAGGTTTTTATCATGGTCATCGATTTCAGCCGTTTGAACAGCTCCTCGTCACTTACGGGCAGTACACGTACCAGCAACGCCAAGGAAACCGCCGAAACCGGCACCTCCGCGCCGCTGAATACCCCGGCCGAACAGGCCAGTACCGCAAAAAGCGGGGAATCGGTACACCTCAGCAATGAGGCTCAACAGTTGCAGAAGGTCACTGACAAGCTGCGCGATCAACCTGCTGTCGACAAAGCCCGTGTGGCCGAGTTGAAAGCCGCGATTGCCGATGGCAGCTATAAAGTCGACAGCAACCGTGTAGCCAGCAAACTGCTCAACTTCGAAGCCCAGCGCTAGGCCTTTGCCTGCGCCAGGCTTTTGGACGCTTAAAACCCAAGGCCAGCCATGCACGACACTAATTTATTGCAATTGATCAACGACGACTTTGCTCCAGCTCAACAATTGCTGGAGTTGTTGCAAACCGAATCCCTCGCGTTGCACGGTCGCGACATGCCACTGCTGGAAGAAATTCTGGCGCACAAACAGGCGTTGATCATTCTGCTTGAACAGCATGGCCGCAAACGCAGCGAAATCCTCGCCAGCCTCAATCTGCCGACTGATCGTACAGGTCTTGAGCAATTGGCTGGCCAGTCGAGCATTGGCGAGCAGTTGTTGACGCAAGGCGACGCATTGACCGATCTGATCGCGCAATGCCAGGCCGCCAACCTCAAGAATGGTCAGTCGATCCAGATCCAGCAGGCCGCCACGGCCAATCAGTTGAAGATCCTCACCGGTGGTGAAGCGCCGGCGCTGTATAACGCCAGCGGTACTTTTGCCAAACCCGCCACACCGCGTCCGCTCAGCCAGGCATGAGCCGTTGATGCGCCAGCTCTATCAACCCGCGGAACATGCTGGCAAAATGCTGGCTAGTCGTCATATTTTGTCTGGAGATTGATAAACCGTGTCCAACGCCCTCAGCGCGGATGATGCTCCGCAGCCCCCTAAGGTGCTCACCACGCCACTGGAAATCTCCAGCAACCTGCGCCAGCTGCAAGAAAGCCACGATCCGCTGATCATCACCTTTCATGAGCGCAGCCAGCGCTTCCAGAGCTACCTGATCAAAGTCGACCGCGACAGCGCTTCGATCGCACTGGACGAGATGATCCCGCGTGATGGCGAACGCTTTCTGCTGGCCGGCGAGCCGTTCAAGGTCGAGGGTTTTCATGACGGTGTGCGCATTGCCTGGGAATGCACCGGCACGCTGAACATTGAAGAATCCGACGGCGACCGTTTCTACACCGGCGAGCTACCGACCGAAGTGGTTTACCACCAGCGCCGCAATGCTTTCCGCGCCGCGCTGAAACTGACTGATCTGGTCAGCGTTGAACTGGGCGGCGAAAAGCTCAAGGCGCCGATCAACGGCAAACTGCTGGATATCTCCGCGACTGGCTGCAAGCTGCGCTTCGAAGGCGATATCACTGACCGCCTGCAACTGGGCCAGGTCTATGACCGCTTGATCGCCCCGCCGCTGTTCGGCAACCAGCCGACCTCCGTCGAACTGCGCTATCTGCACTTCGAAGAAAAACTCAACATCACCTTCGCCGGCCTGCGTTTCCACAACATCAGTGGTCAGGCCGCACGTAACGTCGAGCGTTTCGTGTATCAGTTGCAACGTGAAGCACGCCGTTTCGACAAAGACGATATGTGATTCGCAGCGACCAACAAAAAGGGCAGTCCCTGGTGGGACTGCCCTTTTTTATGCACGGTGTTTTTGTTCAGTTCAGGGTCTGCCGCCGCTGAGATCAGGCGCAGGATTATCGGTATCCGGTTCGCCTTCTGCCCCAGGCTCTGACGGCGTAGCAGGTTCAGGCTCGGGGTTTGCCGGGGTCTGCACCGGGTCCTGCACCATCTGCTCCTGAACCACTTGCTCGTCGACCCGAGGATCGAGGGCTGCCACCAGCGGCGAACTGGACATGCTGTCCGGCATGGCCACGTGATGCAGCGGCGCGTCGTCGACCTGATGCAGATTGGTCACGGCTTTCGGCCGGATCCGCCACACCAGTACCAGCGCGAAGAAGCTGAAGAACGCATACAGGCTCTGACTGCCGAACAACTTCATCAGCACACCCGCGAGCAACGGCCCGATGCTCGCGCCGACCCCGTAGGTCACCAACAACATTGCTGTCAGCGACACCCGGCGATCCCCTTCCACGTGGTCATTGGAAAACGCTACCGCCAACGGATACAGACAGAACTGCACCAGCGAACAGAGAAAGCCAACCCCGAACAACACCTCAAGCGGCACCTGCGGCAGCACCGCCAACGGCAACGCCGCCACCGCCAGGAACCCGGCAAAGCAGCGAATCAGCAGCGCCCGGTCGTAACGATCGGACAACCAGCCCAACGGCCACTGCACCAGCAAACCGGCAAAGATGCAGCTACCCATGAACAGACCGACCTGCTCGGTCGACAGCCCTTGTTGCGAGGCATACAACGGTGCCAGACCGTAGAACGAACCGATGATCAAACCGGCACCAAGCACCGTACTCAGCGACTGCGGGACCCGTTTGATAAAGAAGCGCGGCTCCATCGGCGCCGGATGCAGGGGCGCCGGGTGAATCCGCCGAGTCAACGTCACAGGCACCAGACACAGCGCAAAGCACAGCGCGACCAGCATCAGCAGTTCCAGACCCAGCCCGGGGTGCATGACCAGAATCAGTTGGCCCAACACCAGGCCAAGGTACGAAGCGATCATGTAACCGCTGAACACCAGACCACGCTGGTTGGCATCCGCCTGCTCGTTGAGCCAGCTCTCGATCACCATGTACTGACACATCATGCCCAGACCGACGATGGTCCGCAGCACCAGCCAGGCCGGCAACCAATCGACCAGACCGTGGCCAAGCACTGCCGCCCCGACGATCCCGGCACACGCTGAATAAGCACGGATATGCCCGACCCGCGCGATCAACCGGTGACCGATCTTGCCGCCCAGCACCAGGCCGAAATAGTTGGCCGCCATCAGCGCACCGACCCAGAGGCCGTCGACGTTGTCAGCGGCCAGCCGCAAGGCCAGATAAGTGGATAGCAGGCCCGAGCCGATCAACATCATCAGCGAGGCGAAATACAGCGCTCGAAAGGATTTCCAGATTTGGCGCATCGGCGTTCCGAGCGGCTCCTTGCAGTAAATACCGGGCTATCAAACGATAGCCCGATGGCGACAGTTCGTCAGGCCTGGGCTGCTAGAACACGCCGTTCCCAGGGAGTGATTTCATCAAAGAAGCTGGTCAACTCCATGGTCTTCGAAGCGATGTAGCCTTCGATGAACTCCTGTCCGAACAGTTCCCTCGCCAATTGGCTACGTTTCAGACGCTCGAGCGCGGCGTGCAAGGTACACGGCAGCGAAAGATTGTCCGGCACGTCGAACTCACCCTGAATGGCTTCTGTCGGCTCCAACTCATGCTCGATACCATGCAAGCCCGCAGCCAGACTGGCCGCAATCGCCAGATACGGATTGGCATCGGCGCCCGGCAAACGATTTTCCACGCGACGAGCGACCGGCGAACTGGCGGGAATACGCAAACCGGCGGCGCGATTGTCATGGGACCAGCAGGCATTATTCGGCGACGCATAGGGGTGGCACAGGCGCTGATAGGAGTTCACATTCGGTGCAAACAACGCGGTGAAATCGGCCATGCCCGCCTGCTGCCCAGCGATGAAGTGGCGGAACATCGCGGTTGGCTGACCGCTTTCGTCGCTGAAGACATTCTTGCCACTGCCGATCTCGACGATGCTCTGATGAATATGCATTGAACTGCCCGGCGTGTGCGCCAGTGGCTTGGCCATGCACACCACGCTCAGGCCATGCTTTAGGGCGACTTCCTTGAGCAGGTGCTTGAACAGGAATGTCTGGTCGGCGAGCAACAGCGGATCGCCGTGCAGCAGATTGATCTCGAACTGGCTGACGCCCATCTCATGCATGAAGGTATCGCGCGGCAGGCCGAGGGCCGCCATGCATTTATAGACTTCATTGAAGAACGGCCGCAGACCGTTATTGGAACTGACGCTGAACGCTGACTGCCCCTCCTCGCGGCGCCCATCGAGGCCAACCGGTGGACGGAACGGCTGAGTCGGATCGCTGTTCGGCGCGAACACGAAGAACTCCAGTTCGGTGGCCACCACCGGCGCCAGACCGCGTGCCGCATACCGAGCGATGACCGCTTTGAGTTGCCCCCGGGTCGACAGGTTGGAGCTTTCGCCGGTCAGTTCATCGGCGTCGCAAATGGCCAGGGCACGCGGCTCGTCACTCCATGGCAAACGATGGATCTGGGTCGGTTCGGCAATCAGCGCGAGATCGCCGTCATCGCTGCCGTAAAACCGCGCCGCTGGATATCCGCCCATGATGCATTGCAGCAGCACGCCACGCGCCAGCTGCAAACGCCGCCCTTCGAGGAAACCCTCGGCGGTCATCACCTTGCCCCGTGGTACGCCGTTCAAATCCGGCGTGACACATTCAATCTCATCAATGCCCGTCAGTCGCTGCGCGAGTGAACGCTGGCCATCGCTTGTCATGACGCAATCCTTGTTATTGTGCGAGCCGCGAACGGCGACCCGTACAAAATAGGCTCCGGCTGTTCGGAATATCAAGCAGCGTCAAACAAAAACCCGTGTCACGGCAGATAAAGGCTGAACACCCCGCCGCCGAGCGGTCCGCCGTTGCTGATTTCGGTGCGACCTTCGACACCATTGCGCTGATGCAGCGCGGCGATGCGATTAGCGAAATACAGGCCAAGCCCGGTGCTGCCGCTGCTGTGATTGATGCCCTGCACGTAATCGGCCTGACGCTCGAGCATCTCGACCGGATAACCGTCGCCGTCATCATTGATGCTCAGCACCAATTGCCCGGCTTCGTCGCTGACGGTGATGAGCAACGATTCACGCGCATAACGAATCGCATTGTTGATGCAGTTGCCCAGCACCGACGCAATCAGTTCTCGGTCAAAGAAGCCCAGCGGGCTCAGCGGATCGACTTCATAGGTGGCGACGATGCCGCGACTGGCGAACACCTCTTGATGCGCCGCCAGTTGCGCTTCGATGAAATCGTCGAGCTCGTGATAGGCCGGTTGCAGTGGCATCTGGTTAACGCCGAGCTTATACAGCCCGAGCAGTTGCACCAACATGCCGTTGAGGTGGGCGAACTCGAAGTCGATCACGCCCTGCTCCGTGCCTTGGCGCTGGGCCTCTGGCAACCGCGCCAGCCACTGGCTGTGGGCCTGCATGAGCATGGCCAGCGAGTTCTTCATGTCGTGGACGGTGGAGGCGATCACCGTGGAAAAATCCAGAGCCTGCTCGTCTTGGTTCATTCGCCAAACGCCTTGCTTTTCAGCTTCTGATAACGCGCAAAACGCGCGTCGGTGTCGGGCATCAGGCCGACCATTTTCAGGCAGGCCCGACATTCTTCCAGCTCCGCCGACGGCACACTGGTGTCGGTACCGTGGAGCAGCGACTGGGCCATGTTCAGCGCGATACTGATGTTCTTCGGTTGCATCTTCAGCGCCTTGCGGAAGACCTCGCGGGCCTCCACCAGGTTGCCGGTCTTGTACACGCGCACGCCCTGACGGTTGAGGTCGGCGGCGGCATTGCTGGAACTGAGGATCGTCGGATCATCGGTGAGCTTGGCGATGTCTTTCATCACCGCCGGGTCGTCGCCGTAGATTTCCGCACAGCTCTTGAGCATCGAGGTGCCCGCTTCGGCCTGACCGAGCATCTGCAACTGCTTGGCGACCAACAACGCCGCTTCCGGGCTCATGAACTGCTCCATGCCGTCGAGGCGCATCATGGCTTGCTCGGTGAGCTTGTCGGCAGTCTCGGCATCGTTGAGCAGCAGGCTGGTGGCCTTCATCAGGCGTGCACGAATCTGCAGGCCCGGATCCGTCGGGTTCTCTTTGGCCACGGCGCTGAGGGTGGTGTTGATCTCCAGCCGCGTGCGCGTGTCGAGCCCGCGATCACTGCCCTTGCTGATCAGCGCATGGGCAAGACCCAAGTTGCTTTCCGGATCCTTGAAGCGCGACTGCGCACCCTGCGCCACAGCCTGACGGTACGCCCGCGAGGCCGTGTCAAAATCTTCGTTAGTCATCGCCAGTTTGCCGAGCAACGCCTGCCGACGCACCGCCAGCGGCGACAAGCGAATCGCCTCTTCAAGCACCCGTTGCGCGCCCTTGGTATCACCCTCAGCCACCAGCACATCGGCCATGCCGTCATACAGCGACGGCATCATCGGAAACACCTTCAGGGCTTTTTCGTAAACGCCTTTGGCCTGCGCAATCTGCCCGCGTTTGAACAACAACTTGCCCAACCCGGCAAACGCCCACGGCAATGGTCGATCAGCAATGATGCCGTCATAGAGACGCTCCAGCGCCTCGTTCTGATTGAGATCACGCAACGCATCGGCACGGTAACGCAGGCACAACGGCGAGTAGCGGATGTCCTGCTTGCACAACGCGATGCAGGCGTTAAGTACCTCAACCGGTTTGCCACGGTCGAGCGCTTGCAGAATCGGTTTGAGCAAGGTCTTGCGCTGCTCCAGACGCTCCAGGCGCTGGGCCAGGCCGGAACGGTTGAAGGGCTTGGTCAGGTACGCATCCGGTTCGTGCTCCAGAGCACTGAGCACCATCGCCTGACTGGTCTCGGCAGTGACCATGACAAACACCGCTTCATGGCTGATCAGCTTTTCCAGCATCAGGTCTTCAAGCACCTGCTGGCCGTTCTTCTTGCCGTCGCCGAGATGGAAATCCTGCAGGATGAAATCGTAGGTCTTCTGCGCACACATCTTCAGCGCCTGCTCACCGGTGTCGGCGGTGTCGACGTCCTTGACCCCAAGCTCACGCAGCATCGAACGGACGGAACTGCGGAAATCCGAGAAATCATCGACGATCAGAAAACTCTTTTGGTGATACGACAGCATCGAAGATTTCCAGGCAATTGAAGTGAGGGCAATTTCAGGCGCGCAGATGATAGCTGCCGGCCAAATGCTATCAAGCTAATTCACGCGACTTTTAAGTCACCGAGTGGGTTATCGGCCACAAGTGGCGTTCCCTGAAGCCGGCGCTTCAAGATTCCTCGTACTGCGATTACTCTGCGCGGCTTCTTACCTTTCCACTACAAGGTTTACCTCGTGTACATCAAAGGACGTTGCATCGTGTCCGCCTGTGCGCTGCTGTTTTTCCAGCAGGCGATGGCGGCCGGAATGGATTGTGCGAAAGCGGTGAGTGCGGTTGAGAACGCTGTTTGTGCGGATAAAGGGTTGTATGCGCTGGATACGCAGATGGGCGCTACCTACAGCAAACTCATGAGGTCCATGCCAGATGAAAAGGCCGAGCTGAAAAGCACTCAACGCCTTTGGCTAAAGGACCGCAACCAATGTGCTGAGGATGTCAGCTGCCTGAACCAGCGTTATCGCGAACGCCTGGAATCGCTGCAAGCGCAATGGATCGATACGCTGGCGTACTTGCCCGATGAGATAGACAAACAAGTGATGGCGCAACTGCAGCAGCGTATTGAGGCAGCGCGCAAGGTTGATCCCGAGTTTGCACTGGAGAAGACCCTTGACGCATTCACGGTAAACCTCGATACAACGTCTTTTGCCGGCATCCCCGATGACGATGAGCAAACGCACTTTCCCGAGACGATTCCGAATGGGGTGAGTCAGGATGAATGGAAGGCATTGACTGCGTCCAACATCACGGGGGCCGCCGACACAGGCCAGACAACTTATATCCTCACCGATCTGGATGGCGATGGGCTGCGCGACCTGATCGTTGAAACGTATTCCGGCGGTACAGGGTTGTTCTCATATACAGAAACCTGGCGCGGTACGGGCACCAGGTTCACCAGACGTGGCGCCAAAGCGGCTCCCGAAGCCAACGCCGAGACAACCCTTTTCTACACCAATGATCGCGGCGCCAACCAAGCGGTCAACTGGATCAAAGTGCATGGAAGAATCTACGCCGCCTACCGAGACAGCGCCTACGGTGTTGATAAGGTCTATCTGCTCAATCCCCTGCAGATCAACCGTCAGGTCCCGACGATAACGGTGCAGTATCGTTATCAACTGAACGTGCCTCGCACGCAGGCGAATCAGGACAATCCGACAGCCTATGAACTTGAACCTGCGGTGCAAAAGGCGCTCATGCAAAGCTTGGCCAAAATAGGCAATAACCAAACAACGAACTCCAAACCGATCTGCCCAATCCCTGCGTCAGGCCCCGGGGACGACGACTATTACAGTTACGGTGCAAGTTACTACGCGATTGAACCGGTCGCTGACGTTCCGGTGATCCTTGGCGATGACTGCTTTATCGCCAGACTGATCAATTGGTATGGCACCTACGATGAAAAAGACGGGCTGTTCGCTCAACTGACCCTGCGTAAACCGGGGTCTGAAGAACAGGCACAAAGTTACACGGTCAATGGCCGCCGCCACATCACCCAAGTCAGCACTTCGATAGGCAAGGCTGAGGGTGGCGCGGCGAACTAGGCAGCGCTGAATGAAATGAAAAAGCCCCGGTAGATCGCTCTGCGCGGGGCTTTTTTTGCGAGCATTTTGCAATGCTCTGAATGATGGTGTCCCAGGGCAGGTTCGAACTGCCAACCTTCCCCTTAGGAGGGGGATGCTCTATCCAATTGAGCTACTGAGACACTGAGTTTGTCGCGGCCAGAGACGGTGCGACGGACGGCGTGCATGTTAACGGCCGGGCCCTGATTTGTCATGTCATCCGTAGGGCTTTTTAAGTGTAGGCAGGCGCCCTGCAATGCTGCGGGAAGATTTACCGTGCATTTTGCACTCCCCCAAAAAGCCATCATTGCAGATTGCAACCCGACGCCTTGGAAAAACCCTCCCAAATGCTTGTTTTTAAAGGACTTAACAGCGGTTAGACTGTTGGCACGACAGCTGCTTTGCCTGTTCCATAGAAGAACAATCGGAGCAGCGCCCCATGAACAGCACCCTCTTGCTCGCAAACGCAGCCGCATTGGCGGTTCTGCTGGGTTTTCACTTTGTCCCACAGGGTGCTGCGCCGGAATCGGTGGCGCAGCGCATGCCGCATTACTTGCAGGTGCAGAAGGCGCCGCAGTTGGCGGTGCTGAATGATCAGGGCGGCGTCGCCCGTAAAACCGTCAGTGAACCTGGGCAGGCACTGCCGGCGGACGCTGGCGAACGTCTGGTTTTTTGAGATATCTTCAGGAGTACAGCATGTCCAAGTCAGCTGCAGGATTTCTGATCCTCGCCTTATTGAGTGGCGTTGTGCATTTTGCGCTGTTCGAGGACACCGGAATTACCCTGCCGTTGATTGGCTGCGGTGTGTTTGCGGTGTTGTTCGTATTGGCACTGGTTGCCGGCCGCCGGATCAAGTTTGATCCGGTGTTGCGTTGAGTCGGATCAGCTCAAGCAATTGATGAACGGCGGCCGCCAGGTCGCCGGAATTATCGATCAGGTGCACCGGCGCGTCACTTGATCGCCTGTCCTTGAAGAGCGCGTTGCGCGCGAGTCTGGCGTCGATCTGTTCCGGCGTCTCTCGGCCACGGCGCAGCAAGCGTTCGCGCAAGACCTCATCTTTGACTGTCAGCAGAACCGGCAACAGCGTCGGGTAGCTTTCCATCGCCTGACGCAGATTGGCGCGCGAGCCGTTCACCAGCACATCGCGCCCCGCACGCAACCATTCGTCCATTTCTCTGGGAATGCCATAGGCCAGGCCATTGGCTTGCCACGCCAGGGAAAACTCGCCGGCGCGCTGACGTCGTTCGAACTCTTCAGACGTAACGCCGATAGCATCCTCACCCACCGACTCCGCTGATCGGGTAATCACCCGACGCATGATCTCGCAGTGCCTCGCCCGCAATGGCTCACGCGCGGCCTCGATCAGGCTGTCCTTGCCTGAACCGGACGGCCCCATCAGATAAATAAGCCTGCCATCCATCCTGAAAAAGCCCTCGGGCACGTGTCTGCCCCTAGTAAATCGGCAAATTGCCACTATTCTGTACAAGGTAAGGAACAAGGATCGAAAGCCGCATAGCATGCACGTTCTGACGCCTTCGGGCATCAATTGATAGGCATCAGGAAGCGGTCAGTGACGTGGTCGAAGGAAAAGTTTTCCAACCAGTCCGCATTTCTGATAATTGGTGCTGGCATTACGCCTTTACCCGGCTCAATATTTGTCACAGAATTGACGCCAATGATCTGGCAATTTTGAGGCATGATGCCGGCCTCTTAACAATTCAGGTTGAACCATTTGGCGCGGATGCTTGTCCTACCACACATCCTGCGGCCAATCCCGAGAACCGCTCCCCTGAACTAACCGGTTAAATATATGCGCCCATTGAAACAGGCAATTTATTCCAGCCGTACGGCTGACAAGTTCGTCGTACGTCTGCCAGACGGAATGCGTGAACGCATTGCCGAGGTGGCTCGCAATCATCATCGCAGCATGAACTCCGAGATCATCGCGCGCCTTGAGCAGAGTCTTATTCAGGAAGGTGCATTGGGCGAAGAGCTGAGCATGCGCCTGGACAGCCCAGAGCTGTCGCTTCACGAGCGCGAGCTGCTGCAACGCTTCCGTCAGCTGTCTCACCGTCAGCAGAATGCGTTGGTGTCCTTGATCGCCCACGACGCTGAAATGGCCGCAGACGCGTCCTGAGCCGTATCGAACACCTCAAGCCAGCATGATTGCTGGCTTTTTTTTGTCTGCGATTTGAGGACTGCCACAGATAAAGCTCCGCGCACAAAAAAGCCCGCCAATCGGCAGGCTTTTCATTGAAGCGGATCAGAGCAGGAAGATTGTCGCCAACCCCAGGAAGATGAAGAAGCCACCACTGTCGGTCATTGCCGTAATCATCACGCTGGCACCCATGGCCGGGTCGCGGCCCATCTTGGCCAGGGTCATCGGGATCAACACACCCATCAACGCCGCCAGCAACAGGTTGAGCGTCATCGCGGCCGTCATGACCACACCCAGCGACCAACTGCCGTAAAGCAGATAAGCGACCACACCGATCACGCCGCCCCAGACCAGACCGTTGATCAACCCGACTGCCAGTTCTTTACGCATCAGACGTGAAGTATTACCGGTGCTGACCTGGTCGAGCGCCATGGCGCGAACAATCATGGTGATCGTCTGGTTACCGGAGTTACCGCCAATACCCGCCACAATGGGCATCAATGCGGCGAGCGCTACCAGCTTCTCGATCGAGCCTTCAAACAGGCCAATCACACGTGACGCGACGAACGCGGTGATCAGATTGATCGCCAGCCACGCCCAACGGTTGCGCAAGGATTTCCATACCGAAGCGAAAATATCTTCCTCTTCACGCAGACCCGCCATGTTGAGGACTTCGCTTTCACTCTCCTCACGAATCAGGTCGACCATTTCATCGATGGTCAGACGGCCGATCAGCTTGCCGTTCTTGTCGACCACCGGGGCCGAGATCAAGTCGTAACGTTCGAACGCCTGAGCGGCATCGTAGGCGTCTTCGTCCGGGTGGAAACTTACCGGATCGCTGGCCATGACATCAGCCACCTGCTTCTCCGGGTCGTTGACCAGCAAACGCTTGATCGGCAGCACGCCTTTGAGCACACCGTCGTAATCAACCACGAACAGCTTGTCGGTATGACCGGGAAGCTCTTTGAGACGCCGCAGATAGCGCAGCACCACTTCGAGGCTGACATCCTCACGGATCGTCACCATCTCGAAGTCCATCAGCGCACCGACCTGCTCCTCGTCATACGACAAGGCCGAACGGACACGTTCGCGCTGCTGGTTATCGAGGCTCTCCATCAGCTCATGGACGACGTCTCGCGGCAGCTCGGAGGCCAGGTCAGCAAGTTCGTCGGCGTCCATGTCCTTGGCGGCAGCCAGGAGCTCGTGATCGTCCATGTCGGCGATCAGCGTTTCACGAACGGAATCGGATACTTCGAGAAGAATGTCGCCGTCGCGATCGGCCTTGACCAGTTGCCAGAGCGTCAGACGATCGTCCAGCGGCAAGGCTTCAAGGATATAGGCGACGTCGGCGGAGTGCAGATCATCGAGCTTGCGTTGCAACTCGACGAGATTTTGCCGGTGAACCAGGTTTTCAACCCGGTCGTGATGCGCGCCTTCCTGGCGATGAGTCAGGTCTTCAACGACGCGCTGACGCTGCAGCAGCTCGACGACTTGCGCCAGGCGATCCTGCAGGCTTTCCTGTGTTTTCTTTACTTCGATTTCAGACATAGGCGAACTCCACTCCCAGCAGCGGGGCACGCCGGAAGGATCAATCAGTCAATTCATGATTGGTGAAACGGGGTACTGAGTAACTACTGGGTAAGTCCATGGAGGTTTTCCATAAGCCCCGGCGGGGCTGACGGGCGCAATGATACACCGCCTGACGGTTTTAAACGTTAAAAAATCACGGCCGAAACAAGCGCTTGCGAAACAAACCTGAGCACCGTCCTGATCCGTGCAAATGCGACGACTCATCCTGAAAAGAAAACACACCGGCAGTGAAAAATGTAGCGACTACCCTTTAGCGTAGATCGTCATGGAGGACGTCGAATGCCATTGAAATCATCATTGCCTTTACTCACCTGCCTGCTTTTCCTCCCGCCTGCCGAGGGCGCTGCCACCCTTCATCGCTGCGAAGCTATCGACGGCAGCATCACCTTCACCAGCATGAGCTGCGCGAGCGGCGAACAGCTGTCCGTGCAGGCAGTCCATCCTTATATGCCCGGGTCGGTTGTGGCGGTGATGCCGGAGCACAACCACGAAGAAATATCCGGCATGAAAATCAAAGGACGCGAACCTGGCGTTGCTGGCACCGCCGAAGACCCGTGTGGAAACCTGATCGATGCCAGACAACGTCGCGAAGCAATCATCAATCAACGCGTGATTGCCGGGATGACTCAGCAGGATGTCGAAAGCGCACTGGGCAAGCCGGACAAGGTGAATATTCGGACATCGACGACGAGCTATCGCTATGACCTCAAGCGAGGCCGAAGTGCTCAAGTCGATTTTGATGAGAGGGGCTGCGTGAAAGGAAAAGCCAAATCCCGGACAGCAAAAAGCCCGCGTTAAACGCGGGCTTTTCGGTATATGGTGCACTCGACAGGATTCGAACCTGTGACCGCTCGGTTCGTAGCCGAGTACTCTATCCAGCTGAGCTACGAGTGCAATTTGTGTTTTTAGACCAGACCACAACTGGCTGAAACCAAGTTATTCACATTGCTGCAACTAACTCTTAAATGGTGCACTCGACAGGATTCGAACCTGTGACCGCTCGGTTCGTAGCCGAGTACTCTATCCAGCTGAGCTACGAGTGCATTTGTGTTTGTTAGACCAGATCACACCTGGTTGAAGCCAAGTTATTTACATTGCTGTAACTAACTCTTAAATGGTGCACTCGACAGGATTCGAACCTGTGACCGCTCGGTTCGTAGCCGAGTACTCTATCCAGCTGAGCTACGAGTGCATTTGTTGCGCCGCATTATAGCCCGTCTAATCTCTATTCCAACCACTTTTTCTAATAAATTCAACAACTTACAGAAAAAGCCAGATTACGACGTACTAAGCAAATAATGGCGGAGAACGGGGGATTCGAACCCCCGACACCCTTTTGAGGTGTACTCCCTTAGCAGGGGAGCGCCTTCGGCCACTCGGCCAGCTCTCCGCAACACGGGGCGTATCTTAACCAACCTTTTCCCCGTTTGCAAACATAAAAATCGATAAAAATTAATGGCTTGGTTCTTCGTCCTTCTCTTTCTTTATACGCAGGTAAATTTCCTCACGGTGCACGGCAACCTCTTTCGGGGCGTTGACGCCGATACGCACTTGGTTTCCTTTAACGCCGAGCACGGTCACGGTGATTTCGCCATCACCGATAATCAGGCTTTCTGCGCACCGACGAGTCAGAATCAGCATACCTTTCTCCTCACGCAATTCAGTTCAGGGACAACAGTCTGCAAAAAAAAGGCACCCGACCTACAACCGGAGCGATCGTAGCCCTACATGCCTGAGTATTGACCAGCGCGAGCAAAAGAACAGTTCAGGGCTCGCGCCATTCAAAAAATAAAGGGCGCGGTCAGACCGCGCCCTTCAAGAAACGGAATTACTCGCCTTGACGGGCCGGAGCATCCAGTTCGAAAGCCGTGTGCAGGGCGCGCACGGCCAGTTCCAGATACTTCTCTTCGATGACCACGGAAACCTTGATTTCCGAGGTCGAGATCATCTGGATGTTGATGCTTTCTTTTGCCAGGGATTCGAACATGCGGCTGGCCACGCCTGCGTGGGAACGCATGCCGACGCCGACGATCGAGACCTTGGCAATCTTGGTGTCGCCAACCACTTCACGGGCACCGATCTCGCGAGCGGTGTTTTCCAGCACGGTCTGTGCGGCCTGGTAGTCGTTGCGGTGCACGGTGAAGGTGAAGTCGGTGGTGTTATCGTGCGCAACGTTCTGCACGATCATGTCGACTTCGATGTTCGCGGCACTGATCGGGCCGAGAATCTTGAACGCCACGCCCGGGGTGTCTGGCACGCCACGGATGGTCAGCTTGGCTTCATCGCGGTTGAAAGCGATGCCGGAAATGATCGGCTGTTCCATGGTTTCCTCTTCATCAATAGTAATGAGGGTGCCCGGACCCTCCTTGAAGCTGTGCAGTACGCGCAGCGGAACGTTGTACTTGCCGGCGAATTCCACCGCACGGATCTGCAACACCTTGGAACCGAGGCTGGCCATTTCCAGCATCTCTTCAAAGGTGATCTTGTCCAGGCGCTGAGCGACTGGAACCACACGCGGGTCGGTGGTGTAAACACCATCAACGTCGGTGTAGATCTGGCACTCGTCAGCCTTCAACGCGGCAGCCAGTGCCACGCCGGTAGTGTCGGAACCGCCACGACCAAGGGTGGTGATGTTGCCGTGCTCGTCGACGCCCTGGAAACCGGCGACAACCACCACGCGACCCGCTTTCAGATCACCACGAATCTTCTGGTCATCAATCTGCAAGATACGCGCTTTATTGTGCGCACTGTCGGTCAGGATCCGCACCTGATTACC
This sequence comes from Pseudomonas tensinigenes, assembly GCF_014268445.2. Taxonomy (NCBI): domain Bacteria; kingdom Pseudomonadati; phylum Pseudomonadota; class Gammaproteobacteria; order Pseudomonadales; family Pseudomonadaceae; genus Pseudomonas; species Pseudomonas tensinigenes. The sequence goes on from NZ_CP077089.1 coordinate 5,220,603, forward strand.
GGTGTACGAAACCGCTGGCACACCGCGCTTGATCAGCGCCATGGCCAACAGGGCAATCGTCACCTGCTCACCGGTGGAAACGATCACGTCCAGTTCACGCGGAACCGGTTGGCCATCGCCACTGATTTGCTTGGCCAGATCGATCAGACGGTTGGTTTCGCCGCTCATTGCAGACAGCACAACCACCAGGTCATCGCCGGCATCGCGGAATTTCTTAACCTTGTCGGCGACCTGCTCGATTCTCTCGACAGTACCGACCGAGGTGCCTCCAAATTTCTGTACGATCAAAGCCATTTCAAAGCCGCCTCTGCCCATGAAGGGCGCCCAATAATTACTCGAACAGCCGCGCGGCCCGCCACTAGACTGCGGGCCGCACGGACTGTCTTATAAACCCTGCTCGACGAATGGAACGGTCAGCGCCAATGCACCATCCAGCGCGCCGGCGTCGATACCGCCGCCCTGCGCCATGTCCGGACGACCACCGCCCTTCCCGCCCACTGCCGCAGCAGCCTGCTTCATCAAATCACCGGCTTTGAGTTGGCCAGTCAGGTCCTTGGTTACGCCTGCAACCAGTACGACCTTTTCCTCATGGACACTGCCGAGCAGGATCACTGCGCGGCCGAGTTTGTTCTTCAACTGATCAACCAGCGCCAGCAGCGCCTTGGCGTCCTGACCATCCAGACGTGCGGCCAGAACCTTCACGCCCTTGACGTCCAGAGCCGAGGACGACAGATCGTCGCCCGCAGCGCTGGCCGCCTTGGCTTGCAACTGCTCGAGTTGCTTCTCCAGTTGGCGGTTGCGCTCGAGCACAGCCGACAGCTTGTCGATCAGGTTGTCGCGGCTGCCCTTGACCAGGCTGGCCGCTTCCTTGAGTTGTTCTTCTGCCGCGTTCAAGTAGGCCAGTGCTTGCGCACCAGTGACGGCCTCGATACGACGCACGCCCGATGCCACACCGCCTTCGCTGATGATTTTCAGCAGGCCGATGTCGCCGGTACGGTTGGCGTGGATACCGCCGCACAGTTCGACGGAGAAATCGCCGCCCATGCTCAACACGCGGACATTGTCGCCGTACTTCTCGCCGAACAGCGCCATGGCGCCTTTGTTCTTGGCGGTTTCGATGTCGGTTTCTTCGGTTTCAACCGCGGAGTTCTTGCGAATCTCGGCATTGACGATGTCTTCCAGCGCTTTGATCTGTTCCGGCTTGATCGCTTCAAAGTGGCTGAAGTCGAAACGCAGACGCTGACTATCGACCAACGAACCTTTCTGCTGAACGTGCTCGCCCAGTACCTGACGCAGTGCAGCGTGCAACAAGTGCGTGGCCGAGTGGTTCAACGAAGTGGCGTGACGCACTTCGGCGTCGACGTGGGTTTCCACTGGCGCGCCAATGGTCAGGCTGCCCGAATCCAGCACACCGTGGTGCAGGAAAGCGCCGCCGGTCTTGGTGGTGTCGCGCACATCAAAACGTGCGTTGCCCGCCTGCAGGAAACCGCAGTCGCCGATCTGGCCGCCGGATTCAGCGTAGAACGGCGTCTGATTCAGCACGATCACCGCCTCTTCGCCTTCATTCAAGACGTCGACCGACTGGCCGTCTTTATAGATAGCGACGATTTTGGCCGAACCGCTAGTGTCTTTGTAACCGGTGAACTCGGTGGCCACATCAACCTTGACCAGGGTGTTGTAGTCCAGACCGAACGAGCTGGCGGAACGCGCACGAACACGTTGGGCTTCCATCTCACGTTCGAAACCGGCTTCGTCGACAGTCAGGCTGCGCTCGCGGGCGATGTCGGCGGTCAGGTCCATCGGGAAACCGTAGGTGTCGTAGAGTTTGAACACCACGTCGCCCGGCACCACGGTGCCTTTGAGTTCCAGCAGGTCCTGCTCGAGGATCTTCAGGCCGTGCTCCAGAGTCTTGGAGAACTGCTCTTCTTCAGCCTTGAGCACGCGCTCGATGTTGCTCTGCTGCTTCTTCAGTTCCGGGAAGGCTTCGCCCATCTCGGCGACCAGCGCGGCAACAATCTTGTAGAAGAAGCTGCCAGTGGCGCCCAGCTTGTTGCCGTGACGGCAGGCGCGACGGATGATCCGGCGCAGTACATAACCGCGACCTTCGTTGGACGGCAGCACGCCGTCAGCGATCAGGAAACCGCACGAACGGATGTGGTCAGACACGACTTTCAGCGAAGACTGGTCGCCATTTTCGCAACCGATGGCTTCAGCCGAAGCCTTCAGCAGGTTCTTGAACAGATCAATGTCGTAGTTGGAATTGACGTGCTGCATCACCGCACTGATCCGCTCCAGGCCCATGCCGGTGTCGACCGATGGCGCTGGCAACGGATGCAACACGCCATCGGCGGTGCGGTTGAACTGCATGAACACGTTGTTCCAGATCTCGATGTAACGGTCACCGTCTTCTTCCGCCGAGCCCGGTGGGCCGCCCCAGATGTGGTCGCCGTGATCGTAGAAAATCTCGGTGCACGGGCCGCACGGGCCGGTATCGCCCATGGTCCAGAAGTTGTCGGAGGCGTATGGCGCGCCCTTGTTGTCGCCGATGCGGATCATGCGCTCGACCGGCACACCGATTTCTTTGGTCCAGATGTCATACGCTTCATCGTCGGAGGCGTAGACGGTGACCCAGAGTTTTTCCTTCGGCAGTTGCAGAACGCCGGTCAGGAAGGTCCACGCGTAGGTAATCGCGTCTTTCTTGAAATAGTCGCCGAAGCTGAAGTTACCGAGCATTTCGAAGAATGTGTGGTGACGGGCGGTATAACCGACGTTTTCCAGGTCGCTGTTCTTGCCACCGGCACGCACGCACTTCTGGCTGCTGGTCGCACGGGTGTACGCACGTTTTTCCTGGCCCAGGAAGCAGTCCTTGAACTGGTTCATCCCCGCGTTAGTGAACAGCAGGGTTGGGTCGTTGCCCGGAATCAAAGAGCTGGAGGCTACACGGGTGTGGCCTTGCTCTTCGAAGAAGCGAAGGAAGGCTTCACGGATTTCTGCGCTTTTCATTAGGTTCTTCCACGGAGGCTGCGGCCAAAGGCCTGTTCGAAACGTCAACAGACGAAGCGACGGCAAAGGGCCGCATTATATCGGCCCTGCGCGCGGGGTACAGCGTGTTTATACGATAGAAACGGTCAATTGGACGGCTAACGCTGTCACTTGCGCGAAAACTCGACGAATGTCGCGATCACTTGCTCGATTTGCGAGCGATTGACGTCCATGTGCGTGACCATGCGCAGACGCGCGGCGGCGCTCAATTTGATCCCGCGTTCGGCGGCAAAGGCCTTGATCGCTTCGGCTTTGTCGCCCATTTGCACATAAACCATGTTGGTTTGCACGGGTTCGACGATGAAACCTGCTTCACGCAGACCTTCGGCGAGCAATTGCGCATTGGCGTGATCGTCGGCCAGACGCTCAACGTTGTGATCCAGCGCATACAGCCCCGCCGCCGCCAACAGTCCAGCCTGACGCATGCCGCCGCCGACCATTTTGCGCAGACGGCGAGCCTTGCCGATCAACTCGGCCGAACCGCACAACACCGAACCCACCGGCGCGCCGAGCCCTTTGGACAAGCACACCGACACTGAGTCGAAATGCTGGGTGATTTCCCGTGCATCGACGCCCAGCTTGACCGCCGCGTTGTAAAGACGCGCGCCGTCGAGGTGCAACTGGAGACCATGGTCTTGGGTGAATTGGCGGGCCCGAGCCAGGTATTCCAGTGGCAGCACTTTGCCCTGCATGGTGTTTTCCAGCGCCAGCAAACGAGTCCGGGCGAAGTGAAAGTCGTCAGGCTTGATCGCTGCGGCGACCTGATCCAGATCCAGCGAACCGTCCGCCTGCACTTCCAGCGGCTGTGGCTGAATCGAACCGAGCACCGCCGCGCCACCGCCCTCGTATTTGTAGGTATGCGCCTGCTGACCCACGACGTATTCGTCGCCGCGCTCACAGTGCGCCATCAACCCCAACAGGTTGCTCATGGTGCCCGTCGGCACGAACAACGCGGCGGCGAACCCCAGACGCTTGGCCAATTCTGCTTCCAGACGATTCACCGTTGGATCTTCGCCGTACACGTCATCGCCAGTGTCCGCCGCAGTCATCGCGTCGAGCATGGCCGGAGTCGGTTGGGTGACGGTGTCGCTGCGAAGATCGATAACGCTCATGAACCTGGCCTCAAGTCCGCAGGGGAAATCCCTTTACGAAGTGGAATTACTGCGGTCATTGCGTGGATTAATCAACCCTTGTGCGCGAAAAGGTCAGGTTACTTCTTGAGAACACGCCATCCATGTGGGAGCGAGCCTGCTCGCGAAAGCAGTCTGTCAGTGACACATCTGCTGACTGACACACTGCTTTCGCGAGCAGGCTCGCTCCCACAGGTTCTGTGCAGGGCCGGAAAATATGTGTTAAAAACGCTGCGCCGCCCGAGAAGGGCGGCAAAAACGTTCTCAGGGCGGGGTGCAATTCCCCACCGGCGGTAATTGCGCGCAATGCGCATAGCCCGCGAGCGCTTGGCGACGAACACGGCATTAGCGGTGATCGACGGCAAGGTCAGCAGACCCGGTGTGATCCCGGGGCCGACGGTCATAGTCCGGATGAAGAGAGAACGGGATTAACGCCAAAGGGCCGTCCGCGCGATGTTGTGCGTGTGCGCACCCTTGAATCCCTTTCGATTCATAACGCCCTGTTTTTCACACAAACAGGAGTCAGAACATGCAACCCACCGCTATCGATAGCAAAAGCAAACACCCTCATGGCGAGCGCGTCGCGTTCATCCAGGCCTGCTGGCACAAGGAAATCGTCGACCAGAGCCGTAAAGGCTTCGTTGCCGAAATGATTGCCCTGGGTTATCAGGAATCCGACATCGATATCTTCGAAGTCGGCGGCGCCTTTGAAATGCCCCTGCACGCCAAGTTGCTGGCGAAGACCGGTCGTTATGCCGGCATCGTCGCCGCAGCCCTGGTGGTGGATGGCGGCATCTACCGTCACGAGTTCGTTGCCCAATCGGTGGTCAGCGGCCTGATGCAAGTGCAACTGGAAACCGAAGTGCCGGTGTTCTCGGTATCCCTGACCCCGCATCACTTCCATGCCGGTGACGAGCATCAGAAGTTCTTCTTTGAGCACTTTGTGCACAAGGGTCAGGAAGCGGCGCGGACTTGCGCGGATACGCTGCGCAAGGTTCGCGCACTGCGCCGCACCGAGCCGCATGCTGTAGCCGTCTAAGCCTCCAACGATCGTTCCCCTGCTCTGCGTGGGAATGCCTCAATGGACCGCTCTGCGTCCGCTTTGGGACGCGGAGCGTCCCGGGCTGCATTCCCACGCGGAGCGTGGGAACGATCATCACGTCAGGCGAGGTTTTCGTCGGTGGTCGGGACGATCAGGATGCCTGCGCGCAAGCCGTTCTTGACCTTGGGATTAGGGAAGATGATACGAGCGCCCTCTTCCTCGATGATCCAGCGGGTATTGGCCAGGTCCTCGGCCAGCACATAACCCATCTCCAACTCGGAAAAGTTTTCAATGTCCTGCGGCAGGTTCAAGCGGAACGCGTCGCTGTGCTTGATGATTTCCCGCGCCACGCTGAACAGTTGCAAACCGTCCAGCTCTGGCTCAGCCATTTCCGGCTCGTTGCCTTCGATGATCTGTTGCAAGCGAGTTTCCAGCAGCGAGACGTTAACCCCGTCGTTCTGCCCGAATGGCCGCGCCTTGCCCAGTTCCAGCGTGAAAGCCTCGGCACCGAGCTTGTCGTAGGTATACGAGCTGAACACGATCGACGGCTTGTTCTGCAGCAGCACCGCTTCCATCCCGGCAGCGCGCAAACGCGCCAGCTCAACACGCGAATGCTGGCGACCTTCCTTCCACGGATACAGCGCGAACTGCTCGATCTTCGAACCGCGAATGGCGGTATGCAGGTCATAGTGCAAACGCTGACGATCCGGCAGGCTGAAGAAACTCGCCGCCAGACGCTCCAGCTCACAGGCGCGCAGCGCTTCCGAACCACTGCTCTGTTCATGACGGCCGTTGAACAGCCGATTGACGTCCTGCTCGACGAAACGCTCGCCCTTGCGAATCGCTTCCGGGTTGCCGAACAGGAACAGAATGCGTGCGCGCGGCTTCAGATCACCGCGGGCGATGTCGTGCAGCAACCGATCGAGCAACTCGATCGGCGCTGTTTCGTTGCCGTGGATGCCTGCCGACAGCAGCAGGTCCAAGCCATTGTCGCGTGCTTCCGGCGGCCGGACTTCCAGCGCACCTTCGCTCAACCAGCGCATACGCACGCCTTCGACAGTCAGTTGAGTCTTCTCCGCCGGTTCGCGGCCGGCGAGGGTCAGTTCAAGCAGTTTGCCGAGGGCGAGCATAGAGCGGTTTCCTTAGTGGTCGTGGTTGCAATCCGGGCCGTGCACGTGGTCTTCGTCGTCGCCGACGTCAGCCGGTTCCATTTCCAGTTGCAGACTTACCAGATTAGTCGCCAATGGGCGCAGCAGCAGGTTGGCGTACTCGGCGTCACCTTCTTCAACGTCCACGCCGATCAGCAGTTGGCCACGGCCGTCCTGCTGGATCCACAGCTCTTTGCCTTGCCACATGACCGCGACGCGGGTGCACGAGGTTTGCAGTTGCGTGCCGTCGGTGTCTTCAAGGATCAGCTGCAGGGAATCGCTCATGTTTTTACTCTCTTGGGGAGACAAGCCGCGCGCCGCGTTCAGGCGGCGCATCGGCCATCAATTGATCTGGAATGGATAAACCGCGCCCAGTTTAAGGATTTGCGTCAGTTCATCCAGTGCCGTCCGGCATTCAAGCAGCAATTGCGGATCCGCCAGATCGGTTTCGCTCAGGCGGTCGCGGTAGTGCTTTTCAACCCATGCGGTCAACGAACCGTACAACGGTGGCGTCATGATAACCCCTGGGTTGACCGCCGCCAGTTCGGTTTCGTTAAGCGCGACGCGCAGTCGCAGGCACGCCGGGCCACCGCCGTTCTGCATGCTTTGCTTGAGATCGAAGACTTTCACTTCGCGGATCAGGCCGCCGGAACTGGTCAGTTCTTGCAGGTAAGTCCAGACGCGTTCGTTGGCCTGGCACTCTTGCGGCACGATCAGCAACATCGAGCCATCAGGACGCGACAGTAACTGGCTGTTGAACAGGTATGAGCGCACCGCGTCATCCACGGTGACCGCCGAACGCGGCACACACACCGACTGGAAGTTGCCGCCGGCTTTGGCGAGTTTGCTTTGCAGCTCGGCCAGCATCGAGTCGGTGTCGAGGAAGGCATCCTCGTGATAGAACAACACCTCGCCGTTACCCACAGCGATCACGTCGTTGTGGAACACGCCCTGATCGATCACATTCGGGTTTTGTTGCGCGTAGACCACACCTTCATCACGCAGACCGTGCAGACGCGCAACAGCTTGCGAGGCTTCGAGGGTCTGGCGCGCCGGGTACTTTTGCGGCGCCGGGAAACGATTGTCGAACGCACTGCGACCGAACACGAAAAACTCGACGCCCGCCTCGCCGTATTCACGGCAGAAACGCGTGTGGTTGGCCGCGCCTTCGTCGCCGAATTGCGCTACCGCTGGCAGAGCCGCGTGATGGGCGAAGTGTTGCTGATTGGCGAACATCGCACCGAGCACGCGACTGGTGGTCGGGTGTTCGATGCTGCGGTGGTATTTGCAGTTGAGGTTGGCGGCGGTGAAATGCACGCGGCCGTCTGCGGTGTCGGCACTCGGGCTGACCGTGGCGGCGTTGGCCACCCACATGCTCGACGCCGAGCAACTGGCGACCAGCAGCGGCATGGCTTCTTTGGCGGCGCGTTCGATCACTTGCGCGTCAGTACCGCTGAAACCCAGACGGCGCAGAGCGGCCACGTCCGGACGCTCCTGTGGCGCCAGCACGCCTTGCTGAAAGCCCATCTCCATCAGCGCTTTCATCTTCGCCAGACCTTGCAGCGCCGCTTCCTTCGGGTTCGAGGATTGCTGGCTGTTGCTCTGGGAGGCAACGTTGCCGTAGGACAGACCACCGTAGTTATGGGTCGGCCCCACTAGACCGTCAAAGTTGACTTCATAGGATTTCATCAGCGAGGCTCCACGAGAATCTGTTGTTATAGGCTTCAGTAACTATTCTTTGCGACCGAGGCGCGGCCTTCGCGAGCAGGCTCGCTCCCACAGGTTCGGTGGTGGTCACACATGTTGTGCACGACACAAATCCTGTGGGAGCGAGCCTGCTCGCGAATGGGCATCACGCCATTTTCACGCCAGGCGTCAGGGCCGATGGCAATACCAGGCTCGGGGTTTCCAACGACGCCACCGGGTACGCGCAGTAATCCGCTGCGTAATAGGCACTGGCGCGATGGTTGCCCGAAGCACCGACACCGCCAAAAGGTGCGCTGCTCGCAGCACCGGTCAGCTGTTTATTCCAGTTGACGATCCCGGCACGACTTTCCAGCCAGAACTGCTGATAACGCGCTTCGGAATCCGACAACAGACCAGCGGCCAGACCATAAGCCGTGTTGTTCGCCTCAGTGATCGCCGCTTCAAAATCAACATAGCGAATCACTTGCAGCAACGGGCCGAACAGTTCTTCGTCCGGACGCTCGGCCACCGCCGTTACATCGACAATGCCCGGGGTCAGCAACGCGGCCTGCGCCTGTGGCTGAGTCATCGCCAGCAGCGACACCGCGCCGTTGGCCAACAGATGTGCTTGCGCGTCCATCAGCGCTTTCGCCGCGCCGAGGGAAATCACCGAGCCCATGAACGGCGCTGGTTGTTGATCGAACGCGCCGACTTCAATGCTCGCGCTGACTTCCACCAGACGCTTGAGCAGGCTGTCGCCCCACGCGCCTTGCGGTACCAACAGACGGCGCGCACACGTGCAGCGCTGGCCGGCAGAGATGAATGCCGACTGAATGATCGTGTAAACCGCTGCATCCAGATCCGCGACCTGATCAACCACCAGCGGGTTGTTGCCACCCATTTCCAGCGCGAGAATCTTGTCCGGGCGCCCGGCGAATTGCTGGTGCAGGTGATTGCCAGTGCGGCTGGAACCGGTGAAGAACAGACCGTCGATGCCCGGGTTCGCCGCCAGCGCGATACCGGTTTCGCGAGCGCCTTGCAGCAGGTTCAAAACGCCGGCCGGCAGGCCGGCTTCGATCCAGCACTTGACCGTCAGCTCGGCGACTTTCGGGGTCAGTTCGCTTGGCTTGAACAGCACGCTGTTACCCGCCAGCAGCGCCGGTACGATGTGGCCGTTCGGCAGGTGGCCGGGGAAGTTGTAAGGACCGAACACCGCCACCACACCGTGCGGCTTATGGCGCAACACGGCAGTGGCGTCGCCCAACGGGCCGCTCTTCTCGCCGGTACGTTCGCGGTAGCTCTGCACCGAGATCGCGATCTTGTTGACCATGCTGGTGACTTCGGTCGCGGCTTCCCACAGCGGTTTGCCGGTCTCTTCACCGATGGTGCGAGCCAGTTCGTCAGCGTGGTTTTTCAGCGACGCGGCGAAAGCCTCAAGCACGCTGATGCGCTCATCCAGCGAACGACGTGCCCACTCCGGAAACGCCTGACGCGCAGCCTGCACAGCCGATTCAACCTGAGCAGTGGTCGCGCCCTCCCCCGACCACAGCACTTGCTGGGTCACCGGGTTCAGCGATTGAAAAGCTTCGCCCTGACCGGCCAGCCACTCACCTGCGATGTATAGCGAATTCATTATTTCGACTCCCGTGCAGCGGACAACGCTACGGCGCGCACTTGGTCGCCAGCGTTGAGTTGAAGACGTTTGGCGGTCTGCGGATCAACCACCAGCGTGCCGGCAGCGAGACGCGCCGGCGCAGCGGTGATGCGGCAGTCTTCGCGCTTGCGGTTATGGATGATGAACGGCGTGGCGTCGTCGCCCGGTGTACCGACGGCCAGCACCAGTGCTTCACTGTCACGCACCGCGCGGATCTTGCCGGTTTCGCATTCGATGGCCGGGCCGGCGTCGAAAATGTCGACGTAACCCTGATAGCTGAACCCTTCGCCCTTGAGCATCGCCAAGGCTGGCTCGGTGTCCGGGTGCACCTGACCGATGACACTGCGCGCGCCTTCGGAGAGGAAGCAGGTGTACAGCGGGAATTTCGGCATCAGTTCAGCAATGAACGCCTTGTTGCCAACCCCGGTGAGGTAATCGGCCTGGCTGAATTCCATCTTGAAGAAGTGCCGACCGAGGCTTTCCCAGAACGGCGAACGGCCGGCGTCATCGGACACGCCGCGCATTTCGGCAATGATCTTGTTACCGAACAGTTCCGGGAACTCAGCGATGAACAGCATCCGCGCCTTCGACAGCATGCGACCGTTCAAACCACTGCGGTAATCGGCGTGCAGGAACAACGAGCACAGCTCGGAATTACCGGTCAGGTCGTTGGCCAGGAACAGCGTCGGAATCTCGCGATAGATGTTCAGCTCTTGCGAGGCGCTGACGGTCAGGCCGACACGGAAGTTGTACCAGGGCTCACGCATGCCAACCGCGCCAGCAATGGCGGAAATCCCCACTACGCGGCCGTCATCGTCTTCGAGCACGAACAGGTAGTCCGCATCACCACGACCGGCTTCACCGCGAAAGGTCTTCTCGGCCCAGCCGACCCGATGGGCCAGACGTTCTTCGTTGGCCGGCAACGTGGTCAGGCCGGTGCCGGTGCTGCGGGCCAGGTCGATCAGAGCGGCTAAATCGCTGCTGCGTACGGGACGAACAATCATGCTATCTCCTCAAACGGGCCGCCTTCGCCACCCGTGAAACTCGCTAAGGCGTTAAACCGCCACCAGGCGCACGCTGGCACCTTCACCGACGCCCAGGGCTTCGGCCGCTTCCAGATCCAGAGTCACCGGTTTGCCCGGCGCGTAATCCAGCTCCAAGAGCACCGCGCGGTAATCCTGCAACTGCGCGTTGGCCACCAGATACTGGCGCCCGGCACCTTTGACAGGCTCGCCGATCTTCACCGGCACCACGCGGCTCTGGGCGATCGAACGGATCCCCGAAACACGCGCATGCAGGGTCGGGCCACCGTCAAAAATGTCGATGTAGTGATCAGTCTCGAAGCCTTCGCGCATCAGGATGTCGAAGGTGATCTGCGCACGTGGATGCACCTGGCCCATCGCCTCTTGGGCGGAATCCGGCAGCAGCGGCACGTAGATCGGATAATGCGGCATCAGCTCGGCGAGGAATGTACGGCTTTTCAGCCCGCACAGACGCTCGGCTTCGGCGTAGTTGAGGTCAAAGAAGTTGCGCCCGATTGCATCCCAGAATGGCGAGTCGCCGTTCTCGTCGCTGTAACCGACGATCTCGGTGACCACCGAATCAGCGAAACGCTCCGGGTGGCTGGCAACGAACAGCAGACGGCCACGGGAATTGAGTTCCGACCACGGCGAACCCACCAGCTCGCGCTGCACGTAGAAACTGGTCAGCAAGCTGTTGCCGGTCAGGTCGTGGCACTGCGAGAGCACGTGGATCTTGTTGTGGATCTTCAGCTCGCGCGAAGCGTGTACGAAGGTCTCGTTACGGAAGCTGTAGAACGGCTCCGAATAACCGGCCGAAGCGACGATGGCCGAGCAACCGACCAGCTTGCCAGTGGTGGAATCTTCGAGGACGAAGAAGTAACTCTCTTCACCGTTGAAGCTCACTTCGGCGGCAAACGAAGCTTCGCTCGCGGCGATCTTGTCGCTCAGACGTTCCACGTCATCCGGCAAGGAAGTGACACCAATCGGGCTGTCCGCAGCCAGACGCTGTACCTCGCCCAGATCAGCCATTTGCGCGGGGCGCATCACCAGCATGGTGTCACTCCTTTCTCTTATCAATTCACAGAAAAAAACACCGGACACTGTGGGAGCGAGCCTGCTCGCGAAAGCGGTGTATCAGTCAGCATAGATGGCGACTGAAACTCCCTCTTCGCGAGCAGGCTCGCTCCCACAATGAATCGCACCGGCATCAAAAATTGGGTTCGACGCCTGAAAAACTCCAGGCGTCGAAGGGTCTATCAGGCTTGCGTCAGTGCTGCAGCAGCGCGTTCGAAGCGGTCGAGACCGGCATCGATATCAGCGTCTTCCACCACCAGGCTCGGGGCGAAACGGATCACGTCCGGGCCGGCTTGCAGAATCATCAGGCCTTCTTTTTCAGCGGCGTTGAAGATGTCTTTGGCCTTGCCTTTCCAGGCATCGCTCAGCACGCAACCGATCAGCAGGCCGAGACCACGCACCTGAGTGAACAGGCCGTACTTCTCGCCGATCTGCTCAAGGCGCGCCTTGAATTTGTCGTGCTTGGCGTTCACGCCGTTCAACACTTCAGGGGTGTTGATCACGTCGATCACCGCTTCAGCGACCGCGCACGCCAGCGGGTTGCCGCCGTAAGTGGTGCCGTGAGTGCCGACGACCAGATGTTTGGCCAGCGCTTCGGTGGTCAGCATTGCCGCGATCGGGAAACCGCCGCCCAGGCTCTTGGCGCTGGTGAGGATGTCCGGGGTCACGCCGTAATGCTGGTAAGCGAACAGCTTGCCGCTGCGGCCCATGCCGGTCTGCACTTCGTCGAACACCAGCAGCGCGTTGTTCGCGTCGCACAGTTCGCGGGCACCTTGCAGGTAAGCCAGTTCGGCTGGCAGCACGCCGCCCTCGCCCTGGATCGGTTCGAGCACGACCGCACAGGTCTTGTCGGAAACGGCGGCTTTCAGCGCTGCCAGATCGTTATAAGGCACGTGGGTGATGCCGGTGATTTTCGGGCCGAAACCGTCGGAGTACTTCGACTGGCCACCAACGTTAACGGTGAACAGGGTACGACCGTGGAAGCTGTTCAGCGCGGCGATGATTTCGTACTTCTCGCTGCCAAAACGGTCGAACGCCACACGACGGGCCAGCTTGAACGCGGCCTCGTTGGCTTCAGCGCCCGAGTTGCAGAAGAACACCCGCTCGGCGAACGTGGCGTCGATCAGCTTGTGCGCCAGGCGCAGCGCTGGCTCGTTGGTGAAAACGTTGGACACGTGCCACAGCTTGTTCGCTTGCTCGGTCAGTGCACCGACCAGCGCCGGGTGCGCGTGGCCCAATACGTTAACGGCAATCCCGCCGGCGAAGTCGATCAGCTCGCGGCCGGCCTGATCCCAGACGCGGGAACCGGCGCCACGCACCGGAATGAAAGCGGCAGGCGCGTAGTTGGGAACCATTACCTGGTCGAAATCGGCGCGTTGTACCGCAGCGTGCTCAACGGACATCGGAGTCTCCTGATGAGGGCCACCCGCCTGAAACTGGCGAGCGATGGGGGGATTGTAAGGACAGTTTTCTGCCCGGCCTTGTCGCCAAGCGACAACTTCTTATAGCGCAAACCCCGGATTTTCACGGGTTTACGGCAATGCGACATATAGCGTCGCAAAGGCGCAGTTTAAACTGGCGCTGCCGATTTGCGGCAGGTCGGGAAGGATATCAACTCAATGCCCTTTCACCGGTATAAATATGTACCGCACTCGCTGTGCGTTGCTCTGTTTTGCTTGGCACTTTCCACCGCCAAGGATTGGCCCGATGTACCCGACCGCAGAGCAGCACACCGCCCCCCGCCAAATCGTCGATTCCCGACAGCCCGATGCTCATTACCTGCATCTCAAAGACAGCCTGCCCGATTGGCTGGGCAACGCCTCGCCAACCCGACGCAACGCCCTCAAGAACACACTTCCGGTGATGCCGCTGAAACTGCAAGGGCTGCCGGTCGCTCAGCATCAGGCGCTTAAAGCCCTCAATGCCGCCCACTGGTCGGCACAAAACGCTGTCGACCAACGGCTGGCCCACTTGCAGGATGCCCGAGCCTTCGCCGAGCCATTGCTCAAAGCCGCGCTCAAGGCTCAGTTCAATCTGGATCTGGATGTCAGAACCACGTTCCTGCACCTGTACATCCCGGTGACCACTCCGGTGTTTTCGATCAAGACCGGTGCCCGTACCTGGAAAGTGTCGTTGCTGGACGCCGCTTTGCATAACTTCGAGGAAAAGGAAACCGTGGACGATGCCTACGAGGCCGACTCCACCTACATCACCGTCCCCACCCGGAATGGCCGTCCCCTCGGTGAGGAGGATGTCGATCCGGCGCTCCCCGCTCAACCCTCGCTGAGTGACGTGTTCGACACCCTGCCCGGGATCAAGCAACAGATGAGCATCCCGGCGTTCACCCGGCTCTGTCGCAAGCTGGATATCGGCGCGCAATACATGACCTATCTGGAAGACAACCTCGGAATCAGCGACGGGCAAACCGCCGCGGCCTTGCGCCAGCAAGTCGACAAAAGCCAGCAGGCCGGACTGAAAGCCGCCCTGCAATTTGCGCGCATGAGCGGCGACATCAGTGACAGCTGGTTTCGCACGATCAGCGCATTGGCCGATGGCATCCCGCATATGCGGATCAACGGCCATTCCGTGTTATGCCACAGCCTGACGATGATGGCCGCGCCGCTGGCTGACATTGTGCTTTTTGCGCCGCCAACCTATGAGCTGCGAAGTGCGGCCCGAGTGGTGGTCTATGTGCCGAACGACCCCGAGCACCCGATCAAGGAGTACGCCTCATCGGCAGCCTTTGAAGTCGAGCTGACCCGCCAGTTGCGCTCCGCCGACTACCAGAACTTCTTCAGTCGTTTCATCAACCATGAACAGCGCGGCTTTTTCTTCTCCAGCCTGAACACGCGGCTGAGCCGGGTCACATGGCACCCACCGCAAGCCGGCAGTTCTGAAGCGCCCTGGCGAGACGAACCGTTGGACAAACCGAAACTTCAATTGAACCCGACACCGATCAGCGGCGAATTATGGGAACACCTTTATCAAGGCAAGTTGAACAAGATTCTTAACGACGCCGCAGTCATTGCCGTCGCCACCGCTGCGGTGGATTCAAAAGCGCGCTGGGCGCTATGGGATTCGTTCGTCGGCATCGCTTCGGCCGTTATACAGACCGCTGCGTTCATCATTGCGCCGTTCGTGCCGTTTCTGGGAGAGATGATGATGGCGTACATGGCCTATCAGTTTCTCGACGAAGTATTTGAAGGCATCGTCGAATGGGCACACGGTCAAAACACCGAAGCGCTGGAACATCTGTTCGGTTGCCTGGAGTCACTGGTCCAGCTCGGCGCATTTGCCGTCGGCGGTGGCATTGCCGTGAGCGAGTTTCGCAATGTGTTGCCCAAAGAGATTGTCGCCTTCATCGACCGCTTCAAACCGGTGAAGATGCCCGACGGCCAAACCCGCTACTGGGCACCGGATCTGGCCCGCTACGAACAAAAAACCGCACCTGACCACTCGTCCACGCCGAATGGACTCGGGTTGCATCAGCATCAAGGAAAGCAAGTGCTGTCACTGGATGAAGCACATTACGCCGTGACCGAAAGCCAGATTCCCGGCCAGTATCGAATTGACCATCCCACCC
Source organism: Pseudomonas tensinigenes (assembly GCF_014268445.2). NCBI lineage: Bacteria > Pseudomonadati > Pseudomonadota > Gammaproteobacteria > Pseudomonadales > Pseudomonadaceae > Pseudomonas > Pseudomonas tensinigenes. The sequence goes on from NZ_CP077089.1 coordinate 5,235,984, forward strand.
GCTCCGATGCCTACAAACCGCTACTTCGCCATAACGGCAACGGCGCGTGGCATACCGAGCTCGAACAGCCGCTGGAGTGGGATTCGCCTACGGCATTGCGACGAATCGGCCACACAATCGAAGCGTTCACTCCCGCTCAACGCGAGCGCATCCTTCAGGTCAGCGGCTTTGACCATGAAGCCCTGCGCCTGATGCATGTCGATCAGGCGCCGTTGCCGCCTTTGCTGGCCGACAGCATTACACGCTTCAGGATCGACCAGGATCTTCAACTGTTCATCGAACAAATGGCCAGCGAACTGCCTGAACAGCAACGTGCCGCCGACCCGTTGACACAGTTGCAACTGCTCAGCGAATACGGTCGCTGGCCTGCCGGCAAACGCCTGCGCCTGACCGATCAGCAAGGTCTCGTCATTTGGCAGTCTGCAGCCGACGAGACCTTGCCACTGACCGATATTCACTTGAACAATCTGCGCGACGGCGACGTTCTCAAAACGCTGCTGCAAACGCTCAACGAACAGGATGCCAAAGCGTTATCGGGCGAAACATTCGCCGGGCCGGATCTGTCGCTGGAGGTGCGCACCCGCAATTTGCGCCAGCAGCTGCTGCAAGTCGCCAAAGCGCAGCGCGGGGTGTTGTTCGATGCTCGCTACCAGGCCATCGAAACGCCCGAAGACCCATTGATCACCTGCATCACGCAACATCAATCGACACTGCCCCTGCCCGTCACCCAGGCACTGCTCAACAGCGCCACCGGCGATGAGCTGCTGCAGATCAGCGAAGGTCAGTTGCCACAGCGTCAGCAAGACCTGATCCAGATCGCCACTGCCCAAGTACGCATCACGCGTGCTTATGAAGGACTGGAGCTGGACTCGACGAGCAATCCGGACACCGACACGCTGGTCCTCCACAGCCTCCGGAACTTGCCGGGCTGGAGCGGTGACGTGCGCCTCGAGATCCGTGATGAGCACTACGCAGGCGCACTGCTCGACAGCACCGGGCGTGTCGATGCCCCGTCGCAAAAAGTCCTGGTCAGGCAGACCGATGGTCGCTACCAGCCGTTCGATGACCGCGGCCAGCAATTGCACGCGGTCGCGGATATTTACTCGAGCATCCTCTACGCCCTGCCGGACACTGAACGCCAGGCGCTGAACCTGCAGATTGACCAGGCGCCACAATTGAAAAGTGCAATACGTGCCCGACCGCTGGATCGCGCGAATCTGCGCGTGGCGATTTCTTTGCCCCCCGCGCCAGAGACACAGCTGGAAACCCTGCGCTTGGTGGGACGCGGCGGTCATCAGCCAACGTTTGGTCTGTCTGAAGCCTATCTGCCGCCCGGCGGCCTCGCAGAACCCGCTCCGCTGGAACCTGTTCAGGTGATCTACCGCGGCTACACCGCCCAGGAGGCCGAGGACTTTGCGCTCAGTTTCAACCAGGATCCGGTCGCCATCAGAAACGAACTGGCGCGCCTGAGAGGCGAACTCGGCCAGCTTCAAGATGATCTGCGTCTGTGGGAGCAGCAGGTGCCGGCGAACAACCCCGCCACCGGCCTCCCTTTGACGGCGATTGAACGGCGAGCGGCAAGGCAAAGCCGAACGAATCTGAGGATCGACCTCGAACGCTGCTGGCGCAGAGAGTTACGCAGCTCTGCCGGTTACATCCTGCAGATCAGGGACCCGATCATTGGCGATCTGCCGGTGCTGAACGCCGATTTCAGCCATGTCATCTTGCTGAGCATCAATGGCAGCGCCCGCACCGGTGCCGTCGACGGGTTTCTGCAGCGATTCCCGCGGCTGATGTATCTGGACATCCAGAACCTGAACGTGCCGAACCTGCCGCCCGCCATCAGCACGATGTCGAGCCTGCGAAACCTGACCGTGCGTAACTGCGGCATAGCGCTGCCGGCCGACAGCCGCTCGCTGTTTTCGCCGCTGTCCGAACTGCAGGTGCTGGACCTGCAGGGCAACCGACTGGGCGCCACGCCCGATGTGCACGCCATACCTTCATTGCGCTACATCAATCTCGACAACACGAACATCACCACGCTGCCGGACGGTCTGCTCAATCATCCACGACTGGCTACCGGCAGGTTCGACGGCAATCGGATCGTCGACATTCCCGAGGCTTATTTCGAGCTGTCTGCGGTGTTGAGCGATGGCTTCAGCTTTGCCAACAATCCCTTGTCTGCAGTCAGCCGCGAGCGGGCGAAAATCTACTACCAGCGAACCTCAAAACACTTCGGCATCTTGCCGGAACGAGCCGATTTGAATCGGGCCATGAACCTCTTTCCCGTACTCGACACCGAGCGCGCCACTGAACTGCTCTATCGATTGCCCGGAACACTGGTTGACGGCCGCGCGCGGCTCGCCCGCTGGGAAACCGAACTCCACCAGATGCAAAACGACCTCGCGCAATGGACCAATAACGTTCCTGACGTTCACCCCGAAACCGGCCTGGCGTTGACCATGAGCGAGCGGGTAAATGAGCGCCTGGCCCGACAAGGATTCAGCATCAAACTGGAACAGTTCTGGCGCGAAAGATCTCCGGCAGCCCCGAGCCTGCGCAACAGTCGTCTGCAAGCGAGCGTCGAGTTCATCGGCGATATGCCGGTGCTCGAAGCAGACTTCGCTCACGTTGGCGCATTGTTGCTCGATGGCAACAAAAACGTTTCGGCCCTGCGGCCCTTTCTGCAACGTTTTCAGAATCTGACCCAACTGGAACTGAGTTTTTTTGACCTGGAATCCGGCACATTGTCATCCATCGATGCGCAGCAACTGGTCACATTGCGGCTGAAGGATTGCGGGGTGGTAAACACCCCGCAAAATCAGGCAGCGCTGACCGCCATGAACCAGTTGCAGACACTCGAATTGCGCGGTAACCCCCTCGGAACCTTTTTTGATCTGAATCTGCTGCCCTCGCTCAAATATCTGGACGTCTCCGATACAGGCCTGCGCGAGCTTCCACCCGGCATCGCCGACCATCCCCGCCTGAGATCCGCACTGTTCAGCGAGAACAACATCAGCGAAATGCCCGACGCCCTGTTCGATCTCCCGGCCGACCGCAGCGACGGCATTGATCTGGCCGATAATCCGCAACTCTCGCTCGCCACCCGCGAACGAATAAAAACCTACTACCGCCGAACCGGGCAGGATTTCGACGTACTCGCGGATCCTGCAGACATCACCCTGGCGCGCGAACTGTTCCCGGCGCTCGACACCGTCGAGGCCAGTGAAGTGATCTATGACCTGCCCGGCAACCTGGCAGACGGCAGGACTCAGCTCTACACCTGGAAAACAGAGCTGGAAGGGCTCAAACGCGACCTTCGCGCATGGGCCCTTCAGGTACCGCAACACGATCCCGTGACCGGTGCGGCGATCGATGCCATCGAGATGTACAACAACTACACGGCACGATCGGAATTCGCTCAACGACTGCAGAATTTCTGGCAGAGCCGATCGAGCACATCGAGCATGCGCGAGGATCATTTCTTCGCCAACCTGGCCTTCAGCGGAAACATGCCACGGCTGACGGCGGACTTCAGCCATGTGTCAACGCTGAATCTGATAGGCACGCCAGCCATTGGTGAGATCGCCTCCTTCATTGACCGGTTTCCCAACCTGCACGTTCTGGAAATGCGCAACTTCGCACTGGGGCAGGTCCCGGCCAACCTTGCGCGCCTGTCAGAGCTCAGGGAGCTGACACTGTCCAGTTGCGGTATCACCTTCACGCCTGAAGGGCAGACGTTGCTGCAATCGTTGAGTGAACTTGAACGGCTGAATCTGAGCCATAACACGCTGGTGCAGATTCCCGATCTGGCGGGGCTGCCGATGCTCAATGATATTCGCTTGATCAACACCGGCCTGGCCAACGTGCCCAATGGCCTGGCCACTCACTCGAACCTGCGCACTGCGCTGCTCAACGACAACGCGATCACGGATCTGCCGGAATCCTTTTTCACGATGGACATCGATCTGGCTGACGGCATCAATCTGGCCAAAAACCCGTTGTCCACCGCTACGCGTGATCGCATCAAGGCGCACTACGCGGCCATTGGTTACGACTTCGGCGTACTTCCCGATCTCGCCGACATCACCACCGCACAGCAATTGTTTCCTGACCTGGACATCGAAGATATCACTCATGTGATCTATGAATTGCCCGGAACACTGGCAGACGGCAGCGCTCAACTGGCGCACTGGGAGATGGAAATCACGCAGATGGTCAGCGACCTTGCCGAATGGTCCGACCGTGCTCCGGCAGGCCCTTTGGGGTTGAACATGATCGCGGCTGATCGAGCCACGCAACGGTTTGAGCGCCGAGCGTTCAGTCGGCAACTGGAACACTTCTGGCGTAGTCGACAAAACAGCAAAACAGAACTCAGGCTCAATGCGTTCGACGCCAATCTGCGGGTGATCGGCGATCTGCCGACGCTGGCGGCCGACTTCAGCCATGTCACCCAACTAACCTTGCAAGGCAACGAAGCGCTGTCCGGCACCGAGGGGTTCCTGAGCTGCTTTAGCGGACTTGAGGCACTGGAAATGCGCGGTTTTGCCTTGGGTCAAGTACCCCTGGCCCTGTCTCGTATGCCCAAGCTGAAAACACTGGTATTGAGCAACTGTGGCGTTGCTCTGGAAGAAGCCGGGCAAGCTGCGTTGTCCTCGCTGTCCCGACTGACCATGCTGGATATGTACAACAACCCACTGGGCGACACCCCTGACGTTTCTGCATTGAGAGCACTGACCTTCATCGACCTCTCCAGAACCGGGATCGAGCAGATTCCCCCCGGCCTGCTCGAATTGCCGGTACTGGAAACCGCGATCCTTCATCAAAACCGCATCAGCGTGCTGCCAGAGGCACTTTTTCAGCTGTCCCCGGACGCCAGCAATGGTTTTGACTTGAATCAGAACCCACTGTTGCCGGCCATGCGCGAGCGGATAAAAACCCACTGGCAAGCACAGGGCATTAATTTTGGCGTTTCCGTCCCGCAGGAAAACAGCCTGTTGGCCCGCGAGCTGTATCCGCATCTGACCGATTCGCGGCTCGACGAACTGGTTTACAGCCTGCCCGGCACACTGGCCGACGGGCACCTTGAACTGATACGCCGACGCGGCGAGCTGACGTCCCTGATCAGTGATCTCGAAACCTGGACCACACAGACTCCAGTCGATCCCGTCAGCAATGCCCCGCTGCCCCCCGAAACCTTGCTGCAGGAGCGCGAACGCCGGGAACAATTCAAGACAAGCCTGGAGTATTGCTGGCGCCGAATCGTCACCGCGGGTCAAAGCGAAATCAGTTTCACCTCGAACCTGCCGATCATCGGTGAGCTGCCGACGCTGTCCGCTGACTTCAGCCACATACTTGCACTGAACCTGACGAGCAGCAGCTTCACATCGCCTCGTCTCGGTCGATTCCTCGAGCGTTTTGCCAACCTGCACGCACTTGCCATAGAAGGCTACCAACTGGGGGACATTCCCTACGCGGTTGCAGCCATGGAAAACCTGACGGAACTGAGCCTGATCGACTGCCGTGTCACCCTTACCGAGGACACCGCGAATGCATTGCGCAACATGATCAATCTCAATCGACTCAACTTGAGAAACAACATGCTGGGCCGAGTCCCCGACCTCAGTCAGATGACCGCACTGGCCAGACTGGATCTGAACAACACGGGACTGACAGACATACCGCCGGGTTTATTCAGTAGCGCGCGCCTTGATAATGCCAACCTGGGCAACAACGGCATCAGCGAATTGCCCATCGAAATCATGGACGCCGACACTACCGATTTCGACTTCAACGGCAATCCGCTATCCCCGACCAGTCAGCAAACCCTCAATGTTTACCACAGCAGAAGGGCTGCGCGATTGGCGCTGACGCGAAGAACCCGACAGGAATTCGACGCGTTCGAAGACGACTCGTTTTCCAGTGGCGCCGAAGCCAGGCCGTACATCGACTCTTCCGGAAGCTCCGCTGACCTGGTCGTCGACTAAGGGTTAGCCGCGCTCAGGCGGCACCGACGACAATTCGAACGGGCTGCTGCTGCGCCGCTGGTTGCGATCTTCCCGCGGCGTGGCACCGAAGAAATTGCGGTAGGCGCTGGAGAAATGCGGCCCCGAAGAGAAGCCACAAGACAGGCCGATCTGGATGATCGACTTGCTGGTCTGCATCAACATCTGCCGGGCCTTGTTCAGGCGCAGTTCCAGGTAGTACTGGCTCGGCACACGGTTGAGGTATTGCTTGAAGATCCGTTCCAACTGACGACGGGATACGCACACGTGCTGGGCGATTTCGTCGGTGGTCAGCGGTTCTTCGATATTGGCTTCCATCAGCAACACCGCCTGGGTGAGCTTCGGATGACTGGAACCGAGACGGTTCTGCAACGGGATGCGCTGACGCTCGCCGCCCTCGCGGATGCGCTCAACGACCAGCTCTTCCGAGACCGCGCCGGCCAGTTCTGCACCGTGATCACGAGCCAGCACCGCCAGCAACAGATCGAGCACGGACATGCCGCCACACGCGGTCAGGCGATCGCGATCCCAGTCGAACAGATGGCTGGTGGCGATGACTTTCGGGAAACGCTCGGCGAAATCGTCCTGCCAGCGCCAGTGCACGGCGGCGCGATAACCGTCGAGCAAACCGAGTTGCGCCAAGGGATAAACGCCAGCGGACAGACCGCCGATGACTGTACCTGCGCGTACCAATTGCTTGAGCGCACTGCTGAGTGCCGGGGCCAACGTGGTCGGTGGCTCGTCAGCGAGCAGGAACAGTTTCTGGAAATTTTCGAGCTTGCCCGCCCATGCCTCGCCGGGCAATTGCCAGGCGCCTTCGGCCGGAGGTTCTGCTTGCAGGAACGACAGTTCGTAAACCACGTCCGGGTGTACCCGCTGAGCAACACGCAAGGCTTCCTCCGCCAGCGCCAGCGTCAACGCTTTAGTGCTGGGCCAAATCAGGAAACCAATTCGATGGGCAGTCATGGGCGGGCGATCCGAAACGAAGAACAGTGATGAAGGCATGGGCCAATGCTAGCCCGTAAATGAACACAAATCTTGAAACCAACCGAGATCCAGGCAGGGATCCAACTGTGGGAGCGAGCCTGCTCGCGAAAGCGGTGGATCAGTCGACATCTATGTCGGATGTCACACCGCATTCGCGAGCAGGCTCGCTCCCACAGAGATCGCAGGCCGGCCTTCTGGCTGCGAAGCATGCACTATCACGGTGCACAACGGCAGCTCTGATTTATTTCAAACTGCCCGAGAGGAATTGTTGCAAACGTTCCGATTGCGGATTAACCAGCACTTCACGCGGGTTGCCGCTTTCTTCCACCACACCTTTGTGCAGGAACACCAACTGGTTCGACACTTCACGGGCAAAGCCCATTTCGTGGGTTACCACAACCATGGTGCGACCTTCCTGAGCCAGCGCTTGCATGACTTTCAGCACGTCGCCCACCAGTTCCGGGTCGAGGGCTGAGGTCGGTTCGTCGAACAGCATCACCTCTGGCTCCATCGCCAGTGCACGAGCGATTGCCACGCGCTGCTGCTCGCCACCGGACATGTGCCCCGGGAAGGCGTCTTTACGATGGGCCACGCCGACCTTGTTCAGGTAGTACTCGGCTTTTTCGCGCGCTTCGTACTTGGGTACGCCGAGCACGTGAACCGGCGCTTCCATGATGTTTTCAATCGCGGTCATGTGCGACCACAGGTTGAAATGCTGGAACACCATCGACAGGCGCGAACGCATGCGTTGCAGCTGCTTCGGATCAGCGGCTTTCAGCGCGCCGTCCTTGTTCGCCACCAGTTTCAGCTCTTCGTTATTGAGCAGAATCTTGCCCGCGTGCGGCTGCTCGAGCAGGTTGATGCAGCGCAGGAAAGTACTTTTGCCGGAGCCACTGGAGCCGATGATGCTGATCACATCGCCGGCTGCCGCTTTCAGGGACACGCCCTTGAGCACTTCGTGACTGCCATAGCGTTTATGCAGGTCTTGGACTTCAAGTTTGTACATGCGGTCGGTTCTCACAAAAACAGTCAGTCAGTCGTTGAGCAAGCGCCCGTGACGCAGCGCTTCGCGCCCCGCCACCTTGGCCAGCCAGAAACCGGGTTGGGCATAACGCAGCCGTTCAATGGCAAACAGCACCCCGGAGGTACCAGCACACACCGTGCTGAGCCGATCGGACAGAGGATCAATCACTTCAAAAATCTCATCGCCCGCCTCGACCCATTCGCCGGGCTTGCGCAGAAAACTCACCACGCCCGGATGCGGCGCGAACAGCAACTCGGTGCCTTCGAACGGCATGCCTTCACACGCTTCGTGCGCCGGGTTCGGCCACTCGCCGGTAATCAAACCTTGCTCGGCGAGGAACGCGAGAATGCCTTCAGCATAGGCCTCGGCTTCGGCGCGACCAGTGTCGGCCTGACCGCCCAGCTCAATGGTGGTCGCCAGACACGCCAGCGGAATCTGCGCATCGGGGAACTGCCGCGACAGACGCAGCCACGGCAACGAGCAGGCTTCATCGAACGAGCTGCCGCCGGAATCTTCCGCGAGCAATCCGACCTTCACATTCAGATGCGCAGCCAGCGAACGCCACTGCGGCCAGTGCTGCGGCAACGCATACATGTGCAGCGCGGCTTCGGCATCGCAGTGCAAGTCCAGCACCACATCAGCGGTGCAAGCATGGCTGAGCAACACACGTTGCATGCCTTGCAACTGGCTGCTCGCCTCCGGCAATGCCGTCAGATGATCGGCCATGGCCTGACGGATCAGACGCACATTAGCGTGCGGATCATCTCCGAGACGGTCGGCCAAAGCGGCGGCAACCGGCGCGCTCAGCTCAACAAAATCACGGTTGAAGTTCTTGCCGCTACCGGCCTCGAAACGGCCCTGGTGATTGCCTTGCAGCAACTGCCCAAGACCCAACGGGTTGGCGACCGGCACCAGCTCGATGACACCGTTGAGCAAGCCTTTGGCTTCGAGTTCGCCGAGGCGCTTTTTCAGCTCCCAGGCGGTGCGCATGCCCGGCAATTCGTCAGCGTGCAGGCTGGCCTGAATGTAGGCCTTGCGCTCGCCATGCCCGAAGCGGAACACCGAAATCTTGCGCTCGCTGCCCAGATGGCTCCACGGCAATACGTGGTCAATGCGTTGCATATCAGTGCTTCCGCGGGGCCAGGTAGCTCAACCAGCGACGCTCAGCCAGTTTGAACAGCTTGACCAGAATGAACGTCAGGCACAGGTAGAACACGCCGGCGGTGATGTACGCCTCGAACGGCAGATAGAACTGCGCGTTGACCGTGCGCGCCGCACCGGTGATATCGATCAAGGTGACGATGGAGGCCAGACTGGTGGTCTGCAGCATCATGATCACTTCGTTGCTGTACTGCGGCAGCGCCCGGCGCAGGGCCGATGGCAGCAGGATGCGTTTGTACAGTTTGAAGCGCGACATGCCCATGGCTTTCGCCGCTTCGATCTCACCGTTCGGCGTGGCCTTGAGGCTGCCGGCAATGATCTCAGCGGTGTAGGCGCTGGTGTTGACGGCGAAGGCCAGGCACGCGCAGAACGTTGCGCTGGACAGCCACGGCCACAGGAAGCTTTCGCGGACCGCTTCGAACTGCGCCAGACCGTAGTAGATCAGGAACAGTTGCACCAGCATCGGCGTGCCACGGATCACGTAGGTGTAAAGCCACGCGGCGCCGTTGACGACCGGGTTCTTCGAGACGCGCATCAGCCCCAGCGGCAGGGCCGCGAGCAGACCGAAAAACAGCGACAGCGCGAGCAGTTTGAGGGTGGTCAGCAGGCCGCCGAGGTACAGCGGCATGGCCTCCCAAATGACGTTGTAGTCGAAGATCATAGATCAGCCGCCCTTACGCCTACCGAGTAGCGCTTCTCAAGTTGACGCAGGATCAGCAACGAAACACTGGTGATCACCAGGTACATCGCCGCCACTGCGAGGAAGAAGGTGAAAGGCTCACGAGTGGCATCCGCCGCCTGCTTGGCCTTGAACATCATGTCTTGCAGACCGACCACGGAAATCAGCGCGGTCGCCTTGGTCAGTACCAGCCAGTTGTTGGTGAAGCCCGGAATCGCCAGGCGAATCATCTGCGGCACCATCACCCGGAAGAACACCTGAAAACTGCTCATGCCGTACGCCATGCCGGCTTCGGCCTGACCTTTGGGAATGGCCATGAACGCGCCACGGAAAGTTTCCGACAGGTACGCACCGAAGATGAAACCGAGGGTGCCGATACCGGCGGCCAGCGGGTTCAGATCGATGTAGTCGTCATAGCCGAGCATCGGTGCGACGCGGTTGAGCAAATCCTGGCCGCCGTAGAAGATCAGCAGGATCAGCACCAGATCGGGAATCCCGCGGATCACCGTGGAATACAGATCGCCCAGCCAGGCCAGCCAGCGCACCGGCGACAGGCGCAACGCGACACCGATCAGCCCGAGAACGATGGCCAGAGCCATGGACGACAAGGCGAGCTGAAGCGTCAGCCATGCGCCATCGAGGATGACAGCCCCGTAGCCTTTCAACATGATTCAGGTCCTCGAAAGTTGGGATGAAAAAATGGCGCAAACCGCAGAGATCCTGTTGCTTGCGCCATTTCGGACTTGTCGCAGAGACGTCTTACTTGCCGTAGATATCGAAGGCGAAGTACTTGTCCTGGATTGCTTTGTATTTGCCGTTTTCGCGGATGGCCGCGATGGCCGCGTTGATCTTGTCTTTCAGGGCGTCGCCCTTGCGCACTGCGATGCCTACGCCGTCGCCGAAGTATTTGACGTCGGTGAACTGTGGACCGACGAAAGCGAAGCCTTTGCCGGAATCGGTGTTGAGGAAGCCATCTTGCAGCAGGGTGGCGTCAGCCACGGTGCCGTCGAGGCGACCGGCGGCCACGTCGAGGTAGATTTCGTTCTGCGAGCCGTACGGCTTGATCTCGGCACCCAGTGGCGCGAGGACTTCGCGGGCGAAACGCTCGTGGATCGAGCCACGTTGCACGCCGATGTTCTTGCCTTTGAGCTCAGACAGGTTGTCGCTGACAACGGCGCCTTGCTTCATGACCAGACGTGCCGGGGTGTTGTAGTACTTGTTGGTGAAGTCGACCGACTTCTTGCGATCTTCAGTGATCGACATCGACGACAGGATCGCGTCGATCTTGCGCACTTTCAGTGCCGGGATCAGACCGTCGAACTCTTGCTCAACCCATACACACTTGACCTGCATCTGCTCGCACAGAGCGTTGCCGATGTCGTAGTCGAAACCGACGATGCTGCCATCCGGTGCTTTCGAGGCGAACGGAGGATAAGCCGCTTCGATACCGATCTTCAGAGGTTTTTCGTCAGCGAAGGCGTTCATCGACAGCACGGACAGTGCCAGGGCGCCAAGCAGCACAAGTTTCTTCATCTCGGGACTCCATCGGTAAAGGGCAAAAACGGCAGAGTGAGCGACAGCCCAATATGCGAATGGGTGAATCGGGAAATCGGTTGCTGCATCGGTGGGAAATTTCCGATTGAAACCGTCAGAGATTTCAACCTCGGCCACGATGAGCGAGTGATCGGCATTCTAACGACAGGCCCGAAGCCGATATTTCTTCAATGCGACAACTAATTACAGATGCACAGAGAAAGCGACTTTGGCACATTGACAGCCCTGCAATTTCATGCAGGAGCGAAAGACAGTGAACCGATCCATGTTGCAAATTGCGGGCCTATTATTCGCAAACCCTTCTAATCCGGCAAGCGCAGCGTTGTGTCTTATTTTTCACTGGGGCTTTTAAGGCTCTAAAACGGGGCGAAGCGTTTCCCTTTGCCCCGTCGCGAGGCGGGCGGTTACACATTCGGTTACGTGAAAGGCAGCGGGTAACAGCGGGAAATGTCTTACGGGGGAGATCGATAATTATTGGTTGGGTGGGTTTGTGTTCCGACAGCGGACTATCCCGGCGTCTGACAAATTGCCTTCGCGAGCAGGCTCGCTCCCACAGGAATCTGCATTTTGTCTGAAGGTACTCGGTCAAACTGTGGGAGCGAGCCTGCTCGCGAAGAGGCCAGCCCAGTCACCACAAAACCTCCAGACACAAAAAAGCCCCGCCCGGCAAAACCGGACAGGGCTTCCATGCTTCTAACGCTTAAGCAACATTCATGGTCTTGTGCGTATCAATCAAATGCTGCACCACACCCGGATCCGCCAGGGTCGAGATATCCCCCAACCCGTCATATTCCGCCGTGGCAATCTTGCGCAGAATCCGGCGCATGATCTTGCCCGAACGGGTCTTCGGCAACCCCGGCGCCCACTGGATCACGTCCGGCGAAGCAATCGGCCCGATCTCCTTGCGCACCCAGTTCTTCAGCTCCAGACGCAACTGCTCGGTCGGCTCCTCGCCATTCTTCAACGTGACATAGACATAAATGCCCTGCCCCTTGATGTCATGCGGCACACCCACCACCGCCGCCTCGGCGACTTTCGGATGCGCAACCATCGCGCTCTCGATCTCGGCCGTGCCCATACGGTGGCCCGACACGTTGAGCACGTCATCGACACGCCCGGTGATCCAGTAGTAACCATCGGCATCACGGCGCGCGCCGTCACCGGTGAAATACATGCCACGGAAGGTCTTGAAGTAGGTATCAACGAAACGATCGTGATCGCCGTACAGCGTGCGCGCCTGACCTGGCCACGAATCGAGAATCACCAGATTGCCTTCAGCCTCGCCCTCGATAATGTTGCCAAGGTTGTCGACCAGCGCCGGCACCACACCAAAGAACGGCCGCGCCGCCGAACCCGGCTTCAGCGCGTGCGCACCCGGCAACGGGCTCATCATGTTGCCGCCGGTTTCGGTCTGCCACCAGGTATCAACGATCGGGCAACGCGACTTGCCGACATTCTTGTAGTACCAGTCCCAGGCTTCCGGGTTGATCGGCTCACCGACCGACCCGAGCAGACGCAAGCTGCTGCCATCGGCGCCTTCAACAGCGGCTTGACCCGACGCCATCATCGCGCGAATCGCGGTCGGCGCGGTGTAGAGGATGTTGACCTTGTGCTTGTCGACAATCTTCGCCACCCGGGTGATGTCCGGGTAGTTCGGCACGCCTTCGAACAGCAGCGTGGTCGCGCCATTGGCCAGCGGGCCGTAGACGATGTAGCTGTGGCCGGTGACCCAGCCGACGTCGGCGGTGCACCAGTAGACTTCGCCCGGACGGTAATCGAACACGCGCTCGTGGGTCATCGCCGCGTACAGCAGATAACCGCCAGTGGTGTGTTGCACGCCCTTCGGCTTGCCGGTCGAACCGGAGGTATAGAGGATGAACAGCGCTTCTTCGGCGCCCATCTCTTTCGGCGCACAAACGGTGCCCGCCACTTTCATCAGGTCTTCGTACCAGATGTCGCGATGCTGGTTCCACTTGATGTCGCCACCGGTGCGCTTGCAGACGATGACTTTCTGGATGCTGCTGGTTTCCGGGTTGGTCAGCGCGTCGTCGACGTTGGCCTTGAGGGAAATCTTCTTGCCGGCGCGGATGCCTTCGTCAGCGGTGATCACCACTTTCGATTTGCAGTCGATGATGCGACCGGCCAGGGCTTCCGGCGAGAACCCGCCGAACACCACCGAGTGAATCGCGCCGATCCGGGTGCAGGCCAGCATGGCGACCACGGCTTCGGGAATCATCGGCATATAAATGGTCACCACGTCGCCGCGGTGCACGTCCTGACCACGCAGGGCGTTGGCCAGTTTGCAGACTTGTTCGTGCAGTTCGCGGTAGGTGATGTTGCGGCTCTCGGAAGGATCGTCACCTTCCCAGATGATCGCGACTTGATCGCCGCGCTCGGCCAGATGACGGTCGAGGCAGTTGTAGGAAACGTTCAGGGTGCCGTCGGCAAACCACTTGATGTCGACATGGTGATCGTCGAACGACGTCTGTTTCACCGTGGTGAAAGGTTTGATCCAGTCGAGACGCTTGGCTTGCTCGCGCCAGAAGCCGTCAGGGTTGACGACCGACTGCTGGTACATGGCTTTGTAGGTCGCCTCGTCAGTCAGCGTGTTAGCCAGAACCTCGGGACGAACGGGATACAGAGAAGCCGCACTCATCTTTCCTACCTCGGTGTAATAGTTGTTTTTGTATGACCCTGTTGTAACGGGGCGGGGGCCATAGAACCATTCGACGATGGTAGTAACAAGCCCTCGCCCACCCACGAGGGCCCGTGTAGGAGCTGCCGAAGGCTGCGATCTTTTGACTTTGATCTTTAGGTGCAAGATCAAAAGATCGCAGCCTTCGGCAGCTCCTACAGGGGATTGAGGTGGTTTCTGGGGGATTGTTACCAAATCTGCCAAAGGTGTTTATCAAAACCCGCTCTGTTTACCCCTGCCCCATCTCCCTAAAATCCACCTCGCCAACAAGGCAAACGCGATTAACAACGATACAGCCCCCACGAAGGCCGTTAATCCAGCTCTCAAGTAATAACCGCAAACGATGAAGTTACACACGCAACCCCATAAAGGTTGCGTGACCCCACTCGACCTCAAAAAGGTAAATCTGAAATGAAAGCTTTATTGGTTCTGGCCCTCAGCAGTCTGTGCGCAACCGCCATGGCAGATGAGGTCCCGACTGATGTCGCACAGCAACAACCGGTGATCGAGGAATACACTTACTCCACTCACCTGGACATCGCCAACGTTGTATCGATGAGTGAAATTCCCAACGTCTGCGAAGTAGTACCGGCAAAAATGGAGTACGACGACTCCAAAGGTCAGCGCCACATCCTGCGTTACAGCGTCATGGGCAACGGCTGCACCAATTGATGATTCGAGACTGCACCGAATTGGATCTCTCAGCGCTTCATTGAGGGTCGATTCCAGCCCGACTTCGGTCGGGCTCAGTTGTGTTTGAAGTCATCAAAAATGCTTGCAAACCACTAGATGTAGTGAAAAACGCAGTTTTTTGTTCGTTTTTTGAGCAAATTCACAATGGCGAGATTTTTGCGAAAAAAAATCTATCCCCGGCAAAGCCCTGTAAACCCTCACTCTCATCGAAAAACCACCCTCCTCGACCGCTCCATGCGCGGATTCGCCTCAGCACAGCCGTGTTTTTTTCCCTATAATGCCGCCCCATACGGGTCAGCAATATTCCCTTACAGGGAGCAAAAGCCATTCTGAAGCCCCGCAGCAGCGTTCAACGCTGATTGCGCCCATCAGAGGCTCTCGGAACCCGTCAAAATTTCTGTTTATTTGCCTGCGTGCATCGCTGCAAAAAACGACATCCAACGCGGTCTGTACGACCGTGTGAAAAACCAACCAATCAGGTTTCACACGGGCACAGGCCCTCACGCAGGAGACGACACGTCATGCTGAGCTGGGACGAATTCGACAAAGAAGACAGTGAAGTAGCAACCGTGAAAGGCGCCAACGCCGGCCACGCTACTGAAGCCAACATGGACCGCCTCGACAACGCTGGCGGTGCCGCCGCGATCGAAGCCCGCGCCGTGACCGCCGACGACTCGGCCGCTGTCGCCCGCGCCAAGGCTGCACTGAACTCCCTCGACGTCGCCGAAGGCCTCGCCGAACTCGAAGGCGCCTCCGCCCGTGTCGCCGTTGACGAAAAGCGCATGATCAACTGCCGCGCCGACCTCAACCAACTCGTGCCATTCAAGTACGACTGGGCCTGGCAGAAATATCTGGACGGTTGCGCAAACCACTGGATGCCGCAAGAAGTCAACATGACCGCCGACATCGCCCTCTGGAAAGACCCGGAAGGCCTGACCGACGACGAGCGCCGCATCGTCATGCGCAACCTCGGCTTCTTCTCCACCGCCGACTCCCTGGTTGCCAACAACCTGGTGCTGGCCGTGTACCGCCTGATCACCAACCCGGAATGCCGCCAGTACATCCTGCGCCAGGCTTTCGAAGAGGCGATCCACACCCACGCCTACCAGTACTGCATCGAATCGCTGGCCATGGATGAAGGCGAGATCTTCAACATGTACCACGAGATTCCATCGGTCGCTAAAAAAGCCGCCTGGGGCCTGAAATACACCCGCTCGATCTCCGATCCGAAGTTCGAAACCGGCACCCCGGACACCGACAAAGAACTGCTGCGCAACCTGATCGCCTACTACTGCGTTCTGGAAGGCATCTTCTTCTACTGCGGCTTCACCCAAATCCTCTCCATGGGCCGCCGCAACAAAATGACCGGCGTCGCCGAGCAGTTCCAATACATCCTGCGCGACGAATCCATGCACCTGAACTTCGGCATCGACGTGATCAACCAGATCAAAATCGAAAACCCACATTTGTGGGATGCCGAAATGAAGGAAGAAGCGACCCAGATGATTCTGCAGGGTACGCAGCTGGAGATCGAATACGCACGTGACACCATGCCTCGCGGCGTACTGGGCATGAACGCGGCGATGATGGAGGACTACCTGAAGTTCATCGCTAACCGTCGTTTGTCGCAGATCGGTTTGAAAGAGGAATATCCAGGGACGACTAACCCGTTCCCTTGGATGAGCGAGATTATGGACTTGAAGAAAGAGAAGAATTTCTTTGAGACGCGTGTGATTGAGTATCAGACTGGTGGGGCGTTGAGCTGGGATTGATTTTCATGCTACAAACCCAAGATATTATTGAAGGGTAGCGAATAAATCTAAGCCCCGCTGTAAAGCGGGGTTTTTTTTGGGGCTACAGAATGCAGAACACAGTTGAAAAACTAAGAAACAGCCGAGAAGAGGCAAGATTATTTCTTTTATCTTTAGATTTAGAGAAGCGAGAAAAAGAAATACTGAAGCGCGAACAAGAATTAGATACACAAAAAGAAAAAACTAGTGCCGAGGAACTTTATAACAGTCATGCCGTAGAATTCAGAAGCCAATCTATCGCTTCTTTCTACAACACAAAAATGGAAAAGGATAAAACCCTACTTACACTTTCCATCGCAACCCTCGGCTTTATTATTACCTTTTTAAACTCAACCTTCGAACTCTCATGGCAAACAACTTTAATCACTTCCGCCAGCGCAGCATTGCTTTATACGTCCTACGCGATAATAAAAATCTTTGATAAAAATGGTGATTACATACTCGCCAGCATCAAAGACGAAAATGAAAAAGTCAAAAAAATCAGTCTTACCTTGAGAAAGCTTGACGCATCCGCAACAAACTCATTCTATGCCGGGATACTTTTAACCGTAATATTGGCTGCCGTATCTCAATACAAAAAAGAGGACACGATGAAAAAAGAACCTAGTGGCAGAAGCAGTAGCCTTCAAGTTAGCAAGGAAAGTTTTGCAGGCGCATCCAGCCTTAAACCAAATAAACCAAGCAAAACTGAAAAAGATTCAAAAAAAGAAGAAAAGAAGGAAGACAAGAAATGACCACTAAAAAACCAAACTCCACCGTCATTGGCAAAACCACACATGGGGACAAAAAAGGCAGCGTAGACGGAGCATACGACATGCGGCCTAAACGCCCCGAAAAAAATAATGAAGATGACACCACAAAAAAAACCAAACCAATTGAGAATAGCTAATCGAGGCGGAGAGCGCTCAGAAACACAATGCTTTTGAGACGCTCTCCCACAGAAATTAGCACTCTACAACGCTCACCCAAATTAGAATTCAATCACATTAGATCCCCTCCAATGGATCCTCCTCATGTATGCGTTCTATTTCATCCGCCTCAAACTCTGTGATACTTTTGGTTTCCGCCCCTAGCCTATAAATAGGATGTCCTTTAAACAAAAAAAGCGGATTTTTTTCTTTCAAATACCTAACAACCTCAAAATCCTTCTCACTTAAGAAAACCGTCACCGTTTTACCACCGGCCCGACGAATCCCTACAATATTACTATTCGGATACAGTTTATAGACACGACCTTTGATCTCTTCGTATCCACCTAGATAATTTTCATCTTTAATCTCCGCGAGATAGTGCTTGGTATCAGAGTCAAAAGTCGCTAGTGTTTCGCGCTCGAGCACAGGAGAGCCTAGAACGACGGACTCCACCCCGCCCGAAGTACCCACGCGAATGGCGATCCCTTCCACTTCTTTATAAATAGACGCGATAAATATTTTTTTATTTTTATCAGGTTCCTTCCGAATCCGATCAACAACATCACCTACAAAATACCCTATTAAGCCCGATGCCACATAATCCATCAATTTTAACAAAACCATTTGTACAGCTGGGTCACTCAATATAGGAACCAGAGCAAACGCATCTGATTGCCGCCTTCTCTCTCCTAATTGCAGCGCCAGCTCTTCCCTTTCCTCTTTAGTTGGATACGCTCCCTTCATCAAGCGCCCCTGCTGGGCTAAAAAAGCTTTATGCACTATCCTTTGTATCGCTAACAGCGACTCGCCTAGATCATAGATACTAACGCCATGTTGATTTAATGCTTCACCGACAAACCGAACACTTAGAATTCCATTCTCAAATTGCTCTCGCTGCTTCATCAACGTCCCCTGTTACGAATTCAAAAAAATACCGCCACTTAATAATGGCAAGACGCCACAACCTTACCAACGATAGATCATCCTCGGATTTTATTGACCTTTTTCAAAAAAATTTGTGTCTGCAGTCTTGCCGCCCGCCAATAAGAAAGGTTTACCAGCCACTTACGTCCTACGTCCCTACGCTAAATTACCTACTCAACACACAGCAGTATCTCCATTGATACGCTCTCCAGGCCCCTCTATGCTCTACAGCAGGTGCCTAAGAAACGCCCAACGTAGAAAGCATGGTCAACCCACAGACGCACACGTCGTCGGTGGTGATTGCCTGCTCGTTGGGATTTCTTCAGTCCACTCTACGTTGGGGCCAGGTTCTCCAAAATCTAAACGTAGAGGTCATGGATATGCCCGATCCTTTTTCTGCAAGTGTCTTCTCTCGCCACAACCTCGCTCTTCATGCACTTCTACTCGAAAACCAACCATGGTTCTGCGCACGCGATATCGGCCGTTTGATGGGTGTCCATCTAAGCGAACGCATGGTCAACAAACTGGACAAGGATCAGCGTCGCGTTTTGTGGATCGAGTATTTCCGGCAACCCGAAAAGCAACTGATGCTCAGCGAGTCCGGTGTGTACGCGCTATTGGTATATCACTACGTGCCCGGAAATCGATTGTTGCGTGAGTGGCTGACTCATCAGGTGGTGCCGGCCTTGCGCGATGCAGAACCCTCGGGCCATTCAGATCGGCCGATGTTGAGTTTGTTGGACTGGCCGGAGATGTCTCTGAGTCTGTTGCATTGGCAGGATGAGAGTTGGATTCGGCTGCGGGACATGCCTTATCTGTTGAGTCATCCGCCGCAGCGCCGCGTTACCGGGCCCAAGTCTTTATGGAGGCTAGTCGCGCAGGCGTTTCAATCATCGAAACGTAAATACGGAAAGTGTATGAATGATTGGAGCTCTTAGCTTTCAATTACTTCCAACCGTCGCTTTAGCCTCTCATTCACCAACGCTCCGTGCGCTCCAGAATGAATTTCCCGGTGGCAACTTGGACACACAGCCGCCACGTAACGTGGATGGTCCAAACCGCCATCGGAAACACGGTTTACATGATGAGGCTCTAAGTAGGGCGTGCCATCCTTTTTCATGAAAGGAGCAGGCCGGCGACAGCTCTCGCATGCTCCCTGGGCACGCATCAGCACATAGTGCGCAACCTTTCGGCTGCGCTGATAAATCTTACGCGGAGCAGATAGTTTTAGATCATCACTGTCAGGCTTGCATGCAGCAAGCGCAACCAAACGCGCAGCCTCCAGAGAGCCAGGAAGGTCAGCCTCGTTCTCATCATCTACCTCAGACTCAATCACGCCATTTGCAAGGCCCACAGGAACTAGCCGAAAAACTATCGCCGTCCGAGCTTCGCCGTTCACATCCGGCTGGGTACGTTCAAACATGTCGGCACAAGAAAACTCGCCCTCGTAAACGTAGCCTTCACCCTTACCGAGCGATCTGAACATATGCAGCGCTCGGCCATCCACGGCATGCTGGGCAATGGCTCGGTTGCCGCTAGTCAGAGTCATCGGCCCGCGCTGTCCTTGCCCGGTGTAAAGGTAAGCACCGTCCTCCCATCCATCGGCATACCCGTATTGCTTACCGCTATCGCCGGTGAACAAAAAAATCACAGGGTAGGTTCTGGAGCTTGCGATGCCGTTTTGTCGGCTTCCGCCAAAAGGTCCATTGATCTCTGTTATTCGATCGTAAACAGCCCCCTGCGTGAACTGAAGCACTGGCTCGCCTTCGCCACGCGGCAACTCCACAATATTGAAACCGCGCTTTTTTAGGTAACTGTTAGTCGGATGCCCCCCGGAAAATTCGCCGACTGCAATTCCTGTCGCCAAGGAGACGATTTTCTTCGCTGGATACAGTTCACCGCCCGCGTGAACGGCATAACGGTGAGCTTGGTTATCTTCCCAATCCCTCCAATCAGGCTTGCCTCGGAATTTATTATCAAACTCCAGCATCGCGTTGACTATTCGTTCCTTCGAAACCGCCTTGATCGCCACGGGAGCTGCCCCTTTATCGCTAACGTCTGTAGGAAATTTCCTATAGTCGCCAAACAGCAAAAGGGTTTCAATACGTGACAGAGCGAAGAGCCACTAATTGTTCAAGCGTGCGCCATCATTCGTTTCCCGCTATTAATACCCCTCCCCCCACTCAAGGATCCGAGCCCCACCATGAAATTCGATCTCGCCTACTGCCTCAGCCTCGACGACAAGTTGTCGATCTATGACGTTCGCGATCTCAATTTCGATGAGACGGTTGCCTTCGACTCTGCGAAGGAGCACTTCCAGTGCCCCAACGATGCCTGTCGTTCGACGTTCGAGGCTTCCAACGAGTTGGGCACGCTCAACGCCAAGAACGTGAATTACGTGCGCACGCCGCACTTCAAGAATCTGCCCACTACGCAGCATGTGGCGGGTTGTCCGTATGTGAGTTTGAAGGCTTCAGCGTCTGGCGTTGAGACGGCGGATGGCGAGGTGGATGACGGGCGTGAGGAACACTTTCCATCAGAGTTATTGCTGACCCGGCGTGAGTATGTGCGCAAGCCTGTCGCGCCAGCGGGGGTGGCGGATGTGTTGCGGGATGATCCGGTGCGGGTGGCGGCGGACAGTGGTAAAGAGTCGGCGGGTCGTGAGTCGGCACCGGACAAGACCAGTGTGTTTGCTCATCCGGTGGAGTGTTTTGTTTCCAACTTCGCCGACAAGGAGTTGCTCAAGCGGATGCCGTTGAAGGTCGGCGAGCATTCGGCACCGTACAGTTCGTTCTTCAAGAGGATTGAGTATCTGACGGACAACAAGGGGCTGATTTACTGGGGGCGGATCAAGAAGATCGAGGACTTCCACAGTGCCAGTTTTCGTATCGATTTCGAGGACAAGGTCTGGTTCAAGAAGCCCGAGGACAGTAAGAAGAAGCCGTATCCGGTCAGCGTTTATCTGAACAAGAAGCTGATCGACAACTACCGCAAGCGCAAGGCGTTTCTGGAAGAGATCAAGCATGCGGTGGATAGCGACAAGGCGTTGTTCTGTTTCTTCTATGGGGTGACGCCGGAGTTGAAGCAGGTGCCCGGCAAGAAGAACCCCGAAAAGCCTTTCGAGGTCTTCAATGCCAATATCGAGAACCTGGATCACTTCATTATTCGTGAAGCGCCGGGGCTGGAGTGACGGTTAGCCTTGGGGCAGTTGCAGTTTGACGGCGCCGGGGTGTTGTTTGACGACGGAGTAAGGCAGGATCGACCAGTCAGGTCTATCGCAAGAGCGTTGCACGCGGGCGAAGTAGGCGCCGAGGTACAAGCCCTTCTCGGTGAAGTACCAAGGTGAAGTGCCCCAGATGCTCTCATCCTGGAAGTTGCAGTCGTCATCTCCCGTCGGTTTCTTCATTTCTGTGGGGTACAGGGCGGTGAATTGCTTGATTACCCAAGGTACCAACTCTTTGCTTACGTACTGATAGCGCGCGTTACTTTCGTCCTTGCTCAGCGGTTTGTCGCCTAGGCTGTCGCGCTCGGCATGTAGCAGCGGTTTGCCCTCTCCGACCCACAGCACATCTTCGAGGGACAGCGGGTGGCCGGTTTTCACGTCGATATTGAGCGGGGAATCGCCGAAGTCGGGATGCGCGCCGCCGCAGTAATAGCTGGTCGAGATATTCAGGCTGACCACGGCTGGCGAGATCATTTTCGGTTCTGCCTGTTGCATGAACTCCACGTTCTCCCCGCCCTGTAATTGGCAGCCGTGATAGCTGATGACTTCATTCCAGAGGCGCCCGAGCAACTGCTGGTTAACCCGTTGCTGATCATCTTTCGACAATCCGGACTCCACGCTGAACAGCGAAATCTTTGTCTCAGGCTCGGTCCACCATTGCAGGTCATAGCCCATGAAGTTGTCTTTCTTCGCCGGTTTGAGCTTGAGTCCCTGCAGGCGCAAATACTCGTAAGGCTCGCCGTATGGCAGTGCGGCAATGAAAGGTAAAGTTGCCGAGGTGGGCGCGGGAAGTCTGGCCTCGGTGAGTTTCACCGGCAGCTTTTTGCCCTGCGGACTTTGCCATTCGCCCTGCCAGCCGCTGCCGGTTTCTTCCAGCTTCAAGGTCGGCAGCGGCTTGTCGTCACCGTAGCGGTTATTGCCTTCAACAAGGTTCAACGTGCTGTCTTGTAGCGAGCCGCTGAGGGCTAGGTCACGGTGATATTTCTCGTAGAAATAGCGGCCGGTGACTTCGTCCTGCTGTGTGGTGTTGAGTTCAACAACAATCGCCGTCTTGCCCAATGTGCCGGTAAATACGCGCCGGCCATCTTCGGCATGGGCAGTGGAAATCAGTGTGAACAGCGCCGCGGCATATGGCGCCAGGCGCATCAGTCCCTTGAGCATGAATCAATCCTTGAAGGAGTCGGAGAACGCGTCGGCACACAGGCGCCGGCGCTGAAAAATACGCTGCGGATTATGGCGGGGACAGCTTAACTATTCGAGTTTTCTTGCTCGTACTTTTTAAGCCAGGCTTCGTGCTCCAGCGCCGCAATTTCCCGAGCCATTTGTTGGCGACGTTCCTTGGCAGCATGAAGCTGGACGTCATCAAGAAAGCAGTAATGACGCAGCCAGTGAAGCGCCATTTCCTCATCCGGAAAGTAGTAAGACTTGGCGCCCTTGCTGTTCCTGGGCGTGTCATTCATTTGCTCGTCAAATACCATCGCAGTGATGTCATCCGGTGGCAAAGACCCCGTATGGGCGACCTTGTCCTGGAACATCCATGCAATTTCATCAATGTGTTTTTGCGCGCTGCGATGGCTACGTCGATAGAACCGTTGATGCTCACAAGTCTGTTTCAGCCGCGCCAACATCAACTCCGGGTTAAGCCACTGCCCGAGGTCATGATGATGGGCGTTGATCACTATCCCCTTGACCCAACGATCCACAAATCGATCAACAAAGTCTTCTGTGTCAGCCTTTTTCGCATCAGCGAAAATCAGGCAATAGCGGGTTTTTATGTGAATGGCCAGCAGCACGTGCTTGCGTTGTACCGTTATCGCGTGCACCAGCCACTGCTCATCAGCGCCGTTCGACTCATCATCTTCAATGATTGAGGACGGCGGATTAGTGTCCACCGGCGTGATCTTTTTGCCTTTGTGAATACGGCTGAAAAACTTACTGGCGGCTTCGGTGCAATTGAAGATCAACATCCTGGTTCTCTGGTAGTTGCTGGAGGACGGCGCTCAGTTACCGATTTTGATTTCTTCCGCTGTAACCTGGCAATGATTCATTTAAGCGAAATGCACAGCAGCACAATAATCAGCAACCCGATATAGACCCAGGCATGCACCTGGTCTGGTATCCGCCCGATCCATGGCGTGGCCAAGCGAATCCCGATGAGCGAGCCAACCGTCAGCACAGCAAACGCCAGCAAATCCACATACCCGACAAACCACGCGCCCAAGTCAGCCTGACTGAACCCGGCCAACGCCATGTACGTCAGCGTCCCGGCCACTGCCACCGGCACGCTCAGTGGATTGGCCATGGACGTCGCTTGCGACATGCTCAATCCACAACGGCGCAATAGCGGCACGGTCATGACGCTGCCTCCTACACCGAGAAACGTCGCGATGGCGCCGATGCCTACACCGCCTGCGGAAGTTTCCGTAGCGCCAAGTCGGCGTGGGATGACGTCTGCGTTCTGAGTGAGAAAGCCGCGTCGCAGCAGGCAATCAATGATGGTCACGCCGAGGTAGCCGATGAACGCGTAGCGAATCACTTCGCCGCTGACCCACACCGCCGCTATTGCGCCAACGACCGCGCCCAACCCGATGAACCCGCCCAGCGGCCACAGGTAATGACGGATGAGATTGCCGGCGCGACGGTGTTTGTTGGTGGCGATCAGGGCGTTGACGATCATCACGCAGGTTGAAGTGGCGACGGCGATGTGCATCGCCGATTGGCCGATCGGGTCGTCGGCGCCGTGGCTGGCGCTGAGCATCCGATACAGCAGCGGCACTACAACGAAGCCGCCGCCGAAGCCGAACAGCACGGCGGTGATGCCGGTCAGGCAGCCGAAGAGGGTCAGCAGTAAATAGAACATGTCGAAGCGTCCGTGGAGGGAGAGCGGTCGACGATAGAACGGCATCGCTTGGCCCGCTTCAGCAAGTCAGCCAATAATGCTTGCGTTTACGCCAACCACCGGGAAACGCCAGATGCGCAATGTTTCGATCAATCTGCTGGATGACACGCCGCGCGCGGTGGTGGCGATCGGTACGGATTATTCCCACGGTCACTTGCTGCCCTTTCACACGCATCGGCGGGCGCAGTTGTTGTACGGCGCGACCGGTGTGATGCAGGTCAGCACCCATGACGGTAACTGGGTAGTGCCGCCGCAGCGGGCGGTGTGGATTCCGCCGGGGGTGGCGCATGAGGTGCTGATGCTCGGGGTCAGCACTCGCAGTGTCTATATCGAGCCGGGCACAGTGGATTTGGGCGAGCGCTGCCAGGTGATCAGTGTGTCGCCGTTGATGCGGCATTTGCTGATGGAGGCGGTGGAAGTGCCGCTGACCTATGATTTGGGAGGCCGCGATGGTGTGTTGATTGATCTGTTGCTGCATGAATTGACGCGCAGTGCGCCGCTGCCGTTGCACATTCCGCTACCGACTGACGGAAAGCTCCTATCCCTGTGTCAGACCTTTCTGCATCAGCCGTACGCCCATCAATCTCCACAGCAGTGGGCCGAGCAGTTACACATAAGCTTGCGCACCTTCAACAGGATGTTTCGGCAACAGACCGGATTGAGTTTCAGGCAATGGCGGCAGCAGGCCTGCGTGGTTCTGGCGCTGGCGCGACTGGCCGCGGGTGAAGCGGTGACGCGCATCGCGCTGGACTTCGGTTATGAAAGCCCGGCGGCGTTCTCGACGATGTTCCGGCGGATCCTCGGGCAGGCACCGTCCGTCTGGTTGGAGGCGGCGAATTAGGGCAAATCAAAAAATGCGTTTGATCCCGGCCGAAAACAACTGTACAAAAACACAGTACATTTTCAATCAGCACTCTTGAGCCCGGAGCACACCATGGCCTCTCTTGCGATGAACCACATCCTCGAACGCATTGCCCTTTTCCAGTTCACCCCGACGCACTGCGTCCAGGCCCGAGCGATGCTGGGCTGGAGCGTGGAACAGCTATCGCGGGAGGCTGAGGTTTCGGTTGAAGACATTCATCGGTTTGAGGCGCAGCAGGACGTAGCGGATGCGGCGCGACTGGCCCTGGCTTACCGGTTCGAGGCGCAGGGGCTGGTGTTCTTTCCCGGGTTTGCACCGGGGCGTAGTGCGAGTGTTCAGGGCGTGTCATCGGAAGCGATGGGGCGTGGGGATTTTGCGATGGCTGAGTAAGACAATCGCCCCCGAAGGGGCGAACTGGGCGAGCTATCAGGCGCTCTGCACCACCGCCTCACTCTCCCCTTCAACCGCCAACCACCACGCCTCCCCGCGTTGCGGTTGGGCGATGTTAAACGCCTCACCCATCTGCGGCGTGGTAATCGAAATACTGCGTTCCCACGCCAGTGCCAGAATCCGGTCAAACGGTTCGTGCCAGGCGTGCATGGCCAGGTCGAAGGTGCCGTTGTGGATCGGGAAGAGCCAGCGGCCCTTTAGGTCGATGTGCGCTTGCAGGGTTTCTTCGGGCTGCATGTGCACGTGCGGCCATTCGACGTTGTAGGCGCCGGTTTCCATCAGGGTCAGGTCGAACGGGCCGTACTGTTCGCCGATGCGTTTGAAGCCGTCAAAGTAGCCGCTGTCGCCGCTGAAGAAGATTCGGGTGTCGCCGTCGATCATCACCCAGGACGCCCACAGTGAGCTGTTGCCATCGAACAAGCCACGGCCGGAAAAGTGTTGCGACGGTGTGGCGACGAAACGGATGCCGGCAATCTCGGCGCCCTGCCACCAGTCGTACTGGCGGACTTTGCTGGCATCGATGCCCCATTTGATCAGGGTGTCGCCGACGCCCAGCGGGGTCAGGAACAGGTTGGTCTTGGCGGCCAGTCTGAGCACGGCCTGGTAATCGAGGTGGTCGTAATGGTTGTGCGACAGGATGACCGCTTCGATCGGCGGCAACTGGTCGATACTGATCGGTGGCTGGTGGAAGCGTTTCGGCCCGGCCCACTGCACCGGCGAGGCGCGCTCGGCGAAGACCGGGTCGGTGATGAAGAATTTGTCGCGCAGTTTCAGCAACAGGGTCGAGTGACCGAGGCGAAAGACGCTGTGATTGGGCGCTGCCAGCAGTTCTTCCCGGGTCAACGCTTGCACCGGGATAGGCGCGGCGGGCCGGGTGTTGCGCGGTTTGTGGAATATCATGTTCCACATGATCCGCAGCATTTTGCGTACGCCTTCGCGCTGCACGGGTGCGTGATTGCGAAACAGCCCCTGATGCTGCCGCGAGGCTTCAGGCGTGGATGTGTGATCCGGGATCGAAACTGGATTGGCCATGACTGAATGACTCCAGAAAAACCGCGCAATTCGCGGTTTTTCCACGGTGGGACGATAAATGGCCAAAGCTGCACGCATAGGCCGAACTTCTGCTTTTTAAGTTGCGAGGATTAACGCAACATTACACTGATCGGTGTAGTTTCTAGGTTGCATCAAAGCGGATGACAAGTAAACTTCCAAGTGTAATTTCATCTTTTCCCTGCCGAAGCTTACTCATGACAGCTCCACAACGCCTCACCGACCGTAAACGCGAAGCCATTATTCAAGCGGCGATTACTGAATTCCGTGCCAACGGTTTCGAAGTCACCAGCATGGACAAAATCGCGGCCACCGCCGGTGTATCCAAGCGCACGGTGTACAACCATTTCCCCAGCAAAGAAGAGCTGTTCGCCGAAATTCTCAACCAGTTGTGGGCACGAATCAGCGCTGAGCAATCGGTCGTCTATAACCGCGATCAGCCTCTACGTGATCAGTTGCGGCAAATGCTTCAGGCCAAAGTGCAGTTGATGGCCGACGAAAACTTTCTGACCCTGGCCCGAGTGGCAATTGCTGCGACCATTCATTCGCCGGAGCGCGCGCAGAACATGGTCGAGCGAATGGGTGAACGCGAGGAAGGCCTGACCGTGTGGATTCGCGCCGCGCAGGCTGACGGTCGACTGAAAGCGGTCGATCCGGAGTTCGCCGCGCATCAGGTCCAAGGGTTGCTCAAAACCTTTGGCTTCTGGCCACAGATGTCGATGGGCCGCGCAGCCCTCGATGTCGAGATGCAGAACACCGTCGCCGAATCGGCACTGGAAATGTTTCTCGCCTGCTATCAACGCTAATCCGCCCGTCTCCTGTAACCCGCTCTGCGTGACCCTGCCAGTTGCCGCTGCATGAGGCCTGGAGGGTTGATGGCGCGATGGGTCAAGCATTGAATTCATGCTGTCATCCGCAGGTGCCGGAGTTGCGAGTGGGCCTTAGTATCGGTTTGGCGCGCTATAAATCCTTGTACAAGGATGCCCTCGACTGGCTGAACGATGTCGACAAAGCGCTCTAAACCGCTAAAAACAAGGGCCTCAACACCATCAGCGTTGCCTTGAGCAAGGGCGCGACGGACAACATCGATGCCCGAAAAGTTATACAAAATTACAAATAATTACTCTCTTGTACAAGTTTATGAAGTTTTGTATAAGTAGCCATCTGCCAGCTAAGGAATACTGGCATTGAGCAGTCATTGCCGAATGCCGTCCGCGCATTCGGTCTGCCGGCGCGGAAATAGGGACTGAATCCTCGATCCTCCCCACTTCCAGAGTAGTGCGAACATGTTCTTCAATCGCCACAAATCCGTCATCGACGATCTTCAGCGCACCCTCACCGAACAAGCCGGCCTGCTCGATGCGATCAATCGCTCGATGGCGGTGATCGAGTTCGACCTCGATGGCGTGGTGCTGCGTGCCAATGACAACTTTCTCAAGACTATGGGTTACACCGCCGAACAAGCGATCGGCCAACCGCATCGACGCTTTTGCACGCCAGAGTTCGGCCGTAGTGCTCAGTACACTGATTTGTGGTCACGCCTGAAAAATGGCCAGTTTCAGTCCGGTACGTTTGAGCGGGTCGACGGCAAGGGCCAGCCAATCTGGCTGGAAGCCAGTTACAACCCGATCAAGGATGCCTCGGGGCGCGTAGTAAAAGTGGTCAAGTACGCGATGGACGTGACCGCCAAGGTGCAGCAGGAAAGCGAAGCCAACGCCAAGTTGCAGGCGATTGACCGGGCAATGGCGGTCATCGAATTCAACCTCGACGGCAGTATTCTCACGGCCAATCAGAATTTTCTGACGCGCATGGGTTACACCCTCGCCGAGCTGAAAGGTAAACATCACCGTTTGTTCTGCACGCCGGCACTGGTCAACAGCAGCGCCTACGAAGATTTCTGGCGGCGCTTGAACCAGGGCGAGCTTTTCCAGGGTCAGTTCGAACGCGTCGATAAACGCGGGCAAACCGTATGGCTCGAAGCCAACTACAACCCGGTTTATGACGCTGCCGGGCGCTTGTGCAAAGTGGTGAAGTTCGCCTCCGACGTGACTACCCGCGTCGAGCAACACGAACAGGACGCGCGCAGTGCCAGCGCGGCGTATCACATCTCCGTGGCGACGCGAAAAGTCGCCGAGCAAGGCACCCAGGTGATCCAGCAGGCCGCCAGTGAAATGCGCGAGATCGCCGAGGACATTGCTGAGTCTTCAACGCTGATTGCACAACTGGGGGAACGCTCCGAGCAGATCACCGCCATCGTCAACACGATCCGCGCGATTGCCGACCAGACCAACCTGCTGGCGCTCAACGCTGCGATCGAAGCAGCGCGCGCCGGTGAACAGGGTCGCGGTTTTGCCGTGGTCGCTGACGAAGTGCGGCAATTGGCGGCTCGAACCAGCGGCTCGACTGCGGAGATTTCCAGCATGATCGGTTTGATCCAGAACGAGACCCGCCAAGCCATCAAGAGCATGGAAGGCACCCGGGGGCGCGCGGCTGAAGGGGTCGAGTTGGCGAATCAGGCGGGGACGGTGATTCTGCAGATTCGTGATGGCGCCAGTGAGGCGGTGGATGCGGTGAGCATGTTTGCCAATGAGCGGGCGCCGGGTTAAGGCTTGTACAAGGCAGCCAGACCGCGTCGTGGCCTTCGCGAGCAGGCTCGCTCCCACAGGGGTCAGGTTGATCACAATATTTGTGAATACCCCGGCTACCTGTGGGAGCGAGCTTGCTCGCGAAGGGGCCGGTCGCCATAACGCAGGGCTATAGTGACTACACGTCCCACGCCCTGCCGAGTGCACCATGACCACTGAAAAACCCGCATCGCCTGAAACAGCTCCGGTCGATCACCTGCGCTTCCACCGCCCCCACGCCCACCTCAGCACCACCTTCGGCAACGACACCTTCGCCCTGCGCGCCGAGGCGTTTGCGCGGTTCTTCGGCACGCCGATGTTTCTCGGCGCGCAAACCCTGATTGTGCTGTTTTGGGTCTGCCTCAACGTGTTTGGCGTGACCACCTTCGACGTCTACCCGTTTATCCTGTTGAACCTCGCTTTCAGCCTGCAATCGGCCTACGCCGCGCCGCTGATTCTGCTCGCACAAACACGCCAGGCTGCCCGCGACAAGGCGCAGGCCGATGCCGACGCACTACATCGTGAAGACCTGGCACAGGCCAATACCGAGCGTCAGGCCCAAGCCGCGAAGAACACCGCGCAACTGCTTGAGCTGCTGGAGCAGAACACCCGCCTCACCGAGATGACCAAAAACCTCACCGAACGCATCGCCAGCCTGACCAGCGAGTTGCACGATCACATGCGCCAGAACCCGCAGCGCTGATCACGGCAAACGCAGCGCCCGCCCCAACTCATCGAACAACGTCACCACCGAGCGCAACGCCCGGCAATCCGGGCGGGTCAGCAGCCACAGCGCGGTGTCATAACCATGCAGCGGCTCGCTCAACGCCTGCACACCCTCGGTAATCAGAAAGTCCGGTAACGCCGCCACGCCGAGGCCCGCGCGAACCAGCTCTGTCACCGACAACATGCTGTTGCAGCGATAGCCCGGGGTGACGCCGGGTAGATGCTGACGACGCCAGGCGATGGTTGGGTGATCGGGTAGAAAGTCGTCCGGGGCGATCCACGTCAGCGCCGTCAGATCCGATGCATCGACATTCTGCAGATACCGCGCACTGGCGCAGACCCTGTAGGAAATCTTCGCCAGTTGTCGTCCGACCAGATGCTCGGGCGGTGTCCGCGTCAGGCGCAGGGCGATGTCAGCATCGCGGCGACTGAGGTTGGCGAAATCGTTGGAGGTGCTTAGCTCAATGGTCAGTGCCGGGTAATTGGGCATGAACTGCGCCAGCGCCGGCAGCAGCAAACCTTGCAACACCGAATCGGTGCAGGTCAGGCGCACCGTGCCGCTGACCACTTCACCGCCCTGCTCCACGCCGATGCGCGCGGCTTCCAGCGCCTGTTCGGCGCGTTCGGCTTGCTCGGCCAGTGTCTGCGCGAGAGTTGTCGGTAAATAGCCGGCGCGGCTTTTTTCGAACAGTTGCTGGCCGAGCGCAGCTTCGAGACGGCGCACGGCGCGGAACACCGTCGACACGTCAACCTTCAGCAGTTGAGACGCCCTAGCCAGAGAGCCGCCGCGTACCAA
This sequence comes from Pseudomonas tensinigenes, assembly GCF_014268445.2. Lineage (NCBI taxonomy): Bacteria > Pseudomonadati > Pseudomonadota > Gammaproteobacteria > Pseudomonadales > Pseudomonadaceae > Pseudomonas > Pseudomonas tensinigenes. The sequence goes on from NZ_CP077089.1 coordinate 5,267,058, forward strand.
GGCGAGAATCAGGGCCAGATCGGGATAGTCGAGTTGATAGTGCGTCGCTGCATTGATCACTTGGGCAAACGCCAATGTTGAGTGCGTGAACGCCAATCTATAGTGAAGGCCATCAATCAACAAGCGCAGGGAACCTCCATGGAAAACAGCGCCATCCGTATCGCCCTGATTGGCGATTACGACCCGCAGGTCACCGCTCACCAAGCCATTCCCGTCGCCCTCGGGCTGGTCGCCGAACACCTCAACCGCAACGTGCAATTCGAATGGTTGCCCACCGAGCAGATCCACGCCGATACGCCGCTCGAGCGGTTCGACGGTTTCTGGTGCGTCCCCGCCAGTCCTTACAAAAGTGAAGCCGGCGCATTGCGGGCGATCCGTTTTGCCCGCGAACAGCAGCGCCCTTTCCTCGGCACCTGCGGTGGTTTTCAACATGCGGTGCTGGAATTTTCCCGCAACGTGCTGGGTTGGGAGGATGCCGAGCATGGTGAGACGTCACCTGAATCTGAACGTGCGGTACTCACGCCGTTGACCTGTTCGCTGGTAGAAGCGGTGGACAGCATTCACTTGGTGCTCGGTTCGTTGATCGCCAAGGCGTACGAAACGTCGCAGATTCGTGAAGGTTATCGCTGCCGCTTCGGTGTGAATCCGCTGTTCGAACGGGAACTGTTGAACGATCGGCTACAGGCCGTGGGGCATGATTCGTCAGGGGATTTGCGCGCGATTGAACTCAAGGATCACCGCTTCTTTGTCGCTACGTTGTTCCAGCCAGAACGTGCCGCGCTCAAAGGGCAGATGCCGCCGCTGGTGCGCGCGTTTGTTGAAGCTTGTGCGGAGTCACGTTGATGGCTGCCTGCTTTGCGGTGATTTTTACGTCGACTCGAACCGAGGGTGACAACGGCTATGCCGAGGCGGCTGAGCGCATGGATTTGTTGGTGCGTGAACAGCCGGGGTTTCTTGGGGTGGAGTCGGTTCGAGGGGCGGGTGGCTTCGGGATTACGGTGTCGTATTGGCAGAGCGAAGCGGCGATTCTGGCGTGGCGGCAGCATCCTGAGCATCGCTTGATTCAGCAGCGTGGGCGGGAACAGTGGTATTCGGCATTTCATACGCGGGTGTGCAAGGTTGAACGCGAGTATCGGTTCGGGCCATAAAATGGCGGCGCATTGGCGGCCGCCTTCGCGAGCAGGCTCGCTCCCACAGGGGATTTGTGAACACCACGGTTCCCCTGTGGGAGCGAGCCTGCTCGCGAAGAGGCCCTCACCCTCACTGCAAAACTTCAGCCCCGCACCAGACTCCGCACCGCCTCAATCTCCGGCACGTCAACCTTGCTCATATAAACGCGCAACGGCTCGGTGATGTTGATTCGGTCATCAATATTCTGATCCAGCAACAACTGAATCAACTCGCGTTTAAGCGTCATGGTCTGCGCTGTCGCCGGCGCCCAGACGAATTCGTTCACAGGAATAATGCCGTCATCCGCCACGTCCATGCCGAACGAATCTTCGCTGAAGCGCACGATGTACTGACCGGTCTTGCGGTTAAGGCCAACAAATCCCTTGAGATCGTCAGCAGCCTGGCAGATGAGTTGGGAGGTGATGCGCATGGTAAACCTCACGAAAAATGATCGATGGTTTACACGCAGGGCAACGGAGCGGCGCGCCCTCTGCCGGAGCGTCTGCCGAGGGCAAGCGTACTGCAAACCGCGCCACAAAAGTGCAGGAAAAATCGCTTTTAATACGTTTATGTCGGTCCTGCGATAGCACCCGAGCGCTTCAGTTGTTAAAAGGTACGTCTTTGAAAATGCCCTGCGAAAGGAACTCGAACATGCCCGCTACTTTCACCAAAAGCGCTCTGGTCCTGAGCCTGCTGCTCGGCCTCGGTCACGCGCACGCCGCCAGCCACACCGATCCGAAAGCGATCGCGGCCACCAACGGCATCCCGCACCCGGCGGTGATCGCCCACCGTGGCGCGTCTTTCGATGCACCGGAATCCACCGCTGCCTCCTACAAACTGGCTCGCGACCTGGGCGCCGATTACCTGGAAATGGACCTGCAGCGCAGCAAGGACGGCGTGCTGTTCGCCCTGCACGACGACAATCTGCAACGCACTACCGACGTCGCCACCAAGTTTCCGGAGCGTAAAGACAGTTCGGCCACCGCGTTTACCATGGCCGAACTGAAAACCCTCGATGCCGGTAGCTGGTTCAACGCCAAGTACCCGGATCGCGCCCGCCCGTCCTACGCCGGACTGAAAATTCTGACCCTCGATGAAATCATCGACATCGCCCAGGCCAACCCGCAACACAAGCCGGGCCTGTACATCGAGACCAAAGAGCCGCAGCTGTTTCCCGGGATAGAGAAAGACCTCAAGGAAAAACTCCAGGATCGTGGCTGGCTGAGCCCGGCCGGTTCGAAACTGGCGAAAAGTGCGCTGGGTGTTGGTCAGGGTAAAGGCAAAGTGATCCTGCAGACGTTCGAGAAAAACAGCCTCGAACTGCTGGAAAAAGAAATGCCGCAAGTGCCGAAAATCCTCCTGTTGTGGGTGGGCGAAGGCAGCATCGAGCCGAAATCGAAAGTGACGTTTGCCGAATCCGGCGAGAAAGACAAAAACGTTTTCTACGGCAAGCAAGAGCCGAAGTCCGAAGCCGAATTCAAACAATGGGTGGATTACGCCAAGGCCCAGGGTGCGATCGGCACCGGCCCTTCGGCGAAGTTGACCAAGGGTGGCGACCAGAGCTATTCGGATCTGGTGCAACCGTGGATGAACCAATACACCCACGACCAGGGCATGCTGGTGCACGTCTACACTGTCGACGAGCCGGTGGACTTCGAGAAAGTCATGGCGGCCGGTGTCGACGGCATCTTTACCAACCGTGCCAGCGAACTGTTGAAATTCTATAAACGCCCGGCGTCCGCCAGTGTTGATCAGGTATTGAAGAACAACGGCTTCTGATCTGAAATCGAGGCGCCTTCATCGCGGGCAAGCCACGCTCCCACAGGTTCTGTGCAGGTGCAGGGCTTGCCCGTTTTGTTTGGGTTTGGGATTTTAAGGGTGAGTTAAGTTGTGCCGGTTAACCTGAGGCAACTTAAACGAATCACCCCAAGGAACGAACCGATGAAAACTTTGACTGCCCTGTTTACCGCCGCTGCCCTGACTCTTACCGCTGGCCTGGCCCAGGCTGATGTTCGCGTTGACCAGATTCCTGAACTGGTTAAGTCGGGCAAGATCAAGTCGCTGGAGTCGATGAACGCCGAAGCACTGAAACTGCATCCGGGTGCGACTATCACTGACACGGATCTGGATAACCACTTCAATGGTTATGAGTATGAAGTTGAATTGAAGACTGCTGATGGCAAAGAGTTCGATGTGGACTTTGATGCAACGACCGGCAAGGTGTTGAGCAACAAGCAAGACACTTGATTGAACGCACCACCAAAAGCCGCACGATTGAAAGATCGTGCGGCTTTTTTGTGTCTGGTGTTTGGCATGGTTGATGTGTTGTCAGTGAGATTTTCTCCCCCTCACCCCAGCCCTCTCCCCCAAGGGGGCGAGGGGAAAGGGAGCCGATCGGGGGTCATTCAAGACCTGGGTTAGCCTCGCAATCTTGCAGCCGATCAGGAAAACAACAAGGACCTGAGTGCGCCTCGATATTTCAGGTCGGCGTACCTCGAATAGTCACCACGGTCAGTCCCCTCTCCCTCTGGGAGAGGGCTAGGGTGAGGGGAAAAGGCATCACGCCGAGGTGCTGACCAGCGAACCCGAGGTGCTCGAATCGGAATCCTGCAACGCCTGCAACAGCGAGGCGGTGGCGGTGGACAGGGAGGCCGAGGTGGCAGTGATCTGCGCTTGTGCGGCAGCCACTTCGGCGACCTTCGCATCCGAACTTTCCTGCTTCGCCTGCGCCGCTTGCAACGCCTGTTGCTGTTCCTGCAATTGCTTCTGCAACTCGGCAATCTGCTTGCGCAGTTCTTTCACCGAATCCGACTCCTCGCTGCTGCTGGAACCGCTGTCACCCGCCGGAGCGGCACCACCACCGGCGGCGACTTTACCGGTATCGGCAGTCGCACCCGTGCTGGCGGTTGCTGAGGTAGACGTGTCGTCACCAACGTCACTGATCGACGTTTTACTGGTGGGTGTCGTGACGGTCTGATTGATCGAAACAGAAGTAATGCTGACCATGGAAAGGCTCCAATGCCGGTGATAGATAACCGGTCATCGACCACGGCCGCAGGTAATTGAGATCGACTGTGTACCGACTCGGTATCCGAACCGGTACACAGTCAATGGCCTCAGGCGCTCAGGCGCGCGGTGACCTCGTTCAGTTGCCCGGACAGACCATGCAGGTTCTGGCTGGCACTTTCGGTGCGCTGCACATTGTCGAGGTTGGTGCTGGCAATCGACGTAATCTCGGTGAGATTGCGCGAGATGTCCTCGGCCACCGAGGTCTGCTCTTCCGCAGCGGTAGCGATCTGACGGTTCATGTCGCGAATCGCTTCCACCGCGTGAGTGATACGCTCCAGCATCGCGCCGGCCTGGGTCACCTGCTCAACGCTTTCGTCACTGCGCGTCTGGCCGCTGTCGATGGCTTGCGCCGCGTCCACCGCACCGGTTTGCACGCTCTGAATGATCTGATTGATCTCGATGATCGACTCCGCCGTGCGCTGTGCGAGGTTGCGCACTTCATCGGCAACCACGGCAAAACCACGCCCGGCTTCACCGGCGCGCGCCGCTTCGATCGCAGCGTTGAGCGCCAGCAGGTTGGTCTGTTCGGCGATGCCACGAATCACTTCCAGCACTTTGCCGATACGACCGCTGTCGGCTTCCAGACGACGGATCACCGTGGCGGTGTTGGCGATTTCACCGCGCATCTGCGTGATCGAGTGGATGGTGCTCTGCATGACCTTTTCACCCTGTTGGGCGGACTGGTCGGCATCGTCGGCAGCACGCGCAGCATCGGCAGCGTGACGCGCCACTTCCTGCGCAGTGGCGGACATTTCGTTCATCGCCGTGGCGACTTGATCGGTGCGGTTGAACTGCTCGTTGGTGCCGCCAGCCATGGTCGTGGCGATCGCGTTCAACTCACCGCTGGCGCTGTCCAGATCACTCGCGCTGCGCTGCAGACGGGTGAAGGTTTCGGCGAGAAAATCACGCAGGGTGTTGGCCGCCGCGGCAAGATTGCCCAGCTCGTCCTGGCGGTCACTGACCACACGTTCGGCCAGTTTGCCGCGGCTCAATTGGGTGACGTAATCGATGAGTTTGCGGATCGGCTCGACCAGGTTGCGGTTGACCAGCCACAGGCTCAACAGGCCGATCAGCAGACCCGACGCGAGCATCACCAGCAGCCCCAGCCATACGGTGCGATCAGCCTCGGCACTGATCAGCGCCGACTGCGCGGTGCCTTGCTTGCGCAACTCGGCGACCAGCTCGCTCATCTGATCGCTGGCGGCGCGGTCGACGCCTTTGACCGCCGCGTCACCCACCGTCGGATCACCACCGGCAGCCACGTAGGCATCGCGTCCCTTCAGATAAGCGCTACCCAACTGGCGGTGTTCTTCACGCAAATGTTCGATGCGCGATTTCAGACTGGGCTCGATGCCTTTCTGCCCGGCCAGTTCTCCGAGGATCTTCTGCACATCGCGCTGGCGATCTTCGAACTGACCCCAATACTTGGCCAGATCCGCCGGTTGCTTGCCGCGCAACAACACGTTTTTCCACTCCTGCACCTGCACCTTGAATTGCAGGTTGGCTTCGTCGATCAGTTGCGAAGTGTGCAGGGGACCGGCGATCAATTGGCTGTAGCTTTGCACGCCGTTGGACAGGAAATGAAAACACGCCAGGGCAATCAACAGCACCGCCAGCAGGCTGCCGCTCAGCAGAGCGAGAATTTGCGCTCTCAGGGATTTTTGCAGCATCGAAAGATACTCAGGACAAGGATGAGGCACGCCCGGTAAGGCGTGAAATTGTGCCGGACATCCTTGTCGGCGAGCCTTGGCTCATGGCCAATGGCGCGCAACCTAACGCACCTGTGATCGGCGCGCCAGAGCGTTTCTTGAAGAAAATCAGACCACCGGTAAGTCGCTGATTTGACGTCACTTTGCTGTCACACAAACGTCATGTGACATTGCGATGATGCGGCTCAGGTGAATCTGTAAAACCCGCCCCGGATGCCCTCCTCGCAGCGAGCCTTCATGAACCACAGCCTCGACATCAGTCATCGCGATCCTGATCTTTTTGGCCTGCTCTACGGCTTCCGTTTCCTGCCCGGCGAACGTGGCCGCGAAGTCGATTCGGCGACGGCATTGCGCTGTTTGCAGGACGACAGCGACAGCGGTGAATTCCTTTGGCTGCACCTGAACCTGGCCCACGCGGCGTGCGAACGCTGGATGAAAAGTCATCTGCAATTGCCCGAAGAGTTTTTCGAGGCGCTGCACGAAGGCTCGCGTTCGACACGTATCGAGCATGTCGATTCGGCATTGCTGGCGGTGGTCAACGATGTGGTGTTCAACCTCAGCAGCATGGTCTCCTCGGACGTGTCGACGCTGTGGGTCTGTGTGCGCAGCAAACTGATCGTCAGTGCGCGTTTGCAACCGCTGCACTCGGTGGATAAATTGCGCTCGTCAGTGAAGGCCGGCGAGCGCTTTCGTTCGCCCTCGGAGTTGCTTGTGCATCTGCTGCGCGATCAAGGCGAAGTGCTCACGCAAATCGTGCGCAAGACCAGCCTGAGCGTTGATCAGGTCGAGGACGAATTGCTCTCCTCACGGCTGTCGACCAACCGCGCCGAACTGGGTGCCAACCGGCGCGTGCTAGTGCGTTTGCAACGGCTGCTGGCGCTGGAGCCGGGTTCGCTGCTGCGTCTGCTCAATCGGCCGCCGCCATGGTTGCAGAAGGAGGACGTCAAGGAGCTGCGCAAATCCACCGAGGAGTTTGCGCTGATCATCAACGACCTCACTGCGCTGGGCGAGCGGATCAAACTGCTCCAGGAAGAGATCGCCGCCAACCTCAACGAGCAGAGCAACCGCACGCTGTTTACTCTGACGGTGGTGACTGTGCTCGCGTTGCCGATCAACATCATTGCCGGTTTTTTCGGGATGAATGTGGGTGGCGTGCCGTTGTCGCAGGATCCGGAAGGGTTCTGGATTCTGGTCGCGCTGGTGGCGACGTTTACCGTGATTGCCGGGCGTTGGGCGTTTCGCAAAAGAGGCGATTACTGACCACAAAATGCGCTAGCACCGCAGATCCAATGTGGGAGCGAGCCTGCTCGCGAAAGCGATCTGTCATTCAACAATGATGGTGACTGACACTCCCTCTTCGCGAGCAGGCTCGCTCCCACAGGGGACCTCATCGGCCTTAAGACCGACGGTCAGGCTATTCGGCCAAACACTGATCTATCGCAGTCTCTCTGTAACATTCTGCAACGATCATGGGCGACATTCCTTCCCTCGCTCAGGATTGTCCGCTCATGGCTACTCCCTCCCTGACCGCCAGCCCCGCGTCCGCCGCCAGCGGCAGGCCGGCCCTCGACAAGAAAACCGGCCCGTTCACCTACGTGATCTTTTTCGCCGTGCTGGCGATGGGAATGCTGTTTACCGCTTACAGCCTGATGCACGACATGCACGAACTCGGCACGGTGGTCACCACATGGACGCCGTTTCTGCTGCTCGGCGTGGCGCTGCTGATTGCGCTGGGTTTTGAGTTCGTCAACGGTTTCCACGACACCGCCAACGCCGTCGCGACGGTGATCTACACCCACTCGTTGCCACCCAATGTCGCGGTGGTCTGGTCGGGGTTCTTCAACTTTCTCGGCGTGCTGCTCTCGAGTGGCGCGGTGGCGTTCGGCATCATCGCCTTGCTGCCGGTGGAGTTGATTCTGCAGGTCGGTTCGTCTGCCGGTTTCTCGATGATCTTTGCTCTGCTGATTGCGGCGATCCTGTGGAACCTCGGCACCTGGTGGCTGGGGTTGCCGGCCTCGTCGTCGCACACGTTGATCGGTTCGATCATCGGCGTCGGTGTGGCCAATGCCTTGATGCACGGCCGCGACGGCACCAGCGGTGTCGATTGGGCACAGGCGACCAAAATCGGTTACGCGTTGCTGCTATCGCCGTTGGTGGGTTTCGGTTGTGCGGCACTGTTGCTGCTGGCGCTGCGTGCGTTCGTGAAGAATCGTTCGCTGTATAAAGCGCCGGAAGGCAACACGCCGCCGCCATGGTGGATTCGCGGTTTGCTGATTCTGACCTGCACCGGCGTGTCCTTCGCCCACGGCTCCAACGACGGGCAGAAAGGCATGGGCCTGATCATGTTGATTCTGGTCGGTACGCTGCCGATGGCCTACGCCTTGAACCGCACCATGCCGGAAGAACAGTCGCTGCAGTTCGCCGCCGTGGCGCAAGTCACCCAACAAGCGCTGGTGAAAAGTGCGCCGTTGCCGACACCGGCCGATCCACGTGCAGTCCTCTCCGATTACGTGCGCAGCAAGGACGCCACGCCGCAACTGATCCCCGCCCTCGCCGCTCTCACCGGGCACATCGGTGAAGAAGTCAAAGGCTACGGTTCGCTGGCAAAAGTCCCGGCTGAAGCCATGGGCAACGTGCGTAACGACATGTACCTGGCCAGCGAAAGCATTCGCCTGATGGACAAAAACAAGGTCGGCAATTTCGACGCCGACACCAGCGGCAAACTGCAACTGTTCAAGCAACAGATCGACAACGCCACGCGATTTATTCCGCTGTGGGTGAAGATCGCCGTGGCCATCGCGCTGGGGCTGGGCACCATGGTTGGCTGGAAGCGCATTGTGGTGACGGTCGGCGAGAAGATCGGCAAGACCCACCTGACCTATGCGCAAGGTGCCTCGGCGGAAACCGTGGCGATGTTGACCATTGGTGCGGCGGATATGTTTGGTTTGCCCGTTTCGACCACGCATGTCCTGTCCTCGGGTGTCGCCGGGACCATGGTCGCCAATGGTGGTGGGTTACAGATGAAGACCATCCGCAATTTGCTGATGGCGTGGGTGCTGACGTTGCCGGCGGCGATCCTGCTGTCAGGCAGCCTGTACTGGCTGTTCACCCAGATCTTCTGACCCCCCACAAATCCCCTTGTGGGAGCGAGCCTGCTCGCGAAAGCGCTGGATCAGTCAACTCAGTACTGACTGACACGCCCTCTTCGCGAGCAGGCTCGCTCCCACATTGGTTTTGTATTCAGGTTCAGAGCGCGGAGCGAATCAGATCTCCGAGCCAATCCATGAACACGCGCACTCGCAAAGGAAGGTGTCGCTGCCTGGCATAGAGCAATGAAATCCCCATCGCCGGCGCAGTGAATTGCGGCAACACGGTCACCAGTTCGCCGTTTTCCAGATGCGGCTGCATGCCGGTACGCGGCACCTGCGTCAGACCGAAGCCACCGAGGCACGCCGACTCGTAAGCGTCGGTGCTGTTGACCGTCACACTGCCAGCCATCGGCAAGCGTTTAACCTGCCCGCCCTCCTCGTACACAAAACCTTCCGAACGCGAACCCAATACGCCGACGTAATGCACCAGTCGATGCTGCGCGAGATCTTCAAGCGACTCCGGCACGCCGTAGCGCTCGAGGTACGCGGGGCTGGCGCAGTTGACCATGGGGAAGTCCCCGAGGTGCCGCGCGACCACCGATTGATCCGGCTGCGCGCCAATCCGCACCACGCAATCGAACCCTTCGCTGAGCAAGTCGACGCGTCGATCGGTGCTGCTGATTTCCAATTCCAGATTCGGGTGGCGATCCATGAACTGCGGCAGGCGCGGCATGATCAGACGCCGCGCGAGAATGTTCGGCAGGTCGACACGAATACGCCCGGTCAGCGAGGCCTCGTCCTGCCGAAACAAGCCCTCGATTTCGTCCATGTGCGAGAGCAGATCCTTGCTGCGCTCGTACAACACCAGACCGTCCTGCGTGGCCTGCACCTTGCGCGTGGTGCGTTGCAGTAGGCGTGTGCCGAGCAGGGATTCCAGCGCTTGCACATGTTCGGACACGGTTGAGCGGGGCAGTCCGAGACTTTCCCCGGCGAGGGTAAAACTCGACAGTTCGCTGACCCGCACGAAGGTGCGCAGCAGTTCCAGTTTGTTCATGGCAGGCCTTTTATTGTTCGGCTGAGCCGATCAGTGATTCCGGATTCAGTCTGTTTATCACCTCAGGGCGGATAAATAAACTTCATCCCATCACCACTCACCGCAATCGAGGAAGCCTCCATGAATCGTAAAATCGCATTGATCACCGGCGCCAGTCGTGGCCTGGGCAAAAACACAGCGCTGCACCTCGCCGCTCAAGGCATCGACGTTATCGGCACTTACAACAGCCGTGCTGATGAGGCGCAGGCGCTGGTTGCCGAAGTGCAAGCACTTGGCGGCAAAGCCGTGATGCTGCAACTCGATGTTGGCCGCAGCGAAAGCTTTGCCGATTTCGCTAAACACGTTGAGCAGGCGTTGCAGCAGACTTTCGACCGTCAACGTTTTGATTTCCTGATCAACAATGCCGGGATCGGTGTTCACGCACTGTTCGCCGAAACCACGCCGGAGCAGTTCGATTTGCTGATGAATATCCAGCTGAAAGGGCCGTTCTTTCTGACTCAGCAGTTGCTGCCACTGATTAACGACGGCGGACGCATCATCAATATTTCCAGCGGCCTGACCCGTTTCAGCCTGCCGGGTTACGGCGCTTATGCGGCGATGAAAGGCGCGATGGAAGTGCTGACCCGTTATCAGGCCAAAGAGTTGGGTGCGCGGCAGATTGGCGTGAACATTCTCGCGCCGGGGGCGATTGAAACCGACTTCGGTGGTGGCGCCGTGCGCGATAACTCGGCGGTGAATGCGATGGTCGCCAGCAACACCGCGCTGGGACGCGCCGGGCAGCCGGATGATATTGGCGGAGCGTTGGCGCTGCTGCTGTCGCCGGGTGGACAGTGGATCAATGGCCAACGGGTCGAGGCATCCGGCGGCATGTTCCTTTAACTCTTACTGAAAACACTTACCTCCTGTAGGAGCTGCCGAAGGCTCGGGCCGCGATCGGACGATCTTTTGATCTTGCTGTTAAAAATCAAGATCAAAAGATCGCAGCCTTCGGCAGCTCCTACACGGGGATCGAGGTTAGCTCTGGCAAGCGTTGCGCGTCATGAAGCGCTCGCGCAAAACGTCATAGCCCCAGTGATACACGTAGGTGTACGGCAGGAAAAACAGCAGCACGCCGATGTCGAGCAAAAACGCCTGCCAGAGGCTGACCGACAACCACCAGGCAATCAGCGGCACACCCATCACGATCAAACCACCCTCGAACAGCAGCGCGTGCACCACACGCACCCAGGCGTTATGCGCGACGTTCATGCGCGCCAGCATACGGTCGAAGAAGCGGTTGAACACCACGTTCCAACCCAGCGCCAGCAAGGCGATCAACACGGTCACTGCGCCCATTTCAAGCATCGGTTTTTGCATGATCCACGCCAGCAACGGCGTGCAGATCAGGATCGCCAGCAGTTCGAAACCAACGGCCTGAAAAATACGTTCTGTGATGGATTTGTGGGCAGTCATGGCCTGACTCCTTGAGTGAAGATGGTTGCCATGATCCATCCCCAAACCGATACTTCATAATCAATAACCATCGATCAAGGCGATAGTTGATGATTTCTCAGGAAGTGCTGTTGGCGTTTGTCCAGGCGGCCACGCAAGGTTCGTTTTCCGCAGCGGCGCGCAAGTTGGGGCGCAGTCAGTCGACCATCAGCGCGGCGGTGGCCAGTCTGGAGATCGATCTGGATCTGCAGTTGTTCGATCGCAGCAGCCGCAAACCGACACTGACGCCGGCCGGGCATGTGATGCTGCAACGCGCCGAGGCGATTCTCGCAGCCAGCAGTCGCCTGGAAATGACCGCGCGGCAGTTGTCGCAAGGCGTTGAGCCGAAGCTGACGGTGGCGATTTCCGATACCTATCAGTCGGACCGGTTTGAAGCCGCTTTGGTCGGGTTTGAGCAGCGTTATCCGGATCTGGAACTGGAATGTCTGATTGCCGAATGTGATGACCTGATTGAATTGGTGCAGCGTGGTCGCGCGCATCTGGCGTTCGCCGAAATGCAAGAGAACTATCCGCCGGATCTGGTCACGTCGACGGTGGCCGAGCGTACGGAAATTGCCCTGTTCGTCAATCGCGACCATGCGCTGGCCAAGCTTGATCACATTGATCAGCAGATCCTTGAGCAACATCGTGAGCTGCGTCTGGCGACCATCGTCAATCCCTATGACAGTCGCGGCAAAGGTCGGGTGTGGTCGGCGCCGAGTTATCTGATGCTGCTGGAAATGGCCGAGAAAGGTTTTGGCTGGGCGCCTTTGCCGCGCTGGCTGGCGCAGCGCTTTGGCAATGATTTGCTGGTGGAGTTGAAGGTGCGCGGCTGGCCTAAGCCGGTGTTTGTTGATGCGTTGTGGTCGCGGCTTTATCCACCGGGGCCGGCGGGGAGCTGGTTGTTGAGCAAGATGCTGGAATAGCGGCGCTGCCAATCGCTGGCAAGCCTGAAGTCAAAAGCCCCTCACCCCAGCCCTCTCCCGGAGGGAGAGGGGGCCGACCGAGGTGTCTTGCGTCAGACATCGACCTGAAGGACCGAGTCGATTATGGATTCATTGGATATGAGTTCAAAAGGCCCACACCCCAGCCCTCTCCCGGAGAGAGAGGGGGCCGACCGAGGTGTGTTGCGTCAGACATCGACCTGAAGGACCGAGTCGATTATGGATTCATTGGATATGAGCTCAAAAGCCCCACACCCCAGCCCTCTCCCGGAGGGAGAGGGCGCCGACCGAGGTGTGTTGCGTCAGACATCGACCTGAAGGACCGAGTCGATTATGGATTGATTGGATATGAGCTCAAAAGCCCCACACCCCAGCCCTCTCCCGGAGGGAGAGGGAGCCGACCGAGGTGTCTTGCGTCGTACATCGACCTGAAAAACCGAGTCGATTATGGAATGATTGCTGCGGTATATAGGGTCGTGAAATTTGGTTCGATCATGGATTCCCAACTGAGCTTTCAAGTCGGTGAACCTCTCCAATATCCCCCAATCAGTCCCCTCTCCCCCTGGGAGAGGGCTAGGGTGAGGGCAATTCCAGCGCCGAAAGCCGCCCTTCAATAAACCGCCGCTCCGGTTCCTGCCGCGTAAGCTCCAACGCCCGCCAATACGCCGCCCTCGCCTCTCCCACCCTGCCCAACTGCCGGCAAAACTCCGCCCGCGCCGAGTGCGCCAAGTGGTAATCCTGCAACTCGCCCCGCGCCAAAATCCCTTCAATCAGATTCAACCCCGCCAACGCCCCATCACGCTTGGCCACCGCCACCGCCCGGTTCAACTCGATCACCGGCGAAGGCACCGCGCGCAACAGCACGTCATACAAACCAACGATCTGCTCCCAATCCGTCTCCCCCGCCGACGGCGCCTCGGCATGCACTGCGGCAATCGCCGCTTGCAGACAATAAGGCCCAAACCGCCGCGTGGTCAGCGCACGCTCAACCAGCGCACAGCCTTCAGCTATCAACGCGCTGTCCCACAATGAACGATCCTGATCATCCAGCAGCACCAGTTCACCACTCGGCGAAGTGCGCGCCGAGCGTCGCGATTCGTGCAACAGCATCATCGCCAGCAACCCCATCACCTCCGGCTCCGGCAGCAACTCCATCAACAGCCGCCCCAACCTGATCGCCTCACGCGTCAGATCTTCACGCGTCAATTCAGCCCCGCCCGACGCCGAATACCCTTCGTTGAACACCAGATAAATCACCCGCAATACACTGTCGAGGCGTTCGGGCAATTCGCTCAGGCTCGGTACTTGATAAGGGATTCTCGCGTCCCGAATCTTGGCTTTGGCCCGCACGATGCGCTGGGCAATCGCCGCTGGCGCCGAGAGAAAGGCGCGGGCGATTTCCTCGGTGGTCAGGTCGCAGACTTCGCGCAAGGTCAGCGGCACTTGCGCATCCGCCGCCAGCGCCGGGTGACAACAGGTGAAGATCAGCCGCAGACGATCGTCTTCCACGTCCTCGCCACTCCAGTCGGCCTGCTCCAGTTCTTCCAGTTGCGCCAACAACAATGGCTGCGAGGCTTTGAACCGCGCGCGCCGGCGCAACACGTCAATCGCCTTGAAGCGTCCGGTCGAGACCAGCCAGGTGCGCGGATTATCCGGCACGCCGTCGCGTTGCCAGCGCTCGACCGCGACGAAGAACGCCTCGTGCAAGGCCTCTTCGGCGAGGTCGAAATCACCCAGCAGGCGAATCAGCGTCGCCAGAATCCGCCGCGAGTCTTCGCGATAGACCTGCTCGACCCGCGTCCGAACCTCAGACATTCAACTGCCGCACCGGCCGCACTTCGACGCTGCCAACCCGCGCGGCCGGAATGTTGCCGGCGACCTGGATCGCTTCGTTGAGGTCCTTGGCGTCGATCAGATAGAAACCCGCCAATTGCTCTTTGGTTTCGGCGAACGGGCCATCGGTAATCGATAACTTGCCGTTGCGCATACGCACCGTGGTGGCGGTCTGCACCGACTCCAGCGCTTCGGCGGCGACCATTCGCCCGCTGCCCTGAATCGACTCGGCGTAGGCCCAGCACTCGGCGTCTTCCGGACTGTCGGGCGATGAATGCAGCAGGCGTTCATCGCTGTAGACCAGGCATAAATACTTCATGGCGTTCTCCTGAACCGGACGGATCAACTATGGCTGAAGATCAGGGAGTCACATCGAACAGCGTCGCGCCGCTCATCGGATCGAACGGCGCCGACCAGTGTTCGTGGACGATTTTCCACGCCCCGCCGACCTGCCGGTAGCAAGCGGTGACGCGCATCCAGCAGCTCTGGGTTTCGCCTTTCTCATTGGTGCCGCCGCAGTTCGCCACCCAGTGGGCGAAGGCGATGTTGTCGGCGCTTTCGATGGCGATTTCGTGGAATTCGAAAATGTGCGGGCCGGGGCACATTTCCATGCACTCGACCCAGTGCGCGCGGTAGGCGGCTTTGCCCTTGAATTGCAGGGCCTTGATCGCGTCGAAGGAGACGATGTCGTCGGCGTACAACGCCATGACTTTCTCCACGTCCTTGGTCATGACGGCTTCGCGGTAGGTGTTGATCAGGGTCTGAATTTCAGATTGTGCGCTCATGCTGTTCTCCGTGGTTTTTGTTGTGAAGACACCCTTAGTCGTTCGGCAATCGGGTAGATCGACAGTCGAAACAAAAAATTTCCACTGAGGCCAAAATCGCTAGAATCCGAGGCTCATCTTTGTAGGAAAAAGGAAATTCCCGTGTCAGCCCAACTCGTGCCGTACGACAGCCTGAACGCCTTGCAGCGTGAGCAAGTCGAGGCGATTGAAATCCATGCCGAGCAGATCAAGTTCTCCGGTGATATCCACGGTGCCTTGCACACGCTGCTGTCGAAACCCGGCCCCGGCGTGAAAGGTTTTGCGCTGTTGGCGGATGACGTACCGGTGGCGTTTCTGCTGCTCAAGCGCCCGCCGGTGTTGCCCGCCTGGGCCAATGAGCACAGCGCCACCTTGCATGCGTTGCAGGTCGATCGCCGCGCACAGGGCAAGGGTTACGGCAAGGCCTGTCTGCAAGCGCTGCCCGAAGTTGCGCGCCTGGCGTGGCCGGAGATCAAGGGGCTGGAATTGTCGGTGGACGCTGACAATGATGCGGCGATCGCGCTGTACGCCAAGCACGGCTACGTCGACAGCGGCGAAGCGTACAAGGGCCGGATCGGTTACGAACGGCGTATGGGTCTGGTTTTCTAAGTCATCGAGGGATGCACGATGATCGATTCAATCGAAGCGCTGGAAGCGATTTACGGACTGCCGCATGAACGGGCGGTGCGCAAGCAGATCGGTTTTCTCAACGAGGATTATCAGGCGATGGTGCGGGTTTCGCCGCTGGTGATTGTCAGCTCGGTGGGCGCTGATGGCCTGGATAATTCACCGCGCGGCGACAAGGCCGGGTTTGTGCGGATTATTGATGAGCGCACCTTGGCCCTGCCCGATCGCCCGGGCAACAACCGCATCGATACCCTGCGCAATGTGCTGCAGGATTCGCGGGTGTCGCTGCTGTTCATCATTCCGGGGATTGGCGAGACATTGCGGGTCAACGGCACGGCGACGATCAGCGCAGATCCGCAACTGCTGGAAAGCTTTGCGGTGAATGGCAAACCGGCGAAAACGGTGTTGCTGGTGACGGTGGAAGCGGCGTTTTTTCATTGTTCGAAAGCCTTCGTCCGTTCTGATGCGTGGAACCCGGAAACGCATCTGCCGCGCTCTGCCCTGCCCTCTGCCGGCGCCTTCCACAAGCGCCTGAATGATGGGCAGTTCGATGCCGACACCTACGACCGTGAAGCGCCGAAACGGGTAAGCGACACCCTTTACTGACACAACACGGTCCCCCGTGTAGGAGCTGCCGAAGGCTGCGATCTTTTGACCTTGCTGTTAAAAATCAAGATCAAAAGATCGCAGCCTTCGGCAGCTCCTACAGTGGAGATCGGTGTGGGGTTAGAGGGTCAGGATCATCTCGTGCCACGCCATCCCACCGTGGTCGGACTCAGACGGTTTGATGTAAGCGAAGCCAAAGCCTGCATACAGAGGGATGTGTATTTCTTTGCACATCAAATGAATCGTCGCCTTATCCATCCCGCGCATACGTTCAATGAACTCGCCCATCAAACGCTTGGCCAAACCCTGCCCCTGATAATCCGGGTGCACCACCACCGACATGATCACCACGTTCGGCCCTTGCGGGTCGTGGCCGATCAGTTCCTTGAAGGCCTCGTCCGACATCTGCACGTCAAACGCCGCGCCGGAGTTGACGAAGCCTGCGACCTCACCGTCCACCTCGGCAACGATAAAACCTTCCGGCCAAGTGGCGATGCGCGTGGCGATTTTTTCGCGGGTGGCCGCTTCGTCACCTTCGTAGGCAACGGTTTCGATGGCGTAGCAGCGGTCCAGGTCGGCGGCGGTGACGTTGCGGATGACGGTGTTCATGGCGGCTCGAAAATCAGCAGAAGAAAGTGCCGAAAGCATAAAGGAATAAGGCCTGCATATCGATGCGCACGGGCGGCGTAAAGCCTGCGTATAAGTGCTTTTCTTCGTGTTCGCGGCGGGCTATTTCTCAGGTGTGTCTCTGACTACCCTTGGGGGAAACCGCTTATGAGCAGCGTTGAAATTGGCCTGTTGATGGTGTTGGGCATCAGTACCTTCGGCTTTATCACCTTGGGCATCGACCTGTTGCGGGCGCGACGGTTGGGCAAAGGCAAGCGGGGTTGAAAACCATAAGGCGGATCATTGATCCGCCTCATGGTTGTCGGCTCAGACCTTGGTATCGACCGGCACGCAGATTTCCAGTTTGCCGGTGTTCATTTTCGGATTGAAGTCGGCGCTGTAACGCTCCAGTTCCGGGGCGTTCAGTTCCACGTAATGGGAGTTCGGCAGCCAGGTTTTGTAGATGTATTGCAGGGTTTGCGGCAACTGATCGAGCGGTCCCTTGTGCTCAAACACCGCGTACTGCCGAGGCAGCACTTCCACCCACTGATAAACCTTCTGGTCGAGGTCATCAAGCTTGCTGATTTCCACCCCAGCGATGTAATCGAAGCCACCCTTGCCGTCGAAATTGCTGCAAACACCGTAGGTCACTTCGTTCTTTTGCCCCTGGATCTTTCCCAGGTGCGGCAAGAACTTTTCCCACAGCGCCGGGATGTCTTTTGCTGTGTCTTGAGTAAATCGACCGCGAAAGCCTGCAATCAGCAGGAAGTGTCCATGTTCGAAGCGAGGTTCAGCCACTTCGACGCGTGTTTGCTCATCCATGACTCGACTCCTGGAACAAGAAAGGGGTTCGGCTGGGAGTATAGAAAGCCAAACCCAATTCGCACGCTTACAGCGAATGCAACTGCTCGACGGCGCCCGAACCGACAAACTCGTTATAGCCGGAAACGATCACGTACACCGCGAAATAGCAGAAGATCGCTGCAGATGCCATATAGGAATAGCGCAACAGCTTGTCGCCCAGCAGCTTGCCACCGTGGCTCGCGGCAAAACATAAACCCGCCGACCACAACAGCCCGGCGCAAAGGAAACCGCCAAGGAACAGCGCCGAACTCAAAGGGCCGCCGCCACCGGAACGGGCGATCAAGGTGCCGCCGACCGCTGCAAACCAGAGAATCGCGCTTGGCGATGACATAGCGAGAAAAATCCCACGGAAGAACTCCTTGCGATGGGAGTTCTGCCCTACCTCGGCGGTCGCGGCCAGTTGCGCTTCGTGATGGATCGCCGAGTAGATCATCTTCGCCGCAAAGTAGATCAGCAGCGCCGAACCACCGATCCACAGGACCCAGCGCACGGTTTCGAACTGCAGCAAAACGGTCATGCCGGCCAGCGCCAGCACCGCGTAGATCAGGTCGCCGACGCAGGTGCCGAGGCCCAGCGCAAAGCCCTGAAAGTAACCGCGCTGCATCGCCAATGTGATCATTGCGATGTTGGCCACGCCGATATCCAGGCACAGCGAGAGGCTCAGCAAGAAGCCGCTGGTGAATTCCATCTACCGATTTCCTTGGGACAAAATTGTTTACAAACGGGCTGGACAGTATGCCATCACTGACCTTATCTTCCGCCACAGGTCACCGCAGTGACCAGCGTCGCTCGGACGGTTCCGGGCGCTTACGTTATCCGAGGCAACAATGGCCGAACAAGGTTCGCCGCGCCGCTTTGCGCGCATAGATCGACTCCCCCCTTACGTTTTCAACATCACCGCCGAGCTGAAGATGGCCGCGCGTCGTCGCGGTGAAGACATCATCGACTTGAGCATGGGCAACCCCGACGGCGCCACGCCGCCGCACATTGTCGAAAAACTCGTACAAGTTGCCCAACGCGAAGACACTCACGGCTACTCGACGTCCAAGGGCATTCCGCGCCTGCGCCGGGCGATTTCCAACTGGTACAAGCAGCGCTACGAGGTCGATATCGACCCGGAAAGCGAAGCCATTGTCACCATCGGTTCCAAGGAAGGCCTGGCGCATTTGATGCTGGCGACCCTGGATCAGGGCGACACCGTGCTGGTGCCGAACCCGAGCTATCCGATTCACATCTACGGTGCTGTGATTGCCGGCGCCCAGGTGCGTTCGGTGCCGCTGGTGCCGGGCGTGGACTTCTTCGATGAATTGGAACGGGCCATTCGTGGCTCGATTCCGAAGCCGAAAATGATGATCCTCGGCTTCCCGTCGAATCCGACCGCGCAGTGTGTGGAGCTGGATTTCTTCGAGCGGGTGATCGCCCTCGCCAAGCAGTACGACGTGCTGGTGATTCACGATCTGGCTTACGCCGACATCGTCTACGACGGCTGGAAAGCCCCGTCGATCATGCAGGTGCCGGGCGCCAAGGACATCGCGGTGGAGTTTTTCACCCTGTCCAAGAGCTACAACATGGCCGGCTGGCGCATCGGTTTCATGGTCGGTAACCCGGAACTGGTCAACGCGCTGGCGCGGATCAAGAGCTACCACGACTACGGCACCTTTACCCCGCTGCAAGTGGCGGCGATTGCTGCGCTGGAAGGCGATCAGCAATGCGTGCGCGACATCGCCGAGCAGTATCGCCAACGGCGTAATGTGCTGGTCAAAGGCCTGCATGAACTGGGCTGGATGGTCGAGAATCCGAAGGCTTCGATGTATGTCTGGGCGAAGATTCCCGAGCAGTACGCGCATCTGGGTTCGCTGGAGTTCGCCAAGAAACTGCTGGCCGAAGCCAAGGTCTGTGTTTCGCCGGGGGTGGGGTTTGGTGAGTATGGCGACGATCACGTGCGCTTTGCGCTGATCGAAAACCAGGACCGCATTCGTCAGGCTGTACGCGGCATTCGCGGGATGTTCCGGGCGGATGGCCTGAGTCCAAAAACTTCCGCCTGACACTTACCCCCTGTGGGAGCGAGCCTGCTCGCGAAGGCGTCGTGTCAGCTACATCAATGCTGACTGACCCACCGCTTTCGCGAGCAGGCTCGCTCCCACATTGGTTTTGGGTGAACCACAAAATCCACCCACAAAAAAACCGCATCGCTGCGGTTTTTTTGTGCCTGAAAGAAGCCGCTTAAACGAACAGCGACAACAGCAGGATAAAGCCCAACGCAACCACCGAGAGGATGGTTTCCATCGCAGTCCAGGTCTTGAACGTCTCAGCCACGGTCATGTTGAAGTACTGCTTCACCAGCCAGAAACCGGCGTCGTTAACGTGGGACAGGATCAGCGAACCGGCACCCGTGGCGAGCACCAGCAACTCACGGTTAACGCCCGGAATCATCCCCACCACCGGCACGACAATGCCCGCGCCAGTGATGGTCGCCACAGTTGCCGAACCGGTCGCGATACGGATCACCGCCGCCACCAGCCACGCCAGCAGGATCGGCGAGATCTGCGCGCTGACCGCCATGTGGCCGATCACGTCGCCCACGCCGCTGGTGACCAGCATCTGCTTGAAGCCACCGCCGGCACCGATGATCAGGATGATCGCGGCGGTTGGCGCCAGGCTTGCGTCGAGCCACTTGAGCATCTGCTGGGAACCGATGCCCTGCTTGTGCCCGAAGGTGTACAGCGACAGCAGCAACGCCAGCAGCAGTGCCGAGATCGGGTGACCGATCATGTCCATCCAGGTACGGAAGAAGTGGCCGTCCGGCAGCGCCACGTCAGCGAAGGTTTTCAGCAGCATCAGGAACACCGGCAGCAGCACGGTGATCAGGGTGATGCTGAAGCTCGGCAGCGTAGTCGAGTCGTCATTTTCGCGGGCCAGTTGATCGACCAGTTCCTGATTCGGGTGACCCGGAATGTGCTTGGCGATAAACGTACCGAAGATCGGACCGGCAATGATCGCGGTCGGCAGCGCAACGATCAGACCATAAAGAATGGTCTTGCCGATGTCAGCGCCGAACACACCGATGGCCAGCAGCGGACCCGGGTGCGGTGGCACCAGACCGTGTACTGCGGACAGACCGGCAAGCAACGGGATACCGATCTTGATGATCGACACGCCGGTGCGACGCGCAACGATGAACACCAGCGGAATCAGCAGGACAAAACCGATTTCGAAGAACAGCGGGATGCCGACAAGGAACGCGGCAAACATCATTGCCCACTGGACTTTGTCTTTACCGAACGCTCGAATCAGGGTCTGGGCGATCTGATCCGCCCCGCCCGACTCGGCCATCATTTTGCCGAGCATGGTGCCCAGCGCGAGGATGATGCCGACGAAACCGAGCACGCCACCGAAGCCGTCCTGGAACGCTTTGATGATGGTGCCGATCGGCATGCCCGACGTCAGGCCGAGGAACGCGGCGGCGATGGTCAGGGAAATGAACGGGTGAATCTTGAATTTGGTGATCAGGATAATCAGGCCGATTACCGTGACCACTGCATCGAGCAGCAGGAACGTCTCATGGGACATGCCAAACATTGGGGGTGTCTCCTGGATTGTTGTTGTTATTAAAGCGGGTTAAACAGAAGTCGGGAGGACAGCGCTATCTCTTTCAACACACTCATACCGCCTGCTTCAGACCGTGGGCCTGCCACCAGACATGAGCCTGGGACGCCAGTTCTTCAACGCTGTGGATCGAAGCATTCAGCGCCAGGGTCAACGGCTCGCCCTTCGGCGATTCGAGGGTGGCGAACTGGCTTTCGATCAGCGTGGCCGGCATGAAGTGGCCCGGACGATGGGACACACGTTCAGCGGCAACTTCAGGGGTCAATTCAAGAAACACGAAGCCCAGGCCCGGCAAGGCACTGCGCAACACTTCGCGATAACTGTGTTTAAGGGCCGAGCAGGTCAGCACCGGGCGTTTGCCCAGCGCATCGACGCGACGCAGTTCATCGCACAGGCTGTCGAGCCAGCCGGCACGGTCGTCGTCGTTCAGGGGGATCCCCGCGCTCATCTTTTCGATGTTCGCGGCCGGATGGAAAGTATCGCCTTCAATGGCAGTGGCGCCGCTCAATTGGCACAGGGCCTCGCTGACGCACGTCTTGCCGCAACCGGCAACGCCCATGATGACCAGGGCGGTGATGGGATGACTCATATAACACCTCAGCGCGCAGACAGCGCTACCTTTGCTAGCTATGACTCTAGTGCACAGGCAGAAGTTGCCGACGCCTTCTTGTCGTTTTTTTGGGTTGCAGCAGGTTTGTTCCCAACACCAAAAAGCGAAGATCAGGCAGGACCTCGCTTACGCATTTACAGCTGCATCAGGACAGCGCTACCTTAGTGCCTTGATTTTTGTTTGGCAAGCCGCCCGATGACCTCCCCTAAAAACGATAAAAACACTCGCACCACCGGCCGTCCCACCCTGAATGAAGTTGCCCGCCTGGCCGGTGTCAGCCCGATTACCGCCTCCCGCGCCTTGCGTGGGGTCAGCACGGTCGCCACCGAACTGGTGGAAAAAGTGCAGAAAGCCGCGCTCGAGCTCAACTATGTCGTGAACCCTGCTGCCCGCGCGTTGGCCTCGGCGCAGAGCCATTCGGTGGTGGTTCTGGTGCCTTCGTTATCCAACTTGCTGTTCATCGATACGCTGGAAGCCATTCATCGGGTGCTCACGCCCAAAGGCTTCGAAGTGCTGATCGGTAACTTCCACTACTCGCGCGATGAAGAAGAAAACCTGCTGCGCAACTACATGGCCTATCAGCCGCGTGGATTTCTGCTGACCGGGTTTGATCGCACGGAAAGTTCGCGGCGGATGATCGAGGCGAGCAACATTCCCTGCGTGTACATGATGGAGCTGGACAGCGCCGCCGGAGTGAACTGCGTGGGGTTTTCGCAACTGAGTGCCGGTGAAACGGCGGCCGAGCATTTGCTCTCACGTGGGCGTAAGCGTCTGGCTTACATTGGCGCGCAACTCGATCAGCGCACCTTGTTGCGTGGCGAAGGTTTTCGCAAAGCGCTGCAGAAGGCCGGGCGTTATGACCCGGATCTGGAAGTGCTGACGCCTCGCTCTTCATCGGTGGGCTTGGGTGGGGAACTGTTTATGCAATTGCTCGCGGGGCATCCGGATGTTGATGCAATCTTCTTTGGTAACGACGACCTGGCGCAGGGAGCGTTGCTGGAAGCACTGCGCCACGGCATCAGGATTCCCGAGCAGGTGGCGATTCTCGGTTTCAACGACTTGCCGATGTCCGAACACATGGTGCCGCGCCTGAGCAGCATCAACACCCCGCGTGAAGCGATTGGCCGGCGCGCGGCGGAGCAGATGCTGACGTTGATGGCGGGTAACAGCGTAGCGCGCCCGGTTGAAGACATGGGCTTTGAACTGAAGATCCGCGAAAGCACCTGAAACTGTCGCGATCCCCTGTAGGAGCTGCCGAAGGCTGCGATCTTTTGATTTTGCTCTTAAAAACAAGATCAAAAGATCGCAGCCTTCGGCAGCTCCTACAGTTTTATGTGGTGCTCACAAATGCTGAGTTGAAACACAATCCCCTGTGGGAGCGAGCCTGCTCGCGAAAGCGCTATGTCAGATAAGTATGTGCCGACTGACACGACGCTTTCGCGAGCAGGCTCGCTCCCACATTGGATCTCCACAGTCGCTAGTGGCTGAGCAAGTCAACGAGGGCCAGCGCGCCTTTCTGTAGTGGCTGGCTTTTGAGCCACACCGCATGCACCGGCATCACCAGACCGTTTTCGATGTTGCGAAAATTCAGGCGTTTCAGCCGCCCGGACTCGATCCGCGACTGCACCACCGACAGCGGAAAATTACCCCAGCCCAATCCTGCCTCAACCATTTCCATCGCCGTCTCAAGGCTGTCCGTGCGCCAGTACGACTCCGCCACCAACGGTCGCGTTTCACTGATCGGCAAGTCGCGACTGGCGACGATGATCTGCCGCACATGCACCAGATCTTCGAGAAACACATCCTGCCCCTGCAACAGCGGGCTGTCCGCCGCCAGCGTGGCGATCATCCGTTCGCTGCCGACAAACTGAAAACGCTCCAGCACATTCATGCTCAGCCCGGCGAACGCCAGGCACACGCTGACCCGGCCGCTGTGCAGCATCGCCAGCACATCATCCTGCGGCGCGGTCAGCACTTCGATATCGAGCAATGGATGACGCTCGGCGATCACCTTGATTGCCGCCAGCAAACGACGGCGGTCGATGTCCGCGACTACGCCGATCGACAACTTGCTCTCCAGCCCCAACGACAACTCCACCGCGTGCACTTGCAGTTGCTTGAGCTGCTCGGCGATCAGTCGCGCATGCGGCACTAGCGACAGCGCCATTGCCGTGGGTTGAGGTTCGCGATGGCTGCGGTCGAAGAGCAGATAACCCAGCTCCGCTTCAAGATTGCCAATACTCATGCTGACGGCGGAAGGCACCCGACCTAACGCACGCGCCGCCGCTGAAAACGAGCCGCGTTCGATCACGGCAAGAAACAGCTCGATGCTATCGCTGTTGAAATTCACCCTAAAAACCTATCAATAGAACTGAAAGTAGCTGACTTTTTCTGTCAGCCCTATTGAAGCTATCTTTCGCCGCCTTCGCCAGTCCCACTGGCCAACAAACGGCAAGAAAGAGGTAAATCCCCATGCAAGGCGTCAAACGCAAACTGGTCTATGTGTCGCTCTACGAAGTGATCGGCATGACCTTCTCCGCCCTCGGTCTGGCGCTGCTATCCGGCACGTCGCCGGGCAGCACCGGGCCGTTGGCGGTGATCATCACCACCATCGCCGTGACCTGGAATTTCATCTACACCACGATGTTCGAGCACTGGGAAAGCCGCCAGGTATCGCGCACACGCACGGTGAAACGACGCATTGCTCACGCCGTCGGCTTTCAACTGACGCTGATCGTGTTCCTGATTCCGTTGATCGCGTGGTGGATGAACATCAGTCTGGTGCAAGCCTTCCTACTCGATCTGGCGCTGATCATTTTCATTCCGTGCTACACGTTTGCCTTCAACTGGCTGTTTGACCGGATCTTCGGCTTGCCGGCCTCGGCGCTGCCAGATTCAGCCGCTGCGGCATAAATCGTTAATTCGTAAGCAGATATTGCAAGAAATCAGCGGTTTAACTGTGTAAACCGCCGATATTCACAATCCGTCAACTCCGATAGCAGGCTAAGCTTTTCCATCAATAAAAAATGGATCAGCCCATGACTGCACACGCCCCCGCCGCCGCGACAAGCAACGGCATCGACCCGATCCGCGCCGCTCAGGTGTCCGCCCGCATTGATCGTCTTCCAGCGGTCGCGACGATCTGGCGGCTGGTGGCGCTGCTGTCGATCGGTGGTTTTTTCGAACTCTATGATCTGTTCCAGACCGCCTACATTAGCCCCGGGTTGATCCGCGATGGCATCTTCGCCACCGGCAATCAGGGCGTGTTCGGTTTCTCCGATCAAGCGGCGTTTGCTTCGGCGACGTTCCTCGGCCTGTTCCTAGGCGCCAGCCTGCTCAGCCCGCTGGCGGATCGTTTCGGTCGCCGTGCGATCTTCACCTTCGCGCTGGTCTGGTACACGCTGGCGACGGTGTTGATGGGGATTCAGAGTTCAGCGCTGGGCATCATCTGCATGCGCTTTCTGGTTGGTATTGGTCTGGGCATCGAGTTGGTGACCATCGACGCCTACCTCTCGGAACTGGTGCCCAAACGCATGCGCAGCTCCGCCTTTGCCTTCGCGTTTTTCATACAGTTCCTCTCGGTGCCGGCAGTGGCGCTGATGTCGTGGTGGCTGGTGCCGCAAGCGCCGTTCGGCGTGTCCGGCTGGCGTTGGGTGGTGTTGGCCAGCGCGGTGTTTGCGCTGTTTATCTGGTGGCTGCGCAAGCGTCTGCCGGAATCGCCGCGCTGGCTCGCGCAGCATGGCCGCTTTGATGAGGCCAACCGGATTCTCGACACTATCGAGGCCCGTTGCGAGAAAGATCACGGTAAACCGCTGGACGCCCCCGAAGCCGTTCCGGTCGATGTCGAAGGCAAGGGTCGTTTCGCCGATATCTGGCAACCGCCCTATCGTCGTCGCGCGTTGATGCTGATCGTCTTCCACATCTTCCAGGCGATCGGTTTCTTCGGTTTCGGCAACTGGTTGCCGGCGTTGCTGTCCGGCCAGGGCGTCAGCGTCACCCACAGTTTGATGTACGCGTTCATCATCACCCTCGCCTACCCGCTCGGGCCGTTGCTGTTCGTGAAGTTCGCCAACCGCTTCGAGAACAAGTGGCAGATCGTCGGCTCGGCCCTCGGCGCGATGACCTTCGGCACTTTGTTCGCCTTGCAGACCAGCGCGTTCGGGCTGATCTTCTGCGGGGTGATGATCACCTTCTGCAACGCCTGGTTGAGCTTCAGTTATCACTCGTACCAGAGCGAACTGTTCCCGACCAACATCCGCGCCCGCGCTGTGGGTTTCTGTTATTCGTTCAGTCGTTTGTCGACGGTGTTCAGCAGCCTGTTGATCGGTCTGTTTCTCGACAACTTCGGCACACCCGGGGTGTTGGCATTCATCGTCAGCAGTATGCTCATCGTGATGCTGACCATCGGCTGGTTCGGCCCGCGCACACGCAATCTGGCACTGGAGAACATTGCCCATCGCTGAGGCTGGCAACGGTCATCCTCTGCCGCTTATCGGCAAAGGATGACCGCCGCGAACGCCTGACCGACGATCAACCTGTTGAAATAAAAGGATTTATTCAGAAGGCACGGTAATTGCTCCGCTACGCCAGTCAGCAATTACCTACAGGTCCACACATCATGTTGATCAGTGCCAAACAACAGCAAATCATTCATCTGCCCAAAGCGCTGAATGACGATGCGACGTCCACCGCTGCGGCCGGTCTGCAAGGTGGCCTGCACGGCGCCATGCTGCAAACCCTGCAAAACCAGACCCAGGCGCAAACCGCCGAAGCCACCGCGAAGGTGCAGGACTCGGCCACGCAGATCGCGACCCAGCAAGTCAGCGAAGCCACGCGCATCAGCGACAACGTCGACGAAGCGTTCGCCAAGACCCGCGTCAACCTGCAAGCCACCGATGCCACCACGGCCTCGGCAACATCCGCCACCGACGAGTTCAAGGACTACATGAGCAAGACGCCGGAACAGCGTCTGCGCGACAGTATCCTGCAGTCGATGGGGCTGACCGAAGATGACATCAAAGCCATGCCGCCGGAGAAACAACTGGCCGTCGGCAAGGAGATCGCCGAGCGCTTGCAGGACAAGATGAAGCTGGCGCAGGCGGAAAAAGACAACGATGTGAAGGACAGTGACAAGCAAGCGGACAAGTTTCTCGCTGCGCTGTGATCTTCAAGTCACCCGAAATCAAATGTGGGAGCGAGCCTGCTCGCGAAGGCGGTGAACCAGTCAACACTGATGTTGAATGTTCCGCCGCCTTCGCGAGCAGGCTCGCTCCCACAGTTTTTTGTGTGTTCAGGAAAGATCAGTTCAGTTGCAGGGTTTCATTGAACTGACTGATCGCATCCACTACATGCCGCGATCCCTGCTGGATCTCCAGAATCACCTCCCCCGCTTCATTCGCCAACTCCACGCCAAGCCCGGTACGACTCAGGCTCGACTGCATGCTCGACACCGCACTCAGCGACAGGTCATGGTTCTTGCGTACCACATCGACAATCTCCAGGGTTGCCTGACTGGTACGCGCCGCGAGGCTGCGCACTTCATCCGCAACAACCGCAAAACCCCGTCCGTGCTCCCCGGCCCGCGCCGCTTCGATCGCAGCGTTGAGCGCCAGCAAGTTGGTCTGATCGGCAATGCCACGAATGGTCTGCACGATGGTGCCGATGATGTCCGACTGTTTGCTCACCGCATCGATGCTCGCCGCTGCTTCGTTGAGGTCGCGGGAAATGTCCTGAATGATCTGCACGGTTTGCTGCACGACCTGTGAGCCTTTTTGCGCGCAGGCATCGTTTTGTACCGAAGTGCTATGGGCCGATTCCGCAGCGTTCTGCAACGTGGTCATCTGATGGGTGATGTCGCTGGCGAACTTGACCACTTTGTACAAGCGGCCCTTGGCGTCGAACAACGGGTTGTACGACGCTTCGAGGTAAACCATCTGCCCGGATTTGTTCTTGCGTTCGAAACGATGCGAGTGATATTCGCCGCGATTGAGCGAGGCCCAGAATGCCTTGTATTGCGAGGACTCGGCTTCGGCGCGATGGCAAAAAAGACTGTGATGATGGCCGACGATTTCGTTGAGCGAGTACTGCATGGTCTTCAGGAAGTTGTCGTTGGCAGCGATGACATTGCCTTCCGGGGTGAACTCGATCACCGCCATGGAGCGACTGATTGCCGCCAGCATGCTTTCTTCTTCGTGCTCTTTATTCACCCGTGCAGTGATGTCGGCAGCCACTTTGATCACGCTCTGGACTTGCTTGTCCGGGCCATACACCGGCATGTAACTGGCTTCGAGCCAGACTTCCCTGCCGGCCTTGTTCAAACGCAGAAAAGTCCCGCTGATCGGCTCACCGCGAGCCAGGTCACGCCACAATCTGGCGTACTCTTCGCTGCGATAGAAAGCCTCTTCACAAAACACCCGATGATGTTTGCCACGCACTTCATCGGCGCTGTAGCCCATGGTTTTGCAGAAGTTTTCATTGGCATCGAGAACGATGCCCTCAGGGGTGAACTCGATCATGGCCATCGAACGGCTGATCGCTTCCAGCTTGGCGTTGGCCTCGGTCAAGGCGCAGCTGAATCGCTCGATCTGCTGCAGGTCAGCCTTGTGATGTAGGTTGAACATGGTTGTATCACCTTCCGCGCGGACTTTTGATTTGATGAAAGTTCAGTTCTTTCACGATCCACCACTACGTTCCACAGAACAGGCACACGCATTCCTCCACGGGAGGAAGTTGTCAGGTGATAAATGATGATCAATCGGAGCGTCCATGCAGCGACGCTCTAATCAAGACATCCTTCTCTTGATAGCCCGCACGCGGGCCAGCCCTAACGCGTTGAAGAACTTCCATGTAAGCGACGCTCCTTGTTGGTTCAGTGTCGGTGCCTTGGGTTGCGCACTCTGGCAGCATGAATTCACGGACTAACCCTGTGGATCAGCCATGTTTTGACATGACGGTCGACATAGTTAGTTACGAGAAGCATAGCCAGTGCAAAGGCCTGCGCAAGGCCACTAGTCGGCCAGTATCTGGCACTTTTTGCACAAGAAACGGTTCAGCGCGGGGAGAATTGTTGCCGGGGCGGACGTTTTCGCGAGCAGGCTCGCTCCACATTGGAATGCGTTTCTCCTGTGGGAGCGAGCCTGCTCGCGAAGGCAAAAGTTGTAGCGCTACAAAAACAACAGCGGAATCAGCAGCAAGGTGCTCAAGGCACGGCCCAGCCAATGACTATTAAGAACAATAGCGAACCAGCCGCCATAGACACCGATCAGCAACAGCCAGGTCGGCCACTCGGTACGGGCGGTGAAACGTTGGCGCAGGGTTTCGATCTGTTGACGATGGGCGGCGTAGAAGTAATGGGGCATGGCGTTGCTCGGAACGGGATTCGTCCCCTTCTGTGCAACGACGCAGTGCATTCTTGCAGATTATTTTCAGGTCAATGCTGGAGCCCGAGAACCGGGCTCCGGAAAGGCGTGATCAATGGCCGAAGATGTCGACTTTCTTGGCTTTCTTCTCCGCGCGTTTTTCAATCGCGGTCTTGGCCGGTTTCTTCTTCGCGGCTTTCTTTGAATCCATACCTTTGGACATGATGCGTACTCCACTCACAGGGGATGTGAGGTCAGGTATACACCTATCCAGAGCCGTGCGTTCTTTTATAATCGGCGCTTTGCCCACCGACAGTCTGATCCCATGCCCGACACCCAATACAGCCTGCTCGACGAGTCGCTTTGGCCGTTGATGAACAAGTTTTACCGCAGCCACCAATCGTCGATGAAAGCTGTTCGCGATGCGCAATTGTGGGTGGCGCGGCGCGGAGAGATTGTGGGTGCGTTGTGCCTGCGGCCAGTGTCCGGCGGGCAATGGTTGACCGGGTTGTTCGTTGATCCGGGGTGTCGTGAACAGGGCGTTGCCGCACAGCTGATCGCAGCGGCGGTGCAGGATGTGAGCGAGCCGGTGTGGCTGTTCTGTCATCCGGATTTGCGTGAATTTTATGAGCGACGCGGGTTCACGTTCGACCCGGCGCTGCCGCAAGCGATGGCAGAGCGATTGAGCCGGTATGCGCGGCACAAGCCGATGATTGCGATGGAGCTGGCCCCCTCACAATCCTGATGTGCAATGCAAAACCAATGTGGGAGCGAGCCTGCTCGCGAAAGCGCTGTGTCAGTCACAGAATCTGTCACTGATATTGCGCATTCGCGAGCAGGCTCGCTCCCACAGGGGTATGTACTGGGTCTTGGATCAATCGTCGGCGGTGGGATCGAGATCCGGAAACATCACTTCGGTAAAACCGAACTTGCTGAAGTCAGTAATCCGCGACGGGTACAACCGGCCGATCAGGTGATCGCATTCGTGCTGCACAACCCGTGCGTGGAAACCTGATGCTACGCGCACAATCGGCTCACCCTTCGGATCAAACCCTTCGTAACGAATCTGCTGATAACGATCCACCGCACCGCGCAACCCCGGCACCGACAGACACCCCTCAAAGCCCTCCTCCGTCAACGGACTCAGCGGCGTAATCAACGGATTGATCAGGATCGTCTGCGGCACGGCTTCAGCGTCCGGGTAACGTTCGCTGTGTTCGAAACCAAAGATCACCAGTTGCAGATCGACACCGATCTGCGGCGCAGCCAGGCCAACGCCACCGACGCTTTCCATGGTCTGGAACATATCGTCGATCAGTTGCCACAGCTCGGGGCTGTCGAACATCTCGGTCGGCACTGGCGGGGCGATGCGCAGCAGGCGCTCGTCGCCCATTTTCAGAATTTCACGGATCATGATCAGACTTCGTCAGTGTCCGGCTTGAGCGAGTGATCGCGGCCCAGGCCCGAGACGTGTTGTTTGGGATGCTCATCGAGTTCGCCGGGGACTTTCTCACCCGCGTCCTTGCCCTCGCTGGACATGTGTTCGATCACCGCGTTCATCTCGGCGCCGAGCAACAGCACCGCAGCGGAAATATAGAAATACAGCAACAGCACGATGATCGCCCCGATGCTGCCATACATCGCGTTGTAGTTGGCGAAGGTTTTCACGTAGAAAGCGAAGCCCAACGAGGCGATGATCCACACCACCACCGCCAGGACCGAACCGG
This sequence comes from Pseudomonas tensinigenes, assembly GCF_014268445.2. Lineage (NCBI taxonomy): Bacteria > Pseudomonadati > Pseudomonadota > Gammaproteobacteria > Pseudomonadales > Pseudomonadaceae > Pseudomonas > Pseudomonas tensinigenes. Next base: position 5,298,203 of record NZ_CP077089.1, read on the forward strand.
GCGTGATGAAACGGAATTCCTGTTTGACGTCCGGCATCACGTAGTAGATCAATGCTACCGCGACCATCATCAGAATCACGATCACCGGCCAGCGCGCGATCGTCCACACGGTGACGATGAAGTCTTCCAGCCCCACCTGCGCGGCGATCCAGCCCATCACCTGCGGCCCGAGCACCATCAGCGCGGCGGCCACCAGCAGCATGCCGGCAATGCCGACGGTGTAGAAAATCGACAGCGGGAAACGCTTCCAGACCGGTCGGCCTTCAACCACGTCGTATGCGGCGTTCATCGCGCTCATCATCAAGCGCACGCCAGCGGAGGCGGTGTACAGGGCAATGACAATACCGACGGAAAGCAGGCCACCCTTGGATTGCTGCAACTGGTCGATCACCGGATTGACCTGCTCCAGTGCCTGCGGGGGCAGCACCAGTTCCGATTGCAGGCGCAGCCAGGAGAAGAAGTCCGGCAGGTGCAGGAAGCCGATCAGAGCGATCAGAAACAGAATGAACGGGAACAGCGAAAACAGCATCTGGTAGGCCAGTGCCGAGGCGTAGGTCGACATCTCGTCGTCGACGAATTCAGTGACCGTGCGCACCATCACCCGGTGCAGGGGCAGACCTTTCATGTCCGGAAAAATCATTCGCGTCTCCTTTCGCCGCAATACAGGTTGAAGTCGTGGCGACTCAGGGGCCGTTTTTTACATCACGGTAGCCTGTTTGGCGAACCTCGTCGGGTCGTCGCAGGCTTTTGACACAAAAACGGCCATCCTTGGATGGCCGTTCGTGTCTTTCGTTCAAGGCTGGATTACGCCTTGTCGACGCCTTTTTTGACCGCGTCCTTGGCTTTGCCGACGGCTTGCTGGGCTTCGCCTTTTTTCTCTTGAATCTTGCCTTCGGCTTGCAGCTTGGTGTTGTCGGTGGCTTTACCGACGCCTTGCTTGACGTTGCCGACCGCTTCGTTGGCCATGCCTTTTACTTTATCGCCTGTGCTACTCATGGTGTTTCTCCTTGGTGCAATTAGGGGGAAAAGTCAGTACGTAATGATTGACTGGCCGGGTTTGCGCCAAGTTTCATTTATTTTCAGGGGTTCATTTCGTCGTGGCGTGCAGGTTGGGCTTTATGTTTGCGTGCGTAGCCCCGAGAATGCGCAACATATGGGCGCCAAGCGCCAGGAACTGATCCCGCAGGAATGTTATGAAACTCGATAAAACGCAGGCCATCGCCCGACGCAACAAGGAACTGGGCGGTGCCGTGCTTGGCACCAACAACTGCCACTTCGCCGAACTGAACCGTAACCGCAACATCTGGTGGTTCGACCTGCCGGTGTCGCGTCTGGCCATCGGTCAGTACGAGTGGATTCACCTGCTGATGCACACGCCGGCCACTGACGAACTGCTGCATCTGAAAGTGCCGACGGTGTTCCTGCGTGAAAAGCTTGAAGGGCTGGTGATTCGCAACGAAGGCAAGCGTAAAGCGGCATTGAGCCTGGAGTTGAGTGCAGACAAGGATTCGTATCTGCAGGACATGCGTCCGGCGGGGACTAACGTGAATTTTGCGCCGTTCCGTCAATAGCCCTCACCCTAACCCTCTCCCAGAGGGAGAGGGGACTGATCGAGGTGTTTGGGCGAGCTACGCCGACCTGAGATTCCTGAGTTGAACTCAGGTTCTGAACAGCCCCGATTGGCTCCCTCTCTCAGAGGGAGAGGGGACTGACCGAGGTATTCGGGCGAGATACACCGACCTGAGATTCCTGAGTTGAACTCAGGTTCTGAACAGCCCCGATCGGCTCCCTCTCTCAGAGGGAGAGCGGACTGACCGAGGTGTTTGGGCAAGGTACACCGACCTGAGATTCCTGAGTTGAACTCAGGTTCTGAAAGGCCCCCGATCGGCTCCCTTCCCCCTCGCCCCCTGGGGGAGAGGGTTGGGGTGAGGGGGTAGATTTACCAGGCACTGCAAATCTACAGCCTGCCCCAACAAAAAGCCCCGCATCTGCGGGGCTTCGTGTTTTCAGGCGGCGGACTTGGCCTTGATCTTCTTCAGCTCTTCATCCCGCAACTCGCGACGCAGGATCTTGCCGACATTGGTGGTCGGCAGCGCATCGCGGAATTCCACCGAGCGCGGCACCTTGTAACCAGTGACGTTGGCACGCATGTGATCCATCACCTGCTCTTTGGTCAGGGTCACGCCTGGTTTGGCAACGATGAAAATCTTGATCGCCTCGCCCGACTTCTCGTCCGGCACGCCGATGGCCGCGCACTGCAACACGCCCGGCAAAGTCGCCAGCACGTCTTCCAGTTCGTTCGGATAGACGTTGAAACCGGAGACCAGAATCATGTCTTTCTTGCGATCGACAATGCGCATGTAGCCGTCCGGCTGGATCAGCGCGATGTCACCGGTCTTCAGCCAGCCTTCGCTGTCGAGCATTTCATCGGTGGCTTCCTGACGCTGCCAGTAGCCCTTCATCACTTGCGGACCTTTGACGCACAGTTCGCCGATTTCACCCAGCGGCTGCTCGACACCGTTATCGTCGATGACTTTGCACAAGGTCGATGGCACCGGAATACCGATGGTGCCGATCTGGATGTGCTGGATCGGGTTGACCGTGGCCACCGGGCTGGTTTCGGTCATGCCGTAACCTTCGCAGATGGCGCAACCGGTGACCGCTTTCCAACGCTCGGCAGCGGCCAGTTGCAGGGCCATGCCGCCGGACAAGGTGACTTTCAGCGCGGAGAAATCCAGCTTGCGGAAACCTTCGTTGTTACACAGCGCCACGAACAACGTGTTGAGGCCGACGAAACCGCTGAACTTCCACTTCGACAGTTCCTTGACCATCGCCGGCAGGTCGCGCGGGTTGCTGATCAGGATGTTGTGGTTGCCGATCAGCATCATCGCCATGCAATGAAAGGTGAACGCATAGATGTGGTACAGCGGCAGCGGCGTGATCAGGATCTCGCAACCTTCATTGAGGTTTGAACCCATCAGCGCCTTGCACTGCAGCATGTTGGCGACGAGGTTGCGATGGGTCAGCATCGCGCCTTTGGCCACGCCGGTAGTGCCGCCGGTGTATTGCAGCACGGCAACGTCGCCGCTGTGCGGATTGGCTTCGGCAACCGGTTGGCCCTGGCCCTTGCTCAGCACGTCGTTGAACTTGACGGCTTTGGGCAGGTGATAGGCCGGGACCATTTTCTTCACGTACTTGATGACGCTGTTGATCAGCAGTCGCTTGATCGGCGGCAGCAGGTCGGCGACTTCAGTGACGATGACGTGTTTGACGCCGGTTTTCGGCACCACGGCTTCGGCCAGGTGCGCCATGTTCGCCAGGCACACCAGCGCCTTGGCACCGGAGTCGTTGAATTGGTGTTCCATTTCCCGCGCGGTGTACAGCGGGTTGGTGTTGACCACGATCAGCCCGGCGCGAATCGCACCGAAGACGGCGACCGGGTACTGCAGAACGTTGGGCAGTTGCACGGCGATTCGATCGCCGGGCTGCAAATCGGTATGCTGTTGCAGATAGGCGGCAAACGCACCGGACAATTCGTACAATTCACCGTAGGTGATTGTCTTGCCCAGGTTGCTGAAAGCCGGTTTGTTGGCGAAGCGTTGGCAGGATTGCTTCAACACTGCCTGAATGTTCGGATACTCGTCCGGATTGATGTCGGCAGCAATTCCAGCCGGGTATTTATCCTTCCAAAAGTCTTCGATCATGGAAGCCCACTCCTCAGCAACGCGAATTCTTCACCGCATTTGATGCGATTATTATTGGTGTGTGTTTGGTATTGGTGAATCTGGCTTTTATATAGGCCGAGAAGTCACAAAGCGCGCCGAGAGTAGCAGCTTTGCCAAGGGTCGACTAGAGCCAAAAGCGGCCCCTACAGTCACTATGATGACTCAAGACCACCTAGCAGTCATTTTAGAGCAAAAATCCTAGAATACCTTTGAAGCCCCGGTTTTCGGGGACTCAAAGTAAACGATCGCAGCCTTCGGCAGCTCCTACAGGAAATGCATTCCAAGGTAGGAGCTGCCGAAGGCTGCGATCTTTGTGTTTTTGACTTTTACGCGATATCGCGCAACTCGCGCCGCAGAATTTTCCCGACAGGCGTCATCGGCAATGACTCACGCAACACGATGTGTTTCGGCACCTTATACGCGGTGAAATTCTCTTTGCAGTAGGCCTTGAGCTCTTCAAGACTGACCCCGGTTTCCCGCGCCACCACAAACAGTTTCACCGCCTCCCCCGAACGCTCGTCCGGCACCCCGATCACCGCGCAGTTGGCGACTTTCGGATGGGCCATCACCACGTCTTCGATCTCGTTCGGATACACATTGAAACCGGAGACGATGATCATGTCCTTCTTGCGATCAACAATGCGCACAAAACCGTCCGGATCGATCACCGCAATATCGCCGGACTTGAACCAGCCCTCGGCATCCAGCACTTCGGCCGTGGCCTCAGGTTTGTGCCAGTAGCCCTTCATGATCTGCGGGCCTTTGATGCACAGCTCGCCGCGTTCGCCCATAGCCAGCTCGACACCATCGTCATTGATGACTTTCAGCAACGTGCCCGGCACCGGCAAGCCAACCGTGCCCAGCCGCGATTGATCGCCGTACGGGTTAGTGCAGGCCACCGGTGAGGTTTCGGTCAGGCCGTAGCCTTCGGTGATGCGGCAACCGGTTATCTGCTCCCAGCGCTCGGCGGTAGCTTTGACCAGTGCGGTGCCACCGGAGTTGGTGAGCTTGAGGCTGGAAAAATCGAGGGTCTTGAAATCCGCGTGATCCATAAGCGCCACGAACAAGGTGTTCAAGCCCAGCAGCGCCGAGAAGCGCCAGTTCTTCAGCTCCTTGATGAAGCCGGCAATATCGCGCGGGTTGGTGATCAGCACGTTGTGGTTGCCGGAAACCATCATGCACATGCAGTTCGCGGTGAAGGCATAGATGTGATACAGCGGCAGCGGCGCGATCATCACTTCCTGGCCTTCGCGCAGCAGCGGCTGGCCGTCCGGGCCGAGCTGGGCGAGACAGGCGCGCACTTGCTGCATGTTCGCCACCAGATTGCCGTGGGTGAGCATCGCGCCTTTCGCCAGCCCGGTGGTGCCGCCGGTGTATTGCAGCACGGCGATGTCGTCGAGGCTGACTTTCAGTGGCTTGATGCCCAGGCCGCGACCCATGCGCAGTGCGCTCTTGAAGGAGATCGCCTGCGGCAGCGAATACGCCGGGACCATTTTCTTCACTTTGCTGACCACGGTGTTGACCAGCCAGCCCTTGGCGGTGGGCATCAGGTCGCCCATCTTCGCTTCGATCAGGTATTGAATGTCGGTGTCGGGCAGCACTTCCTGGACTTTCTGCCCGAACATGTTCAGGTACACCAGTGCCCGTGCCCCGGAATCCTTGAACTGATGACGCATCTCGCGCGCGGTGTACAGCGGGTTGGTGTTGACCACGATCAACCCGGCACGCAATGCACCGAACACGGCAATCGGGTAATGCAGGACGTTGGGCATCTGCACGGCGATGCGATCCCCCGGGACCAGATCGGTATGCGCCTGCAAGTAACCGGCGAAGGCTGCGCTCTGACGCTCAAGTTCAGCGTAGGTCAGGGTGATGCCCATGTTGCTGAACGCCGGGCGATCGGCGAACTTCTTGCAGGAACGCTCGAACACCTCGATCACCGACTTGAACTCACCCATGTCGATGTCCAGCGGTACGCCGGCCGGGCGTTTGTCGTTCCAGAAATCAGGTTGCATTGTTCTTGTCCTCTTTACCTGAGCCGATCCGGGGCCGCTTTCTGTCATTTCTGAAAAAGCGGAGCTTCACGGACACTAGCAGTTATGGCCATTGAGGCAAATATGGACAAAGCCGTCATTGATCGTGTGAATCTTCCTGCCGTGGCGTGGGCTGATCAGACGCGCTATACAATGATCCGACTCTGAGCAAAGGAAGCGCCATGATCCACGACACCCTATGGCTGGACGCGAGTGACCGCAGCCGCCTCTTCGTCAATCAATGGCTGCCCGCAGCGCCATTGAAAGCGGTGATCCTGCTGGCCCATGGCATGGCCGAACACAGCGGCCGCTATGCACGACTGGCCGACACGTTTTGCGACAAAGGATATGGCGTGTACGCCCCGGATTTACGCGGACATGGCAAAACCGCCAATCACGGCACCCTCGGCCACTTCGCCGATGACGACGGCTGGTGCAAAGTGCTCGGCGATCTGGCCAGCCTCAATCAGCACATTGGTCAACAACACCCCGGTGTGCCGATTATTTTGTTGGGGCACAGCATGGGCAGCTATCTTGCCCAAGGCTATTTACTGCACCACAGCGCCAGTCTGCACGGGGCGATTCTCAGTGGTTCCAACTTTCAGCCTGTTGCGCTGTACGGCGCCGCGCGGCAGATCGCCCGTGTGGAGAAAATGCGCCAGGGAGGTAAGGGCCGCAGCGCGTTGATCGAATGGTTGTCGTTCGGCTCGTTCAACAACAAATTCAAACCGGTGCGCACACGCTTTGACTGGCTGAGTCGTGATCCCGCCGAAGTCGACCAGTATGCCAACGACCCGTTATGCGGCTTTCGCTGCACCAATCAACTGTGGATCGACCTGCTCGGCGGCTTGCAGCAGATCAGCAAAGCGTCCAATCTCGCGCAGATCGACCCGGGCCTGCCGGTGCTGGTAATCGGCGGCGAATGTGATCCGGTGAGTGAAGGCAAGCGTCTGACAGATCTGGCCAATGCTTTGCGCTCGGCCGGCAGCCAGCACCTGCAACTGAAGATCTACCCGCAGGCGCGGCACGAATTGTTCAACGAAACCAACCGCGACGAAGTGATCGCGGATGTGCTGGCCTGGATCGATCAGGCCCTGAGCCATCCGCGCCCTCAGCGCAGCGAATAATTTTTTCTGGATTCACTGAATCCGTCACAGGAATCGAGACCGATGACCCAGGTTACCAACATCCCTTACGAAGCCCTCGAAGTCGGCCAGACCGCCAGCTACAGCAAAACCGTCGAAGAGCGCGACATTCAACTGTTTGCCGCGATGTCGGGCGACCACAACCCGGTGCACCTGGACGCCGAGTTTGCCGCCGCCAGCATGTTCAAGGAGCGTATCGCTCACGGTATGTTCAGTGGCGCGCTGATCAGTGCCGCCGTTGCCTGCGAGCTGCCTGGGCCGGGCACCATTTATATCGGTCAGCAGATGAGCTTTCAGAAGCCGGTGAAGATCGGCGACACGTTGACCGTGCGTCTGGAAATTCTCGAGAAACTGCCGAAGTTTCGTGTACGCATTGCCACTCGTGTGTTCAACCAGCGTGATGAGTTGGTGGTGGATGGTGAGGCGGAGATTCTGGCGCCGCGTAAGCAGCAGACGGTGACGTTGCCTACTTTGCCGGCGATCAGCATTGGCTGATTGATTGGTGGGGTGTCAGTGAGAGCTTTCCCCCTCACCCCAGCCCTCTCCCCCAGGGGGGCGAGGGGGAAAGGGAGCCGATCTATGTGGATTTCAAATCCCTGGTTCGACCCGGTACCCCAGGTCGGCGTACCTCGAAAGAACACCACGATCAGTCCCCTCTCCCTCCGGGAGAGGGCTAGGGTGAGGGGCTCTTGCTTTGGCTTTCCACCAGACATAAAAAAACGCCAGACTAGCTGGCGTTTTTTATAACCGGCAAGCGCTTAAGAACGAGCGCGAGCCTGGTTACGCAGGGCTTTCACCTGGTCGTGGTTGCGTTGCACGCCGTGGTATTGGCGTTCAACCAGGTCACGAATACCTACCAGATTGTGCTTGTTGATCTTCTCGAGCGCTTCTTTGTAAGCCTTCAGCGCATGGTCTTCACCACGCTCGGCTTCGTTCAGCACAGCCTCTTCGTCCTTGCCGGTGAACATGGCTTTGACGTCGACCCAGCGACGGTGCAGGTCACCGCTGACGCTGGTGGAGGTTTCCGGATCGCCGCCCAGCTTGCGAACTTCGGCCTGCAGTTCTGCTGCAGCGGTGGCGCAATCAGCGGAGCGAGTTACAAACAGGGTTTTCAGTTCTGGATGCTTGATGTCTTCAGCGCAAGTCTTGAACCCTTCCTGACCGTCCTTGCTGGTTTCAATCAGGTCATTGAGTACAGAGATGGCTTCTTTATTCATGTCGGTCATTTTTCAATTCCTTGCGATTGGTTGAAGATGCAAGGGATATTGCAGTGTGCGTGCCAGCTTTTTTATTTATAGAATTTCGTTAATTATCAACAAGTTAAAGACAATTGAACTATCTGTATCACGGTTATTTGCATGATCTGTCATTTGGCCTGCATGCAGAATGCCTGTATTTTCCAAGCTGATTTGAGCTAGACGAAATCCCTGATGAATCCCGAAAAACTCGAACTGCTGATAACCCGAGAAATGCCCTTCGGCAAATACAAGGGCCGGATCATTGCCGACCTGCCGGGGCCATACCTGAACTGGTTTGCCCGTGAAGGTTTCCCGCACGGCGAACTCGGCGGCCTGCTCGCGCTGATGCAGGAGATCGACCATAACGGCCTCTCGGACTTGCTCGAACCGCTGCGCGCCAAACACGGCAAACCTGCCCCGCGCCATTGAAGCGCCCTCCTCTCTAGAGTCAGCCGACCATGCCCGATAACACCCGCCGCGCCCGTGACGAAGCCTTTTGGCAAACGTTCGCCGATCGTTACGACGTTCAACCCGGCCCCGTAAACCTGGAAAACGGTTACTTCGGGCGCATGTCGCGCACAGTAATCGAGGAATACCAGCGCAATATCGAGCTGATCAACACCAGCAATTCGGTGTACGTGCGCCAGCGTTTCGAGCAGCACGACAACCTCGATATCCGCGCGCAACTGGCCGAGCTGATTGGCGTGCGTGCACAGAGCGTCGCGTTCACCCGCAACGCCACCGAAGGCCTGCAATCGCTGATCCGCAACTACAACCGCTTGCAACCGGGCGATCAGGTGCTGATCAGTGATCTGGAATACGACACGGTCAAAGGCGCCATGCGCTGGCTGGCCAGACATCGTGGTGCCGAGGTGATCGAGATTGCCCACGCGCACCCCGCGAGTTACGACAGTCTGCTGGAGACTTACCGCGAAGCGTTCAGCGGCCACCCGAAGATCAAGCTGATGGCCCTGACTCACGTCACTCACCGCACCGGCCTGGTCATGCCGGTACAAGCCATCGCCGCGCTCGCCAAAGAGCATGGCGTCGATGTCATCCTCGACGGCGCCCACGCGCTCGGTCAGATCGAGTTCGATCTTGAAGCACTGGGCATCTCTTTCGCGGGTTACAACCTGCACAAATGGATCGGCGCACCACTCACCCTCGGCTTCCTCTATATCGCGCCGCAACGCTTGACCGATATCGATCCGGACATGGATGAAATGCATTACCCGGCCAATGATATCCGTGCGCGCACGTCGTACAGCACGCCCAACATTCCAGCGCTGATGACCTTGCCGCTAGTGTTCGAGGAGCACCGCTCCCTCGGCGGTGCGCCGGCCAAAGGCGCTCGCGTCAATTATCTGCGCAATCTGTGGGTCAGCGCGGTGCGACACTTGCCGGGTATCGAGGTGATGACGCCAGACGATCCACGACTGTATTGCGGCATCACATCGCTGCGTTTCACCCGCCACGATGATCAACAGGCGATGGCCGAGCGTCTGCTCAACGACTACAACCTGTTCACCGTGGTGCGCAACGGCGCAGCCAGCGGGCCGAGCATCCGCATTACGCCGGGGCTGACCACCACCGCTGCCGACATGCAGTTGCTGGTCCGCGCGCTGAACGAGCTGCGCTAAAACACCGCGCCTGTGGACTTCTCGTAGCCAGCAAGGCCGATCTGCGACGACACCGCAAAGGTGTCGACGCCGATCGTCAGGCTGCCGAAGTAGCCGTCCTCCGGGCCAGCGTCCGTGATCGGGCGCAATCCCAGCCGAACGGCATCGTTATCAACGGCTGTGCAATTGCAGGCACAGGGCAAATGCAGGCGCCCCGCCCAGGCCTCTTGGTACAGCTGCGGCTGTTGATCGTCATTGGCGATGGCGACGCTCAGAGCGATGCACGAAAAGGCAGTTTGCCGATCCGGGTAAAGGCTGGTGAAACGAACGATGCCCTTACTGTCGGTCGACTGACTGCCGCACAGTGTGTCGGTGCCAATGTGCTGCTCAATGCGAACCACGGCGCCACTGACCGGCTCGCCGGTCATGGCATCGACCAGGGTCAGCCGCAATAGAAGAGGCAAGCCTTCGACGCCCGCGCTGATGTTGCGCACCTTGCCCTTGCTGTTGTGCCAATCGAAACTGCCAACCACGGGCAACTGCCGCGGGTGCAGAGCGTTGATTGATAAAGCGACAGATTGATGGTCGTCCATGAGGCGTTCTCTCTTCCGTAAGATGAAAGCAGATTAGCGCCACGCAAACGCGGCTGTGCGGTAACTATGTATCGCGTCGTAACGGTGTCGATGTAGGAGCTGCCGAAGGCTGCGATCTTTTGATGTTGGCGCTCAAGAGCAAGGTCAAAAGATCGCAGCCTCGTTTCACTCGACAGCTCCTACATAGCTTCTACATAGCAATTTTCAGGCAAAAAAAAACGGTGCACCGACCAAGCGCACCGTAAAGCCGTAGAACACACAACGAAGTGTCTGGTAACAATCAGTCCAGCAGTGCCAACGCCTCGGCGGTGCATTCCTGAATACGCGCCCAGTCGCCGTTCTTGATCCACTCCGGATCAAGCATCCAGCTACCGCCCACGCACATGACGTTTTTCAGCGCCATGTAGCTCTTGATGTTGGCAGGACCCACGCCGCCAGTCGGGCAGAATTTCACTTCGCCGAACGGGCCGCCGAGGGCCTTGATTGCCGCCACGCCACCGCTGACTTCCGCCGGGAACAACTTGAAGCGGCGATAGCCCAGACCATAGCCTTCCATGATGCCGGAGGCGTTGCTGATGCCCGGCAACAGCGGAATCGGGCTGTCGACGCTGGCTTCCAGCAGGTCACGGGTGATGCCCGGGGTGACGATGAATTGCGAACCGGCCGCTTCGGCCGCCGCGAGCATGTTGCGATCGAGCACGGTGCCGGCACCGGTCATCAGTTCCGGGCGCTGGTCGCGCAGGATCTGGATGGCCTTGAGGCCGAACTGCGAACGCAGGGTCACTTCCAGCGCGGTCAGACCACCGGCGGCCAGGGCGTCGGCCAATGGCAGCACGTCCTGTTCGCGAGCGATGGTGATCACCGGCAGGATCCGCGCCTTGGCGCAGAGGCTGTCGATCAGGGCAACTTTGTCCGCCATGGAAACGGTCGGGGATGGGGTTGTCATAGCGGCTGTTCCTTGGCTCATGGGCACCAGTAAATCTCTAACGTAGGTTGCAGAAACGCGCGCACCGGCATGGCGGCGACGTCGTCGGATGCCAGTGCGGCATTCAGGGTGGTCAGTTTCGACTGACCGGAAATCGACAGAATCTTGTGCCGGGCCGAAGCCAGCAAAGCACGGCTCATGGTCAGACGCTGACGCGGCACGCTTGGCGCCAGCATCGGCCAGCAACGGCGTGTGCCATCGGCTTGCAAGGCTTCGGTCAGGTTCGGGCTGTCGGGGAACAGCGACGCGGTGTGCCCGTCATCGCCCATGCCCAATACCAGTACGTCAATCGGCGGCAACTCGGCGAGCAGACGATCGGCCTGTTCAGCAGCCTGCTCGACGTTGGCCGCCGCGCTATAAAGGCTGAGGAACTGCGCCTTGGCCGCCGGGCCTTTGAGCAGATACTGCTTGAGCAGGCCGGCATTGCTGTCGGCGTGTTCAACCGGTACCCAGCGTTCGTCGGCGAGGGTCACGACGACCTTCGACCAGTCCAGCTCCTGCTTGGCCAGGTGCTGGAAAAACGCCACCGGGCTACGACCGCCCGACACCACCAGCACCGCGTTGCCGCGTGCCGCAATGGCCTCGCTCAATTGCTTGGCGACGTTCAGCGCCAGACCTTCGGCCAACAGCACCGGGCTCTTGAATTCATGAGCGTTCACGCCCGCAGGCAGTTGCACATCAGATATCGCCATACCACGACCTCCCGTCCCGCGTGATCAATGCAATGGAGCTCATCGGCCCCCACGACCCGGCCGCATACGGCTTGGGCGCGTCACCGGATTTTTTCCACCCGGCGATCAGCTGGTCACACCATTTCCACGCGGCTTCGATTTCATCTTTACGGACAAACAGGTTCTGATTGCCGTTCATCACTTCCAGCAACAACCGCTCGTAGGCATCGGGGATCCGCGCGCTACGCCAGGTGTCGGAGAAATTCAGTTGCAGCGGCCCGCTGCGCAGTTGCATGCCTTTGTCCAGGCCCTGCTCTTTGGTCATCACGCGCAAGGAAATGCCTTCGTCCGGTTGCAGGCGGATGATCAGTTTGTTGCTGATCTGCAGGCGTTGTTCCGGCGCAAAAATGTAGTGCGACGGTTCCTTGAAGTGGATGACGATCTGCGACAGTTTCTGCGGCATACGCTTGCCGGTGCGCAGGTAGAACGGTACGCCGGCCCAGCGCCAGTTGCGGATGTCGGCACGCAGGGCGACGAAGGTTTCAGTGTCGCTCTGGGTGTTGGAATTCGGTTCTTCGAGGTAACCCGGAACGGATTTGCCTTCGCTGTGGCCGGCGATGTACTGGCCGCGTACCACCTGAGTGGTGAGGCCTTCCGGGCTGATTGGCGCCAGTGCCTTGAGCACTTTTACTTTCTCGTCACGGATGCTGTCGGCGGACAGGTCGGCCGGCGGATCCATGGCGATCAGGCAGAGCAGTTGCAGCAGGTGATTCTGGATCATGTCGCGCAGCTGGCCGGCCTTGTCGAAATAGCCCCAGCGGCCTTCGATGCCGACCTTCTCGGCCACGGTGATTTCCACGTGGGAGATGTAATTCTGGTTCCACTGGGTTTCGAACAGGCTGTTGGCGAAACGCAGGGCGATCAGGTTTTGAACGGTTTCTTTGCCCAGATAATGGTCGATGCGGTAGGTGCGGTTCTCCGGGAAGAACTGCGCCACGGCGTCGTTAACCTTGCGCGACGATTCGAGGTCGGAGCCGATCGGCTTTTCCAGCACCACACGGGTGTTTTCTGCCAGACCGACTTTCGCCAGGTTCTCGCAGATCGCGCCGTACACCGCGGCCGGCGTGGCGAAGTAGGCAATCATGCGTTGCGTGCTGCCAGCCAGTTCGGCCAGCGCCACATAATCTTCGGATTTGAGGAAATCGACGTGCAGGTAGGTCAGGCGTGCGAGAAAACGCTCGGCGACGGCCTCGTTCAGCTCTTTGCCCACATAGCGACGCAGTTCGGCGGCGATGAACGCCATGTGCTGTTGCTGGGAACCTTCTTCACGGGCCAACGCGATGATGCGCGTGTCCTCGTGCAGCAGGTCGGCGCCATCGAGGTGATAAAGGGCAGGAAACAGCTTGCGCAGGGCCAGATCGCCAAGCGCGCCGAACAAGGCAAAGGTGCACGGTTCAACCGTAATCGAAGGCATGATGTTTGTTCTTTTATCAAGTTAAGCTACAAATACCTTTTTTCAAGGCATCACTCAAGGGAAAATGTAGTAATAACCACAACATTTTCGCAAAATACAGATTCCGAGTGGTGGTCAGTCGGAGCCATCAGTAGGATAGGCCACCGTTACGGGCCATATCAAAGGCCCAATTTGCATAGCCCGGCGCACCTTTGCGCAGGTGAATTAGGAATTCCATATGGACCGCGTGCGAAATTTACTGGAACAGATCCAGAGTCGCCTTGAAGACCTGAACAAGGCCGAACGCAAAGTCGCCGAGGTGATCCTGCTCAACCCGCAGCAGGCCACCCGCTTCAGCATCGCCGCCCTCGCCCAGGCAGCCTCGGTGAGCGAACCGACGGTCAACCGTTTCTGCCGTTCGTTCGGTGTCAGCGGCTATCCCGAACTCAAACTGCAACTGGCGCAGAGTCTGGCCAGCGGCGCGGCGTATGTCAGCCGCGCGGTCGAGGCCGACGACAATCCAGAGGCGTACACGCAAAAGATTTTCGGCAGTGCCATTGCCTCGCTGGACAGTGCTTGTCAGGCGCTGGACCCGAACCTGATCAGCCGCGCCGTCGACCTGTTGATTCAGGCGCGGCAGATCCACTTCTTCGGCCTCGGCGCTTCGGCACCGGTGGCACTGGATGCGCAGCACAAGTTCTTCCGCTTCAACCTGGCGGTGACCGCGCATGCCGATGTGCTGATGCAGCGGATGATTGCTTCGGTGGCGCACACCGGTGAGTTGTTCGTGATCATTTCCTACACCGGTCGCACCCGTGAGCTGGTCGAGGTGGCGCGTATTGCTCGCGAGAACGGCGCTTCGGTGTTGGGTTTGACGGCGGAGAATTCGCCGCTGGCCAAGGCGAGTACCTTGAGCCTGAATATTCCGCTGCCGGAAGACACCGACATCTATATGCCGATGACGTCGCGGATCATTCAGTTGACGGTACTGGATGTGTTGGCGACGGGAATGACGTTGCGTCGTGGCGTGGATTTCCAGCCGCATTTGCGCAAGATCAAAGAGAGCTTGAATGCCAGCCGGTATCCGGTGGGTGACGAGTTCAACTGATCCGGAATCTCGGCTGACTGATCCGGCCTCTTCGCGAGCAGGCTCGCTCCCACAGGGAAATGCATTCCAAATGTGGGAGCGAGCCTGCTCGCGAAAGGGCCAGTCCATACACCGCGAAACCCTCTAAGCCGCCGCCCACGCCTGCAAGCTCAAATGCGCCTTCTCCCCCGGCGCCAGATGCAGACTGTCCGTCCCGCCCGCCGCCGCTTCCACACAGACAAACTCGGAAATCTCATCCCACGTCACGCCCAACAACGGCCGCGCTCCAGGATGCCAGACCACCGTGTCGGCACTGTCGCCGGTATCGATGCACAACTCGCGCTGCCAGGCGTGATCTTTCAACTGCAATTCACCGTCATGCTGGAACACTCGCTGACAGCCGCCATCCACCCGCAACTCGCCTTCCTGCTGGCAAACCTGGCGATTCAACTGGTCATAACCCTGCGCCCCTTCGAGCCCAGACAGCGCTATCTCACCGACATCGCCAATACGCCAGTAAGCATGCAAAGCCTGGCTCAACTGGCACGGCATGTCATCCTGATGCTCGGTGCTCAGGCGTAATTCCATGCGTTCACCCAGATGTGCGTGCAGGTCAACCTGCCAGTCGCACAGCTGCAATTGCCAGTGCAAGCGCACGCCATCTTCGGCGCTGCTGCTGTCGAGCAACTTCCAGTCGAGCAAACGCGCCCAACCATGCGATGGCCAGGCGTTTTCGCTCGGATGACGGCCATACCAAGGCCAGCACACCGGCACACCACCGCGAATAGCGCCGACATGCGGCCACTTCGCCGCACACCACAACCACGGCTTTTGCCCGCGCGGCTGAAAGTGCAGCAACTGCGCGCCCTGACGACTGAACACCGCCTGACACAGCGGGTGATCGATCACCAACACGTCGCGCATCTGATAGCGCTCCCAGGCGAACACCGGTTGTTCACGCAGGGATTTGAAGAAGCGTTGTAGCGGATGCTCATGCATTTGCCACGATCCTGAACTCGTCTTTCACAGGGGTGCGCCGCCCCCAAAAAAAAGCGGACAGCCTTGGCTGTCCGCAAATATGCGCACATAGAGAGGAGCTTATCGCAGACGCGTTAGAACGTAGACTGAATTTTCAGGCCAGCGACCAAAGCGTTATCAACTTCATCCACACCACCCGGGTGAGTGATGTACTGCAGGTTAGGACGTACGGTCAGCCAGTTGGTGACGTGGAAGCCGTAGTTGATCTCGTAGTTGTATTCGGTTTCACGAATCGGCGAGAACACCGGGTTGTCGTAATCCGAAACACCGTTGGAAGCGTTCAGCAGTTCGGCGTTTTTCTTCACGTCGTCGTTGACGTGGATACGCGCCGCACCGATACCGACGTCATCCTTTGGACGCGCGTCGAATGGGCCTTTGTAGACAAACATCACCGACTGATAGTTGTCGATGAAGTTGGTGTCTTTGTCGTGGAACGTGGCGTTGGCCGCGATGTTCAGACCGCGGGTCGCATCACCGTTATGGCTGGTGAGTTGCTGTTGCGCCACGAACCAGTAGCCGCTTTTGCTGCTGTGGGTTTTGTAGGCGTCGCCAGTGGTGGCTGCGTCGAAACCGTTGACGTCTTCACGAACGTCGTCGGCATCGGCCGTGCTCTTGTAGTAACCCACACGGTATTCGCCCGGCAGGCTGTTGACCTTCGGCGACCAGACCAACTCAACCGGCAACACAGTACCTTTGGTGCCGCTGCCGCTGAGCTTGAAGCCGTTGCCGTGTTCCAGCTGCGACGGGTTCTGGTTGTACGCGCCGATCTGCGCGTAGAGCTCGTCGTTGATGTTGTACTTCACACGGATCGCGGCCTGGCTGACGGGCCAGTTGTACCAGATGTTGGTCGCCCAGTTACCCACTTGCGAACCGCAGAACGCCAGGTTCTGGAAGTCGCACGGGAAGGTGTTGAAGTCTTCGCCTTCACCGAAGTAACCGGCCTTGACGTCGAGCTTGTTGTCGAAGAACTGGTGCTGAATCCACAACTGGGTCAGACGCACCATGTGGCCACGGCCGTAAACTTCTTGCGAGGAGCTGAGGGTGCCGGCACGCGGATCGCCAACGCGGTCGTTGGAGATGTTGTAGCCGTTACGGTTAGTCAGCTGGATCTTCGCCTGGGTGTTATCCCAGCCCCACAGCTTTTGCAGATCGAGTGCCACGCCCAGACCGAACTGGTCAGCGTAACGCGCGGTCTTGTCGTCGTTGTAGCCACCGTTCAGGTTGCCACCGACTTCCCCAACGTAGTCGGCCTTGATGTCGATACCCTGCTCGATCAGCTTGGTACGCTCGCCACCCCAGTCGCCGGTCATCCATTTCGAATCGGAACTGAAGGCATCCGCCGCCATGGCGTTACCGGCCAGCACCAAGGCCGCCGCAGCCGACACTTGGCAGATCAACCGGGCATTGACGTGTTTCTTTTTCATCCCTACATCCTCGTCTTTATTGTTATTAACTGTTTTTATCTAACGCGGTTTACATAAAGTGCGATGGATTACAGGCCATCCACCGCGTGCTCCTTTGTGGGAGCGAGCCTGCTCGCGAATGCGGTGTATCAGGCGACATCAATGCTGGATGTCAGACCGCTTTCGCGAGCAGGCTCGCTCCCACATTTGTTCTTCAGCGGCCTTTGAATTGCGCCACGTTCGCAGACCGCGCATCGGTCTGTGGTTGCCCGGCAGTGCCGAGGCGCTCGCCAGTATTGGCATCGAACAACAACACTTTCGACGGATCGAATTGCAGCGTCAGGTTCTCGCCCACCTGCGGTGCCACATCCGGCGCCAGACGGCAGCAGACTTTGGTGTCATTCAAATTGACGAATACCAGGGTGTCCGGACCGGTCGGCTCGGTCACCTGCACTTCGGCACGGATGCTTGGCAGGCCATTGCCCTCGCCGTTCGCCAGAACGATCTGTTCCGGGCGCAGGCCAAGGATCACTTCGCGATCTTCCAGACCAGCATCCTGCATGCTCATCGGCAATTCACAACGGGCCTGACCACTGTCGAGCAGCGCCAGCAGACGACCGTCCTTGCGTTGCAGGCGCAGCGGGATGAAGTTCATCGGCGGCGAACCGATGAAGCTCGCCACGAACAGGTTGGCCGGGTCGTTGTAGATCTCTTTTGGCGTGCCGAACTGCTGGATGATGCCGTCCTTCATCACCGCAACTTTGTCGCCCAGGGTCATCGCTTCGATCTGGTCGTGGGTCACGTAGACCGTGGTGGTTTTCAGGCGCTGATGCATCAGTTTCATTTCGGTGCGCATCTCGACGCGCAGCTTGGCGTCGAGGTTGGACAGTGGTTCGTCGAACAGATAAATCTTCGGCCGACGCGCCAGGGCACGGCCCATCGCCACACGCTGTTGCTGACCACCGGAAAGCTGACCCGGCTTGCGATTGAGCAAGTGTTCGATCTGCAACAGCTTGGCCACGCGCGCGACTTCCTCGTCGATCGCGGCCTGCGGCATCTTGCGAATCTTCAGGCCGAATTCGATGTTCTCGCGCACGCTCATGGTCGGGTACAGCGCGTAGGACTGGAACACCATGGCGATGTCGCGATCCTTCGGGCTCATCCCGCTGACGTCCTGATCACCGATCATGATCGCGCCGCCGGTGATGGTTTCCAGACCGGCGATGCAGTTCATCAGGGTCGACTTGCCGCAGCCCGACGGGCCGACGAGGATCAGGAATTCGCCTTCCTTGATCGACAGTTCGATGTTCTTCAGGGTGTCCGGCAGGCCGGCACCGTAGGTCTTGTTGACGTTGCGAAGTTCGAGCGTTGCCATGATTACCCCTTGACCGCGCCGGCCGTCAGCCCGCGCACGAAATACTTGCCTGCGACCACATAGACCAGCAGGGTCGGCAGGCCGGCGATCATCGCCGCTGCCATATCAACGTTGTATTCCTTGGCGCCGGTGCTGGTGTTGACCAGGTTGTTCAGCGCCACCGTGATCGGTTGCGAATCACCGCTGGAGAACACCACACCGAACAGGAAGTCGTTCCAGATCTGGGTGAACTGCCAGATCAGGCAGACCATGATGATCGGCGTCGACATCGGCAGAATGATCCGGCGGAAAATCGTGAAGAAACCCGCACCGTCCAGACGTGCAGCTTTGACCAGCGCATCCGGAATGCTCACGTAGTAGTTACGGAAGAACAGCGTGGTGAACGCCAGGCCGTAAACCACATGGATAAACACCAGGCCGGTGGTGGTGCTCGCCAGGCCCATCTTGCCGAGGGTGAACGAGGCCGGCAGCAGCACGGTCTGGAACGGCAGGAAGCAGCCGAACAACAGCAGGCCGAAGAACAACTGCGAACCGCGGAAGCGCCAGAACGACAGCACGTAACCATTCAACGCACCGATGGCGGTGGAGATGATCACGGCCGGAACGGTGATCTTGATCGAGTTCCAGAAGTAACCGTCAACCGTGGCCCAGGCCTTGACCCAGCCGATGCCGCTGACCACGGTCGGCCAGCTCAACAGGTTGCCGGTGCTGATGTCTTCCGGGGTCTTGAAGCTGGTCAGCAACATGACCACCAGCGGCACCAGGTAAAGCAGTACGGCGAGGATCAACACCGCGTAGATCGCGATGCGACTCAGGCTGATAGCAGGTTTGGCAGCGAGACTAGTCATTGCGCTTGGTCCTCAGCTCGGAATACAGGTAAGGCACGATGATCGCGAGGATCGCACCGAGCATCAGAATCGCACTGGCCGAGCCCATGCCCATCTGGCCGCGACTGAAGGTGAAGGAATACATGAACATCGCGGGCAGGTCGGAGGAATAACCCGGACCACCGGCAGTCATCGCCGCGACCAGGTCGAAGCTCTTGATCGCGATGTGCGCCAGAATCATCACTGCACTGAAGAACACCGGACGCAGGCTTGGCAGCACCACTTTCCAGTAGATCGTCGGCATGCTCGCGCCATCGATCTGCGCGGCACGGATGATCGATTGATCAACGCCACGCAGGCCGGCAAGGAACATCGCCATGATGAAGCCCGAGGCTTGCCACACAGCGGCGATCACCAGGCAGTAAACCACGCGATCCGGGTCGATCAGCCAGTCGAGACGGAAGCCTTCCCAGCCCCAGTCACGCAACAATTTGTCCAGGCCCATGCCCGGGTTGAGCAGCCATTTCCACGCGGTACCGGTGACGATCATCGAGAGCGCCATCGGGTACAGGTAAATGGTGCGGATAAAGCCTTCGCGACGGATGCGCTGGTCGAGAAACACCGCAAGCAACACGCCAATCACCAAGGTGATGCCGATGAACATGCCGCCGAACACCGCGAGGTTTTTGCTCGCGACCCACCAGCGATCGTTGTCGAACAACCGCGCGTATTGCGCCAGACCGGCCCACTTGTAGTTGGGCAGGAACGTCGAGGTGGTGAACGACAGCACGAACGTCCACAGGATGTAGCCATAGAAGCCCACCAGCACGATGAACATGCTCGGCGCCAGCACCAGTTTTGGTAGCCAGCGCTGCAATGCATCGAACGGCGAGGCCTTGCTGAACACAGCAACAGAACTCATGGGGAAATCCATCAAAAAAAGTGAAGAACAGCTACAAGCTGCAAGCTGCAAGACCGATAGAGCTCAAGCTTGTAGCTTGTAGCTTGCGGCTTGCGGCTCGCAGCTTGCCGTTACGGCTTATTTGGACGACTTGATCGCTGCGCCAAGTTTCTTGGCGGTGTCGGCCGGGTCGGCTTTCGGGTCGTTGATGTAGTTGGTCACGACATCAAAGAACGCGCCTTGCACCGCCAGCGTGGTCGCCATGTTGTGCGCCATGCTTGGCTGCAGGCCACCGGATTTGGCGTCCGCCAGGAAGTCCTTGGCAGCAGTCTGGGCGCAGGAGTCGAAACCGAGTTTCTCCATGTTGTTCAACATGTCGTTACGCACCGGGATCGAGCCTTTGTTGATGCTGAAGACTTTCTGGAAGTTCTCACCCAACACGACTTTGGCGATGTCCTGCTGACCGGCCGCAGTGCCTGCGTCCTTCTGCTTGAACACGGCCAGCGAGTCGATGTTGTAGGTGAACGCCTTGTCGGTGCCCGGGAAAGCTACGCACTCGTAGTCCTTGCCAGCGACTTTCTTGGCAGCGGTCCATTCGGACTTGGCCCAGTCACCCATGATCTGCATGCCGGCCTTGCCGTTGATGACCTTGGCCGCTTCCAGGTTCCAGTCCTGACCTTTGCCGTCGGCGTCCATGTAGGTCGCGACTTTCTTCAGCTCGGTCAGCGCCTTGACCATTTCCGGGCCAGTCAGCGCGGCGTTGTCCAGATCAACCAGGGCTTTTTTGTAACCATCGACACCCATGACCGAAAGCACGACGGCTTCGAACACGGTGCTGTCCTGCCAAGGCTGACCGCCGTGAGCCAGCGGAATGAAGCCCGCAGCTTTCAGCTTGTCGCCAGCGGCATAGAATTCTTCGAGGGTGGTCGGGTTCTTGGTGATCCCGGCTTTCTTGAACACTTCCGGGTTGATCCACAGCCAGTTCACCCGGTGAATGTTCACCGGCACGGCCACGTAATCACCGTCGTACTTCACGGTATCGGAGACTTTCTTGTCGAGCAGGCTGTCCCACTTTTCCGACTTGGCGACGTCTTTCAAAACGTCGGTGTCGAGCAGGCCGGTCGACGCCCATTCCTGGATGTCCGGACCTTTGATCTGAGCGACGCCAGGCGGGTTGCCGGCAACGGCACGGCTTTTCAGCACGGTCATGGCAGTCGCACCGCCACCGCCGGCGACAGCGCCGTCTTTCCAGGTGAAACCGTCTTTTTCGACTTGCGCCTTGAGCACATCAACGGCAGCTTTTTCGCCACCGGACGTCCACCAGTGCACGACTTCGACCGAACCTTTGGATTCGGCAGCGGAAACACTGAGAGGCAGAATTGCGAGCGGGAACAGGGAGGCGACAGAAATGACAGTAGCGAGGCGAGAAATCGCATTCATCTGAGATGTACCTTTCTTGTTGTTATGCATTGCAAGTCTGGTGCTTGCGCTGCACAGGAGTTTAAACAGGACGTTTCCCCTCGCAGGTAACGAAGGGACGCGCGAATGTCACCACATGGTTACACAGGACTGCTCTGGGATAACTGTGCCAGCGCAGTCGCCATACTGGGTGACAAGGGTAGACGCGGAATCAGCACGGCTTGCCAGGCGTGATACAGATCGGGTTTGCCCGGCCAGATATCGGCGCTGGGGATGTTTTGCGGGTTGAGTTCGTGGTGCCAACTGCCGTCGCAACGGTCGATGAAATTCACTTCGCAGAATTCCCAGAACAGTCGGTACCAGCTTTCGTATTGCGCATCGCCGGTGCGCTTTAGCAACGCGCTCGCAGCAGCGCTGGCTTCAGCGTGAGTCCAATGCAAGCGGTGGCGAACTACCGCTTTGTTGTCCCAGTCGAGGGTGTAAATGATGCCCGGCAAACCATCGACGTCCCAACCGTTGCGGCAGTTGTTCTCGAACAGTTTCTGCGCATCGGTCGCGAGCCAACCGGGCGTGAGCATGCCGGCCTGCACCCGCGCCGCTTCGAGGTGCAGCAGCAGCCGCGCCCATTCGAAACCGTGGCCCGGTGTGGTGCCATAAGGGCGGAAACCGTCGGCAGGATTATCGTGGTTGTATTCGCGCAACGGCTGCCAGTCGCGGTCGAAGTGCTCGATGACCATGTAACCGTTGCCGGCGGCGTGACCGTGGATCACCCGCTCGACGATGCGCTGCGCACGCACCAGCCAGCGCGGATCTTCAGTGACATCGGCCAGCGCGAGAAACGCTTCGGTGGCGTGCATGTTGCTGTTGGCGCCGCGATAGGCTTCTTCTTCGCTCCAGTCGCGATTGAAGAATTCGCGCATGGCGCCCTCTTCTTCGCTCCAGAAATAGGTGTCGATGATGTCGATAGCATCATCGAGCAACGCTTGCGCGCCGGGACGTTGCGCGATCACTGCAGAGCTCGCCGCGAGTGCGACAAAGGCATGCAGATAAGCATTCTTGCCGGTGTTGTCATCGCGGTGTTCGGCGACCGCGAACCAGCCGCCGTGCAGTGCATCACGCAACGGCCCGCGCAAGGCGGCGATGCCGTGATCGACCAGTTCGGCGAAACCCGGCAGGCCCTGAATGTGGGCCATGGCGAAGCTGTGGGTCATGCGCGCGGTGTTCATGGTTTCGGCTTGCGCGTTCGCTGGCAGACGGCCGCGTTCGTCGAGGTTGCCGAAGCCTTGTGGGAGTTTTGCTGCCTTGGCGAAATCCAGCAGACGCAGGCCTTCGGCGGCGAGCCATTGCTGGTGGGCAGGGGCATTCAGCCAACTGCTGAAGCCGGGTTGGAAGAGATCCATGGGTGGCCTTTTTTGTTGTTATGACTGCGGGCAGTCTAAACAACGGGCCGGGGTGGGCTTGTAACGAAGGGGGCGGGGTTTGTCACTAATCGGTGACAAAGAGCGACCCTCACCCCAGCCCTCTCCCGGAGGGAGAGGGGGCCGACCGAGTGGTGCTGGGTTATCCGCCGACCTGACACATCGAGTCGATTATGGATTCGCTACCGGACTTCCAGGTCGGCGTATCTCTGCAGCATCCCCCGGTCAGTCCCCTCTCCCTCTGGGAGAGGGCTAGGGTGAGGGAAAGCTTTTGACTCAATCCGCTGAACGCGGCAACTGCAACGTCACCCGCAACCCACCCTCACGCAGATTCTGCA
This sequence comes from Pseudomonas tensinigenes, assembly GCF_014268445.2. NCBI lineage: Bacteria > Pseudomonadati > Pseudomonadota > Gammaproteobacteria > Pseudomonadales > Pseudomonadaceae > Pseudomonas > Pseudomonas tensinigenes. The sequence goes on from NZ_CP077089.1 coordinate 5,321,471, forward strand.
ACGTCACTTCCCCACCATGGCTGTGGGCAATATTGCGCGCAATGCCTAATCCAAGCCCATACCCCTGCTGCTGCCCCGCCAATCTGAAGTGCGGCTCAAACACCTGCTCCAGGCGCTGCTCCGGCACACCCGGCCCTTCATCATCAACGTGCAAGACAAACGCGCTGTCATCGTCATCGATATGCAAGTGCGCGTTCTGCCCATACTTCAACGCGTTGTCGATCAAGTTGCCAATACAGCGCTTCAACGCCAAAGGTTTACCCGGATACGCCGCCAACGCGCGACCATGCTGAGTCACCCGACCGTTGCCGTTCGGCGCCAGGTACGGTTCGACCAGACAATCAAGCACATGGTTGAGATCCACCGGTTCGATGTTCTCGTGAATATCGGTGTCCTTCACGCATTGCAACGCGCCTTTGACCAGCAGTTCCAGCTCATCCAGATCGCGGCCGAATTTGGCTTGCAGCTTCTCGTCTTCAAGCAATTCGACGCGCAAACGCAAACGCGTAATCGGTGTGCGCAGGTCATGGGAAATTGCGCTGAACAACTGGCTGCGCTCGGTCAGGTAACGGCTGATACGCTCGCGCATGGTGTTGAACGCGCGGCCCACTTCGACCACTTCGCTGCCGCCGCCCTCGGCCACTGGCTCGACGTCGGCGCCCAGCGACAAATCTCGCGCTGCCCGCGCCAGACGCTTGAGCGGCCGACTCTGCCAGTGCACCAGCAGACCGATGAACAGCAGCAGGAATCCGCTGGTGAGGACGATGAACCACACCTGCTGCGACGGCAGGCCTTGCTCTTCAAGACTGGTGTACGGCTCCGGCAACAGCGAGGCGATGTACAGCCATTCGCCCGGGGCCATTTGAATCTGCGTGACCAGCACGGGTGGATTCACCGGTTCCAGGGTCAGCGCGTAATGCGCCCAGGAACGTGGCAATTCATCCAGCTTCAGCCCGGCGTTGAAGATGCGCAGGTCTTCGGGACTGACGAAGGTCACCGAGATATCGGTGTCATGGCCCAAGGTCTGCCGCAGCACTTCGTCGACCGCTTTCATCACCGCTGCTTTCCGCGGCGTGACCGGCAGTACGTCCATGCCCAGCGGCTTGTCGTTGAGCGTCACGACGAATCGGGTACCGCCCATGCTGCGCAATTGATCCAGCACCAGCGGTCGATAAGCCACCGGCAGAGAGCGGAAGTAACTGACGCTGGCGGTCATTGAATGGGCGAGGCTGCGGGCGCTGGTGACCAGGCCTTCGAGCTGCGTGGCGCGCAATTGCGAGACCCAGATCACGCTCGACAAGGTCTGCGCAAACAGCACCGCGAGCAGGGTCAGCAGCAGCATCCGCCCGAGCAGCGAACGCGGCACCGGCACCTTGGCGGCGAGTTTACGCAGCGAATCAGTGACCATTGCTGGCAACCACATTGGCTGCCAGTTGGTAGCCGCTGCCGCGTACGGTGCGAATCAGCCGTGGCGGTTTCTCGGTGTCGCGCAGACGCTGGCGCAAACGGCTGACGGCCATGTCGACGATGCGATCGAGTGGCATCAGATCGCGGCCCCGGGTGGCGTTGCCGATGGTGTCGCGGTCGAGGATTTCCTGCGGGTGATCGAGAAACAGTTTCAGCAGAGCGAAGTCGGCGCCGGAGAGAATCACTTCCTCGCCGTCAGTGTGAAACAGGCGATGACTGACCATGTCCAGCCGCCACTCGTCAAAGGCCAGCACATCACTGCCGCTGCGCTCCTGGCCGAATTGCGCACGCCGCAGCAATGCCTTGATGCGTGCTTGCAGTTCGCGCGGGCTGAAGGGTTTGCCGAGGTAATCGTCAGCGCCGAGTTCGAGGCCGATCACGCGGTCGGCTTCGTCGGAACTGGCGGTGAGCATGATGATCGGCACCTGCGCCTGACGCGGATGCTGACGCACCCAACGGCACAGGCTGAAGCCGTCTTCGTCGGGCAGCATGACATCGAGGATCACCAGATCGCTCGGCGCCTCGTTGAGGGCCTGACGGAAACTGGCACCGTCGGCGGTGGCCCGTACCTGAAACCCGGCGCGGGTCAGGTAGGTTTCCAGCAACTCGCGTATTTCCTGGTCGTCATCGACCAACAATATCGACTTGTTGACTGAGCTCACTTCGAAGGCATCCTTGTTGTTGGAATTGGGGCGGATTATGCCTTAAGCATCGAACTTACAAACACCACAGAACCACTGTGGGAGCGAGCCTGCTCGCGAATCGGTTTAAACATTCAACAGATCTGTTGACTGACACACCGCTTTCGCGAGCAGGCTCGCTCCCACAATTGGAGTGCATTTCAGGTCGGGATTGACTGGTCCAGCGCTACGCCGGCGCCCACAAGCCCGGAATACGGCGCTGTCACCAGCCACACTGGAATGCCTTTGAAGTAATCGCTCATGCACCCCTTGTCAGCAAAGCTGCGGGCGAAACCGCTTTCGAGGAAGAAATCGGCAAACCGTGGAATCACACCGCCAACGATATACACCCCACCACGCCCGCCCGTAGTCAGCACGTTATTGCCGGCCACACGGCCGAGCCAGCAGCAGAACTGCTCCAGCACTTCCAGCGCAATCGGATCGCCCGCCAGACCTGCCGCCGTAATCGCTTCCGGCGTGTCGAGTGTCGGCTCATGCCCATCGACTGCGCAGATCGCCCGGTAAACCCGTGGCAAGCCACCACCGCTCAACGCGGTTTCCGCGCTGACATGGCCGATTTCATTGTGGATGTGCTGCCACAACTGGGTTTCACGCGGGCTGCTCAGCGGCAGATCGACGTGACCGCCCTCCCCTGGCAACGCCGCGAAACGACCTTCACCGAGATCCAGCAAGGTACCAACGCCAAGGCCAGTGCCCGGGCCGATCACCACGGCAGGACGCAACGGTTCCGGCGTGCCCTCGCAGACCACACGAAATTCGCCCGGCTGCAAACGGGTCATGCCCAACGCCATCGCCGAGAAGTCATTGACCAACAACAACTGCTCGACCTGCAAGGTTTTGCAGAACGCGCTGCGACTCAGGCGCCAGTGGTTGTTGGTGAATTTGAACTCATCACCACTGACCGGGCCGGCCACTGACAGGCACACCGAACCGATCGAACCCGGCGCCAGACCGAGCCCGCTCAAATAGAGGCTGATCGCCTCTTCCGGGCTGGCGTGGTCGGCCGTGGCCAGCACCTGAACCGATTCCAGTTGCTGGTTTTTCCACAACGCAAACCGCGCGTTGGTGCCTCCGATGTCACCGACCAAAGCCAGTTTCAATTAAGCGTCTCCAGGGCAGAAGTGAAGGCGCTGGCGCCCTGCTCCGCCGAGCTGAAGGCCAAACGCATAAAGCCGAACAGTTCGCGACCACTGCCGATGTTGTTGCCCAACAGGCCTTTGGCGGGTTCGCGCGCTGCAAATTCTGCGGCGTCGACCTTGAGTTCCAAGGTGCCTTTGACGCCATCGACGCGGATGATATCGCCCTCTTGCACGCGCGCCAAAGCGCCACCGACATAAGCTTCCGGGCTGACGTGAATTGCTGCCGGGATTTTCCCCGAGGCGCCGGACATCCGGCCGTCAGTTACCAGGGCGACTTTGAAGCCACGATCCTGCAGCACGCCGAGGAACGGCGTCATCTTGTGCAGCTCGGGCATGCCGTTGGAACGCGGCCCCTGGAAGCGCATCACCGCGACAAAATCTTTTTCCAGCAGGCCGGCCTTGAACGCGTCGGCCAGATCTTGTTGATCCTGGAACACCATCGCTGGCGCTTCGACGATCTGGTTTTCCAGGGCGACGGCGGACACCTTCATCACACCGCGACCGAGGTTGCCTTCCATCACGCGCAAACCACCCTCTGCCGAGAATGCACGGGCGACCGGGCGCAGGATGTTTTCGTCGAGGCTGTCGACCGGACCTTCACGCCAGACCAGTTCACCGTTATCAAGGAACGGCTCTTTGGTGTATTTGCTCAAGCCGTGGCCAAGCACGGTGTTGACGTCTTCGTGCAGCAGACCGGCGCCAAGCAGTTCGCGGATCAGGAACGACATACCGCCCGCTGCCTGGAAGTGGTTGATGTCGGCTTTGCCGTTCGGGTAGACGTGGCTCAGGGTCGGCACGACTTCGGAGAGGTCGGCCATGTCTTGCCAGGTCAGTTGAATACCCGCGGCCATGGCGATGGCTGGCATGTGCAAGGTGTGGTTGGTCGAGCCGCCGGTGGCGTGCAGCGCAACAATGGAGTTGACCAGCGACTTCTCGTCGACGATTTCGCCGATCGGCATGAAGTTGCCGTTCTGTTTGGTCAGGCGCGTGACTTGATGCGCGGCTTCGCGGGTCAGCGCATCACGCAGCGGCGTATTCGGGTTGACGAACGAGGCGCCCGGCAAGTGCAGGCCCATGACTTCCATCAGCAACTGGTTGGTGTTGGCGGTGCCGTAGAAGGTGCAGGTGCCCGGGCTGTGGTAGGACTTCATCTCCGATTCCAGCAGCTCTTCGCGGGTCGCTTTGCCTTCAGCGTACTTCTGGCGCACGTCGGCTTTTTCCTTGTTGGAAATCCCCGAGACCATCGGCCCGCCCGGGACGAAGATCGTCGGCAGGTGACCGAAACGCAGCGAGCCCATCATCAGGCCCGGGACGATCTTGTCGCAGATGCCGAGCATCAGCGCGCCGTCGAACATGTTGTGCGACAGCGCCACGGCAGTCGACATGGCGATCACTTCGCGGCTCGGCAGGCTCAGTTCCATGCCCGGCTCGCCTTGGGTCACGCCGTCGCACATCGCCGGCGTGCCGCCAGCAAACTGGCCGACCGAGCCGATTTCGCGCAGGGCGTTCTTGATCTGTTCCGGGAAAACTTCGTACGGCTGGTGCGCCGAAAGCATGTCGTTATACGAAGAAACAATGGCGATGTTCGCCGAGTTCATCATCCGCAGGCTGTGCTTGTCTTCGCTGCCGCAACCGGCCACGCCATGGGCGAAGTTGGCGCATTGCAGCTTGCCGCGCATCGGCCCGTCGGTGGCGGCGCCGCGAATCAGTGCAAGGTAAGCCTGACGCGTGGCGCGGCTGCGGGCGATAAGCCGTTCGGTGACCTCAAGGACGCGGGGATGCATGTGTAGAACTCCAGGCTAACGGATGTGGCGACCTGATTGTCTATGCTGATCAAACGCCGTTGTTGTTGGAATGACAGACGGCTTTTTTGACCATTCGGACCAGTTGATTCAGGTCACTCGTTGTAGATAAAACAAAATATTGCCACTAAAAAGGCTTGTTTTCTATTTTTATGCGAATAATCTTGTAATTCCAACAACAAAACGACGGCGGCGCTGTTCCATGACTCTTCGAATCGCAATCAATGGTTTTGGCCGCATCGGCCGTAATGTCCTGCGCGCACTGTATACCCAAGGCTATCGACAGGATTTGCAGATCGTCGCCATCAACGATCTCGGCGACAGCTCGATCAATGCTCATCTGCTCAAATACGACACCGTTCACGGCACGTTCGACGCGCAAGTCGAGCATGACAATGAAAGTCTGACCGTCAACGGCGACCGCATTGCGGTCAGCGCGATTCGCAACCCGGCCGAATTGCCATGGGCGGCGGAAAAGATTGATGTGGTGTTCGAATGCACCGGTCTCTTTACCGATCGCGCCAAAGCGGCCGCGCATATTACTGCCGGCGCGCGCAAAGTGATCATCTCCGCTCCGGCCAAAGGTGCCGACGCCACCGTTGTTTACGGTGTGAACCACGACATTCTGCGCCAGTCGCACCAGATCATCTCCAACGCTTCGTGCACCACCAACTGCCTGGCACCGGTGGCACAAGTGCTGCACCGTGAACTGGGGATTGAAAGCGGCTTGATGACCACCATTCATGCCTACACCAACGATCAGAACCTCACCGACGTCTATCACACCGACCCGTACCGCGCGCGTTCGGCCACGCAGAACATGATTCCGAGCAAGACCGGCGCCGCTGAAGCGGTGGGCCTGGTGCTGCCGGAACTGGCGGGCAAACTGACCGGCATGGCCGTGCGCGTGCCGGTGATCAATGTGTCGCTGGTGGACCTGACCGTACAACTGAAGAAAGAAGCCAGCGCCGAAGAAGTCAACGCGCTGATGAAAGCCGCCAGCCAACACTCGAAGATTCTCGGTTTCAACACTCTGCCGCTGGTATCCAGCGACTTCAACCATAACCCGCTGTCGTCGATTTTCGATGCCAACCACACCAAATCCAGCGGCAAACTGCTGAAAGTGCTGGCCTGGTATGACAACGAGTGGGGCTTCTCCAACCGCATGCTGGATAACTGCCTGGCGTTGTGTAACGCCGAGTAATCTCAAGTAATCCCCTATCCCTGTGGGAGCGAGCCTGCTCGCGAATACGATGTGTCATTCAACATTTATGTTGGCTGATACACCGCTTTCGCGAGCAGGCTCGCTCCCACAAGGTTTTTCGTTCTATTCAAATCAGGGCTTGACCATTCGACCAGATGATAAGCATTATCATTCGCTCGAAATGGATCAGGTCTTCCCGTGAGTCAATCGCGCTTCAACCACGTCTTCCTCACCCAGCGCACCTCCTTGCTGCGTACGCTGGAACGGATGGTCAACAATCACAGCACCGCTGAAGACCTGCTGCAGGAGACCTACCTGCGCGTGACGCGGGCGTTGAGCGAGCGGGCCATTGATCACCTCGAACCTTTTGTCTTCCAGACCGCGCGCAATCTGGCGCTGGATCATTTGCGTGCGCGCAAGATCCATTCGCGAACCATGGTCGATGATGTGCCGCAGGATGTCGTGCACAGCGTCGCCGCCCCCGCCAGCAGCGCCGAAGATGCCGCCCACGCCGAACAGATGCTGGAGCGCCTGAACGTGAGCCTCAGTCAACTCAGCCCCCGCCAGCAGCAGATTTTCATTCTCAGCCGTTTGCACGGGAACAGTTATCAGGAAATCGCTGATGAACTGAATGTTTCCCTCAGCACCGTGCAGAAAGAACTGAAGCTGATCATGACCATTTGCATCGGTGTCGCTGAACGACACGACAGCAGCGGCAAGCTGTAAGCTTCAAGCTCCAAGTAAAAACGAAAAGCAGTACACGCATCTGGCTTGCAGCTTGCAGCTTGACGCTAGAAACTGCTTCGCCAGAAGCCCGAGGAAACACCGTGACGGACACCCACCGCTCGCCTTCGCCGGATTCGGTGCAGGACGCTGCAAACGCAATGGACCAGGCTTTGGACTGGCTCATCGTGCTCGGCAGCCCGGACGAGGAGCAGACCCGGCAGTTCCATGCCTGGCTGGCGGCCGATCCGTTGAATGCCGAAGCGTTCGCCAAGGCCCAAGCGATCTGGGACGGCCCGCAAGTCGCCCTGTGTGCGCAAAGCCTGGCGGCGAAACCTGCGAAAGTCACCGTCCTCAAGCGTCTGCGTCCGCACTGGAAACCGCTGGCCACCGCCGCCGTGCTGGTACTCGGTCTGTTCAGTTTCAGCAATTTGCCGATGCGCATTCAGGCCGATCATCTGACGGTGGTCGGCGAGCGTCAGCGCCTGCAATTGGAAGACGGCTCGAAAGTCCTGCTCAATACCAATTCGGCATTTTCCAGCACCATCAACGATCAGCAGCGCGTTGCCCGGTTGTTTCAGGGCGAGGCGTTTTTCGAAATTGCCAGCGGGCGCAGTCAACCGCTGGAAATCGATGCCGGGCCAGTCACTGCCAGCGTGCGCGATACCGCGTTCGCCGTGCGTTATCTCGATGGCGTCGCGCAGGTCAATGTGCAGCGCGGCGACGTCGATTTGCGCGCCACGCACAACGACGCCCGCGTGCGTCTGACTGCCGGTGAGAGCATCCGCATCGGCCCCAACGGTTTCGACCGCCCGGCCAAACTCGACGCCAACACCGATCTGGCGTGGGTGCAGGGCCGACTGGTGTTCGAGAACTGCCCGCTGAATCAGGTGCTGGCCGAATTGCGCCGTTACTACCCGGGCTGGATCATCAACAACAACGAGCAGTTGGCCGACGTCGCCGTGACCGGCAATTACCGTCTCGACCAGCCGCTCGACGTGGTTCGTTCCCTCGCTCAGATCACCTCGGCGCAACTGAAAGAATTCCCCGCCCTGGTCATCCTGAACTAAATGAGAATTATTTTTACTCGATAGCCAACGTCAGTACGTCTCGTTATAGCCAATGCAATTGATTCGCAACACGCGAGTCAATCAGCACCTATAAAGATTCGTGCGACACGGAGCGCTATCGATGTCCTCACGCCTTACCCGCCAGACTTCCTCCCCTTCCCGCGTATTGTCGCTGCTGACCGCGGCCATCCTGATGGCCGGCACTGCGCCGCTGATGGCGGCCACCGAGCAACCGACACGCAACATGGGCGATTACTCGTTCGCCATCGGCCAGCAGCCGCTGGTGTCGGCACTCAATGCCTTCACCGCCGTGACCGGTTGGCAGGTCGGCTTGCCGGCAGAATTGGGTCAGGGCGTGTCGTCGCCGGGCGTGCGTGGCTCGCTGCCCCCGGAAAAAGCCCTGGAGCGTCTGTTGGTGGGGACCAACCTGAGCTTCCGCAAAATCAGCAATAACAACGTCGTACTGGAAAAGCGCAACGCCAGCGGCACGCTCAATCTGGATCAGGTGACCATCAGCGCCACCCGTCAGGAGCAGTCGGTCAACAGCGTGCCGGCCACTGTCACCGTGCAGACCCGTCAGGATCTGGACCGCAACAACGTCAACACCATCAAGGATCTGGTGCGTTATGAGCCGGGTGTTTCCGTGGGCGGCGCCGGTCAGCGTGGCGGTATCAGCGGCTATAACATTCGCGGCATCGACGGCGACCGCATCCTGACCCAGGTCGACGGCGTCGAAGTGCCGGACGGTTTCTTCAACGGCCCGTACGCCAAGACCCAGCGCAACTACGTCGATCCGGAAATCGTCAAACGCGTGGAAATTCTCCGTGGCCCGGCCTCGGTGCTGTACGGCAGCAACGCCATCGGCGGCGCCGTCAGCTATTACACCCTCGATGCCGACGACATCATCAAGCCGGGCAAAGACGTCGGCGCGCGTCTGAAAAGCGGTTACAGCTCCGCCGATGACAGCTGGCTGAAATCCGCCACCGTGGCCGGTCGCGCCGATCAGTTCGACGGTTTGCTGCACTACAGCCAACGTGACGGTCACGAAACCGATTCCTACGGCAGCAACAATGGCACTGGCCTTGAGCGCACCGCCGCCAACCCGGAAGACGTCAACGCCTACAACGTGCTGGCAAAGATCGGCTGGAACTACAACGAAGATTCGCGCCTGGGCCTGACCTACGAAAAGTACAAGGATGATCGCGACACCGATCAGAAAAGTGCCTACGGCGGCCCGTACTTCAACGGCGCCCCGACCATTCCGAACAGCGTGTTGCCCGGCGGCATGTACCAGTGGCGCACCGGCAACGACACCATCACCCGTGAACGTATCGGCATCGAGCACTCGTTCGCCCTCGACAGCCTGCTGGTCGACAACGTGAAGTGGAGCCTCAACCACCAGATCGCCAAGACCGACCAGAGCACTACCGAGTTCTACTACCCGATCACCCGTAAAGTGCTGCGTACTCGCGACACCATTTACGAAGAAAAGCAGTGGGTGTTCGATGCGCAACTGGACAAGGCGTTCGCCATCGGCGACACCGATCACGTGCTGACTTACGGCACTACCATCAAACAGCAGAAGGTCACCGGTTCGCGCAGCGGCGACGGCACCTGCCTGGCGGTCGGTCGTGGCTGCACCGCCATCGGTGCGACTAGTACCGCTGACGTGTTGGCCAAGGCCACCGATTTCCCGGACCCGACCATCAACACCTACAGCGTGTTTGCTCAGGATCAGATCAGCTGGAACAACTGGACCTTCCTGCCGGGCCTGCGCTACGACTACACCCAGCTCAAGCCACACATCACCCAGGAATTCCTCAACACCGTGGCGGCTGACGGTCAAGGCACGGTCAGCGACGAGAACAAGACCTGGCACAAAGTCTCGCCGAAATTCGGCCTGACCTACGCCCTGACCGAGAACTACACCTGGTACGGTCAGTACGCTGAAGGTTTCCGCACACCGACCGCGAAAGCTTTGTACGGCCGCTTCGAAAACACCACCACCGGCTACAGCGTGGCGCCGAACCCGGACCTGGAACCTGAGAAAAGCAAAAGCTATGAAACCGGTCTGCGCGGCAACTTCGAGCAAGGCTCGTTCGATGTGGCGTTGTTCTATAACAAGTACCGCGACTTCATCAACGAAGACGCCGTGACCCCGGGCCGCAACGAACTGACCTTCCAGTCGGCCAACATCAAGCACGCCACCATCAAGGGCGCGGAAGTCAAAGGTCGCCTGAATCTGGATGCGTTCGGCGCGCCGCAAGGCCTCTACACCCAAGGTTCTATCGCCTACGCCTACGGTCGCAACAACGACAACGGCGAGCCGATCAACAGCGTCAACCCGCTGACCGGCGTGTTCGGTCTGGGTTACGACCAGGACAATTACGGCGGTCTGCTGAGCTGGACTGTGGTGAAGAAAAAGGATCGCGTCGACGACAGCAACTTCAAGTCGCCGGATGGCGTCAGCAGCCAGTTCAAAACCCCGGGCTTCGGCATTCTTGATCTGGCCGGTTATTACAAAGTCACCGACGACGTCACCGTCAGCGGCGGCATCTACAACCTGACCGACAAGAAATACTGGCTGTGGGATGACGTGCGCGGTTACGACAGCGTCGGCGAAGCTTCGGTGACGCAGCCGGCCAACCTCGATCGCCTGACCCAACCGGGCCGCAACTTCGCGATCAATCTGATCTGGGACATCTGATCCGGCCAACCTCACTGCGCGTGTTCAGGCACTGCGCAGTGAGTTTTTTTACGCTTGCACGTCGCCTTGTTCGTCTCGTTATCAAGCGCCTCTTTTATCAAGGACATGTCATGACCACTTCGGAAAAAGCCCTGCGTTCGCAACGCTTGAACCAGATCACCAATGAACCGCACAGCAAACTCGATGCATTGGTGAAGGCGCACGCGCCGTTCGAGACCCGCGCCAATTTCGCTCGTTTCGTCGTCGCGCAGTACCTGTTCCAGTCGGAACTGGTCGATCTGTACAACGATGCAGAATTGACTGCGATCGTCCCGGATCTGCCGGCGCGTTGCCGCGCTGAAGCGGCCAAGGCTGACCTTGCCGACCTCGACACTGAAGTACCGGCACCGGTGGCGGGCGCGGTGAAAAATCCGAGCAAGGCTCGCGCACTGGGTTGGATTTTTGTCTCCGAAGGTTCGAAGCTCGGTGCGGCGTTCCTGATCAAACGCGCCGTGGCGCTGGAGCTGAGCGAAACCTTTGGTGCCCGTCACCTCGGCGAGCCTGAAGGTGGCCGTGCCGAAGGCTGGAAAAGCTTCGTACGCACCCTCGATTCGCTGCAGTTCACTGCTGAAGAAGAGGCTGAAGTGGAGCAAGGCGCGATCGACGCGTTCAACCGCTTCACCGTGCTGCTGGAACAGGCTTACGCCACTGAAGCCGAACCTGCCTGACACAACACTATTCCTTGTGGGAGCGAGCCTGCTCGCGAAGACGGCAGCACATTCAACATTAATGTGACTGATCCACCGCTTTCGCGAGCAGGCTCGCTCCCACATGGGAACTGCAACAACCTGTAAGATCTCCATTCCGCTTCAGAAGCCACCGCGTAGCCCATGCCGCAACCCGCCTCCTCGAAACTCGCCCGCGTGCTGTTCGGCCTCTTGGCCTACGTCAGCCTCGGCATCGGCCTGATCGCCATCGTCGTGCCCGGCCTGCCGACCACCGAGTTCATCCTCCTCGCCGCCTGGGCCGCGACCCGCAGCTCGCCGCGCCTGAGTGCCTGGCTGGAAAACCATCGCTTGTTCGGGCCGATCCTCAGTAACTGGCGCAACGGCAAGATCATCGCGCGCAAGGCCAAGGTCAGTGCGACGGTGAGTATGTTGCTTTGCGCGACGTTAATGCTGGTGATGCTCGACCACGGCTGGCCGGTCTATCTGGCGATTGCCGGGATGAGCCTGAGCAATCTGTGGATCTGGTCGCGCCCGGAATCCATCCGCGTCTGCACTGACCCGTCATCGCACTGAAACATCCCTGTAATTAATCGCTTTTTCAGCACTTTCCCCTGCGCAAACGTTTAGCGCTGACCGTCCGTCGGCACACGCCTCATGACCTCTGCTTCTACGCCGATGAGCATTGAATGGCGCTGAATGGATTTGGCGAACCGGATAGTTCATATCCGCCTGCCACCCGTTTATTCATTCGCGAGATCGCCCCATGTTCGACTCTCTGTCCATTCGCCTGAAAATCGTCCTGCTCTCCGGCCTGTGCCTGCTCGGTGTGGTCGCGCTGATCGTCGGCATGAACATCTACCAGACCAACCAGAACGACGAACTGGTCAGTAACTCCAGCAACCAGTTGCTCACCGCCAGCGTGCAGAACCTGTTGCAAGCCAAAGCCGCCGAGCAAGCCGTGCGGGTGCAGAAAACCTTCGGCGAAAGCCTGACGGTGATCACGGCCGTAGCGGATCAGATCAAGGACCTGCGGGTAATGGCCGCCAAGCGTTCGCTGGACGCCGGCGCCTTACGTGAAGAGTTGAACCTGAGCTTGAAAACCGCCTTCGAGCGCAACGACAAAGTGCTCGGCATCTGGCTGGCTTTCGAACCGAATGCTCTCGACGGCAAGGACAGCGAGTTCGCCAACGATGCCGCGCGCCAGTCCAACGAAGCCGGACGTTTTGCCACGTACTGGAGCCGCGCCGCCGGCGCCTCGCTGAACACCATCATGGTCGAAGAAGACCTGACCAAAACCACCCTCAGCGTCAGCGGCACGCCCTACAACAGTTGGTACACCTGCCCTCGCGATGCCAAGCGCACCTGCCTGCTCGACCCGTATGCCGACACGGTCGGTGGCAAGGAAATGCTCATGACGACCATTTCCGTGCCGTTGATTGTCGACGGCAAGGCCATCGGCGTGGTCGGTGTCGACATCGCCCTCGACGCCCTGCAAGCGGCGGCCGTGGATTCCCAGCGCAATCTGTTCAACAACGCCGGGCACATGCTGATCGTCTCTGGCAGCGGCGTGCTCGCTGCCGACAGTTCCGACGCGACCAAGGTCGGCAAGAAAATCAGCGACACCCTCGGCGCCGATGGCAAGGATGTGCTGCAACTGCTGAGCTCCGGCACACCGAAGATTCTTGAACAAGGTGATTTGATTCGCGCCGTTTACCCAGTCGATCCAATTGGTAACTCGCGCGCCTGGGGCGTGGTCATCGACTTGCCGAAACAAGTACTGCTGGCTGACTCCGTCAAGCTGCAAGCGGTGCTCGATGATGCTCAGGAAACCGGTGTGATCACGGCGCTGCTGGTTGCTGTAGTCGCCGGTCTGGTTGGCTTGCTGTTGATCTGGCTGACCGCATCCGGCGTCACCCGGCCGATCAACAGCGTCGCTGAGATGCTGAAGAACATCGCCAGCGGCGAAGGCGATCTGACTCAGCGCCTGAACTACAGCAAACAAGATGAACTGGGCGAACTGGTGAACTGGTTCAACCGTTTCCTCGACAAGCTGCAACCGACTATCGCGCAGATCAAACAGAGCATCACCGAAGCACGCGGCACCGCCGACCAGTCTTCGGAAATCGCCCGCCAGACCAGTGAAGGCATGCAGGTGCAGTTCCGCGAGATCGATCAGGTCGCCACCGCCTCCAACGAAATGAGCGCCACCGCCCACGACGTCGCCAACAGCGCATCGAACGCAGCCAATGCCGCGAAAGGTGCCGATCAGTCGGCGAAGGACGGTATGTCGATCATCGAGCGCAGCACCCGCGACATCAATCAACTGGCCGATGAAGTCAGCAAAGCGGTGACCGAGGTTGAAGCGCTGGCGGTGAACAGCGAGCAGATCGGCTCGGTACTGGAGGTGATCCGCAGCATCGCCGAACAGACCAACCTGCTCGCCCTCAACGCGGCGATTGAAGCCGCTCGCGCCGGTGAGAGCGGCCGTGGTTTTGCGGTGGTTGCCGATGAAGTCCGCAACCTCGCCAAGCGCACGCAGGATTCAGTGGAAGAGATTCGCATCGTGATCGAACGGATTCAGACCGGCACCCGTGGCGTGGTCGCGACCATGCATTCGAGCCAGACCCAAGCGCACAACAACGCCGGGCAGATTCGTCAGGCCGTCGATGCACTGGGCAAGATCAGCGATGCGGTGACGGTGATCAGTGACATGAACTTGCAGATTGCCAGCGCGGCTGAGCAGCAGAGTGCGGTGGCTGAAGAGGTCAATCGCAATGTCTCGGCGATTCGGACCGTGACTGAAACCCTGACCGAGCAAGCCACTGAGTCGGCGGCGATCAGCAGCCAGCTCAATGCCCTGGCCAGTCAGCAGATGAAACTGATGGATCAGTTCCGCGTCTAGCAAACCGCAAAAATACCTGTGGGAGCGAGCCTGCTCGCGAAGACGGCAGCACATTCAACACTGATGTGACTGATTCAACGCTTTCGCGAGCAGGCTCGCTCCCACAGGGGTAAGTGTTCACCCGCTGGCGTTTTCATCTAACCCGACATTGTTTTGCACTATCATCGCCCTCTCGCTCCGGAGGGCCTTCGATGACTGATTTACTCACGTCCATTCAAGCCGCACTCGGCTTGCCGCATACGCCGATTCCGTTTACTGATCGTGGCGCCCTGCCCTCGGCGTTCGCCGTCACCGAGCTTGCCTGCGCCAGCATCGCCGCTGCCGGTCAGGCCGTCAGCGAATTGCTCCAGCAGCAGACCGGCCAGCGACCTGTCGTTGAAGTCGATCGTCGATTGGCATCGTTCTGGTTCGCCACATCAATCCGTCCCATCGGCTGGCAAGTTCCGCCACTGTGGGATCCAGTCGCAGGGGATTATCAGACTCGCGACGGCTGGATCCGTCTGCACACCAACGCCCCACATCACCGCGCCGCCGCTGAAAGCGTGCTCGGTGCCTGCGCCGACCGTGCTGCGATGGCGGTAAAAGTCGTGCGATGGGCGAGTACGGATCTGGAGCAAGCGGTGGTCGACGCCAAGGGTTGTGCCGCCGAGATGCGCAGTTGGGCACAGTGGCAGACGCATCCGCAGGGGCTCGCGGTGAATGCCGAGCCGCTGGTGCATTGGCTTGATTCGCAGGATGAACAGCGCCAAGCGTGGCAAGGCTCGGTGGCGCAACCGTTGGCCGGGATCAAGGTGCTGGATTTGACGCGGGTACTCGCCGGTCCCACCGCCAGCCGTTTTCTCGCTGGCCTTGGCGCCGATGTATTGCGCATCGATTCCCCGACCTGGAACGAGCCTGGTGTCGTCCCGGAAATGACCCTCGGCAAACGCTGTGCGCGGCTTAACCTGCATGATCCGGCGGATCGCGCGGTGTTCGAAGGATTGTTGAAAGACGCCGACATTTTGCTGCACGGTTACCGCGCCGATGCGCTGGAGAATCTCGGATTCGGCGCCGAACGCCGCCGGCAACTGGCACCGGGCCTGATCGATGTCGGCCTCAATGCCTACGGCTGGAGCGGCCCGTGGCAGAACCGCCGCGGTTTCGACAGTCTGGTACAGATGAGCAGCGGCATTGCCGAGGCCGGACAGCGCTGGCAGCAGGCTGAAAAGCCGACACCGTTGCCAGTGCAGGCGCTGGATCATGCGACCGGGTATTTGCTGGCGACGAGTGCGCTCCGACTGTTGACCGAGCGTTTGAACACGGGTCGCGGTGGCTCGGCGCGGTTGTCGCTGGCGCGCACGGCGAAACTGTTGATCGAGCATGGGCCGGGGACGAGTGAAGCGTTGCGTGCCGAGGAAGAGCAGGATCAGAGCTTGTCGTTGGAGCAGACCACGTGGGGCCCGGCGCATCGGTTGCAGGTGCCGGTGAAGATCAGCGGCACACCGATTCAGTGGGCGTTGCCGGCGACACAATTAGGTTCCCATCATCCACAGTGGAATTAAAAGCCCCTCACCCTAACCCTCTCCCAAAGGGAGAGGGGACCGATCGGGGGATATTGAAGAGATGCACCGACTTGAACGCTTGGCGCTGAATCCCTAATCGACTCGGTCTTTCAGGTCGATGGACAACGCAAGACACCTCGGTCGGCCCCCTCTCCCTCCGGGAGAGGGCTGGGGTGAGGGCTGCAATTTCAGGCCGAGCGATGATGTATCAATCTGCCCGGCTCAAAGATGTCCACAAAAGCTGCGCCGCATACCCTCGATAAGGCCGCCAGGCCTCAGCCCGCAAAGACAATTCCCGAGCGTTTGGTCGCTGCCCTTTCAGCACTTCCAACGCCCGCAACAACCCGACATCGCCGGTGGGAAACCCGTCCAGATCGCGCAACTGCCGCAACGCAATGTACTGCGCCGTCCACTCGCCTATCCCGTGCAATGCCAGTAGCCGTGCCACGCCACCCTCGCGATTCGGCTCAAACAACGAGGGTTCTTCCAGCAACGCCTGCGCCACCCCCGATAACGTCCGCCCACGACTTTTCGGCATGCCCAGCGCCGCCATATCTGCCGCCGCCAAGACGTGCGCCTCGGGAAACACATGCGTCAATCCGGGCACTGTGGATACCAGCGGCGCGCCATATTGCGCCACCAGTTTCCCCGCCAGACGAATCGCCGCCACCACCGTAATCTGCTGCCCAAGCACCGCGCGAAAGGCCAACTCCAACCCATCCCACGCACCGGGAATGCGCAACCCCGCGCGCTCGGCAATCAATCGCGCCAGCAACGGATCATTCGCCAGATGCGCTTGCATCAACGCCACATCAGCATCCAGATCAAACATCCGCCGCAACCTGACAACGATCTCGGGCACGGCTGCCGGATCAGGAAAGTCCAGCTCGACCTCCAGCGCATCTGCCGTCCCAAGCCACACCGAAACCGTACCGTGAACACCGTTCAACCCGATGCTGCGCGAGTACACACCCTCGACCACAACTTCCATCCCGACCACCGCCCGTGCCGCGAGAAACCCCAGCATCGCCTCCCAGTCATACGGCGGCGCATACGCAAGCGACAACCTCACAACGACAGCACACCGCTGTACAACCCATACGCTGCCAGCCCCGCGCCGATGACCACGCAGGTGAAAATGCCTTTCTCGACATGGGTGAACAACGGCTCGCCCTGCTCATGTTTAGCCTTGGCAAACAGGATCACCCCCGGCGCATACAGCAACGCCGACAGCAGCAAATACTTCACCCCGCCGGCGTACAGCAACCACACCGCATACCCGAGGGCGATGCCACCGATCAGCAGATCCTTGGTGCGCTCAGCCGAAGCATGTTCGTAGGTTTCGCCGCGCCCGCTGAGCAACACCGCGTACGCCGCCGACCACAGGTACGGCACCAGAATCATCGACGACGCCAGATAAATCAGGCTGGTGTAAGTGCCCGCCGAAAACAGCGTGATCAACAGGAAAACCTGGATCATCGCGTTGGTCAGCCACAACGCATTGACCGGCACATGGTTCTTGTTTTCCTTTTTCAGGAACGCCGGCATGGTCTTGTCCTTGGCCGTGGCGAAGAGAATCTCCGCACACAGCAGCGCCCACGATAACAGCGCGCCGAGCAGTGAAATCGCCAGGCCAATGCTGATCAGCAACGCGCCCCACGGCCCGACAATGTGCTCGAGCACCGCCGCCAGCGACGGGTTCTGCAAATTCGCCAGTTCCGGCTGGCTCATGATCCCCAGCGACAGCACGTTGACCAGCACCAGCAGTGCCAGCACGCCGATAAAGCCGATCACCGTGGCGCGGCCGACGTCGCTGCGTTTCTCCGCCCGCGCCGAGTACACACTGGCGCCTTCGATGCCGATGAACACAAACACCGTGACCAGCATCATGTTGCGCACCTGATCCATCACCCCGCCAAAATTCGGGTTGCTGGTGCCCCAGATGTCGCGGGTAAAAATGTCAGCCTTGAATGCCACCGCCGCGATGACGATGAACATGATCAGCGGCACGACTTTGGCCACCGTGGTCAGTTGATTGATCAGCGCCGCCTCCTTGATCCCGCGCATCACCAGGAAATGCACGGCCCACAGCAGCACCGATGCACAGCCGATGGCGATCGGCGTATTGCCCTGGCCAAACACCGGAAAAAAGTAGCCGAGGGTGCTGAACAGCAAGACGAAATAACCGACGTTGCCCAGCCACGCACTGATCCAGTAACCCCAGGCGGACGAGAAACCCATGTAGTCGCCAAACCCGGCCTTGGCGTAGGCATACACGCCGGAATCCAGTTCGGGTTTGCGATTGGCCAGGGTCTGAAAGACGAACGCCAGAGTCAGCATGCCGATCGCGGTAATCCCCCAACCGATCAGGATCGCCCCGGCATCGGCGCGTGCTGCCATATTCTGCGGCAGCGAGAAAATCCCCCCGCCAATCATCGAACCCACCACCAGGGCGATCAACGCGCCTAATCGCAGCTTTTGCGTCGGTTGCGACATTTCAGTTTCCCTTTGAAGTGTGGTGAGCGTGCATTTGTAACAACTATTAACTAAACGGATAAAGGTAGATGACGTTTATCAGGTAACGCCAATTAACGCCTGTTTATATATAGCGGATGACGCTAACGCCTAGCACGTTAAGACAGTTTTGTGCGCTGATCCCGATAATTCAATTCTGTACTGAAAACAGACGCTGAAAATTTGCCAAAAGCTGAAAAAGAACTAGCGTGATAATTCGAAAGTAATAATAGCCATTCCCAACAATGTAGCCACAACGCCTCTAGGACGGGCCTTGCGGGCAGGATATTTATGCCTTCAGTCGAAGCCTAAGTCATTCATTAACAATGGAATGTGACCATGCACTGATCTAAGTCAGCTGTTTGAACAGACAACAGAACTACGCTGTGATCTCTTCTCTCCTGCAATGGAGTCATGCAAATGTCTGAAGCTCCTGGAAAACTACGACTAGGTGCACTGGTTGCATTGGTAGTCGGCTCAATGATCGGTGGCGGGATATTTTCTTTGCCACAAAACATGGCGGCCAGCGCCGATGTCGGTGCCGTACTGATCGGCTGGGCCATCACCGCTGTCGGCATGCTCACCCTCGCTTTTGTCTTTCAAACCCTCGCCAATCGCAAGCCTGACTTGGACGGCGGTGTCTACGCCTACGCCAAGGCCGGTTTCGGCGATTACATGGGTTTCTCGTCTGCCTGGGGCTACTGGATCAGCGCCTGGCTGGGCAACGTTGGTTACTTCGTTCTGCTGTTCAGCACCCTCGGTTACTTCTTCCCGGTTTTCGGTGAGGGCAACACCGTTGCTGCGGTGATTGGCGCCTCGGTGCTGTTGTGGGCCGTGCACTTTCTGGTGCTGCGCGGGATCAAGGAAGCGGCGTTCATCAACCTGGTGACCACGGTCGCCAAAGTCGTACCACTGCTGCTGTTCGTGTTGATCGCGGTGTTCGCTTTCAAACTGGACATCTTCACCGCCGACATCTGGGGCATCAAGAATCCGGATCTGGGCAGTGTGATGAACCAGGTGCGCAACATGATGCTGGTCACCGTGTGGGTGTTCATCGGTATCGAGGGTGCAAGCATCTTCTCGGCACGGGCGGAGAAACGCTCGGACGTCGGCAAAGCCACCGTGATCGGCTTCATCACCGTGCTGCTGTTTCTGGTGCTGGTGAACGTGCTGTCGCTGGGCATCATGACTCAGCCGGAACTGGCGAAACTGCAGAACCCGTCGATGGCCGCCGTGCTCGAGCATGTGGTCGGTCACTGGGGCGCGGTGCTGATCAGCGTCGGCCTGATCATCTCGCTGCTGGGCGCGCTGCTGTCGTGGGTGCTGCTGTGTGCGGAGATCATGTTCGCCGCCGCCAAAGACCACACCATGCCGGAGTTCCTGCGTAAGGAAAACGCCAACCACGTACCGGTCAACGCCCTGTGGCTGACCAACGCGATGGTGCAGATTTTCCTGATCATCACGCTGTTCTCGGCCAGTACCTACCTGTCGCTGATCTACCTCGCCACCTCGATGATTCTGGTGCCGTACCTGTGGTCGGCGGCCTATGCCCTACTGCTGGCGGTGCGCGGCGAGAGCTACGAAGGCTTCGCGGCCGAGCGACGCAAGGATCTGATTATCGGCGGCATCGCGCTGATCTACGCGGTGTGGCTGCTGTATGCCGGCGGGGTCAAGTACCTGCTGCTCTCGGCCCTGCTCTACGCACCTGGCGCGATCCTGTTCGCCAAAGCCAAGCTGGAACTCAAACAACCGATTTTCACTAACGTCGAGAAGCTGATTTTCGCCGCAGTGGTCGTGGGGGCCCTGGTGGCTGCCTACGGTCTCTACGACGGCTTCCTGACTCTGTAATCCCTGATTGATTTGTTATCTGGAGGATCTGAAATGACCACGGAAAAAGTTAAGTACGGCGTCCATTCCGAAGCCGGCAAACTGCGCAAAGTCATGGTGTGCTCCCCAGGTCTGGCCCATCAGCGGCTGACCCCGAACAACTGCGATGAACTGCTGTTCGATGACGTGCTCTGGGTGGCTCAGGCCAAGCGCGACCACTTCGACTTCGTCACCAAGATGCGCGAGCGCGGCATCGATGTGCTGGAAATGCACAACCTGCTGACCGACATCGTCGCCATCCCTGAGGCACTGGACTGGATTCTCGAGCGCAAGGTCACCGCCGATTCGGTGGGCCTGGGCCTGATCAACGAAGTCAAATCCTGGCTGAAAAGCCTTGAGCCACGGCACATCGCCGAATTCCTGATTGGCGGCGTGTCCGCCGATGATCTGCCGGACAGTTTCGGCGGCAAGACCATCCAGATGTTCCGCGACTTCCTCGGCCACTCCAGCTTCATTCTGCCGCCGCTGCCGAACACCCAGTTCACCCGCGACACCACTTGCTGGATCTACGGTGGCGTGACGCTGAACCCGATGTACTGGCCAGCGCGTCGTCAGGAAACCCTGCTGACCACCGCCATCTACAAATTCCACCCGCAGTTCACCAACGCCGAATTCGAGATCTGGTACGGCGACCCGGACAAGGATCACGGCAGCTCCACCCTTGAGGGCGGCGACGTCATGCCAATCGGCAACGGCGTGGTGCTGATCGGCATGGGCGAGCGCTCATCGCGTCAGGCCATCGGCCAACTGGCGCTGAACCTGTTCAAGAACAAAGCCGTGGAAAAAGTCATCGTTGCCGGCCTGCCGAAGTCCCGCGCCGCGATGCACCTCGACACCGTGTTCAGCTTCTGCGACCGCGACCTGGTGACGATTTTCCCGGAAGTAGTGAATCAGATCGTCGCCTTCACCCTGCGTCCTGACGAAAGCAAACAGGGCGGCATCGACATCCGCCGCGAAGAAGGCACCTTCCTCGACACCGTGGCCAAAGCCCTCAACCTGCCGAAGCTGCGCGTGGTGGAAACCGGCGGCAACAGCTTCGCCGCCGAACGCGAGCAATGGGACGACGGCAACAACGTGGTGGCCGTGGAACCGGGCGTGGTCATCGGCTACGACCGCAACACCTACACCAACACCCTGCTGCGCAAGGCAGGCGTGGAAGTCATCACCATCAGCGCCGGTGAACTGGGCCGAGGCCGTGGCGGTGGCCACTGCATGACCTGCCCGATCATCCGCGACCCGATCGATTACTAAACGACCATCTCCCCGGCCGCACCCATCCCGTAGCGGCCGGGCCGATTACCGAATCCAAGGAGAATCATCATGGCGTTCAACATTCACAACCGTAACCTGCTCAGCCTGGAACACCACACCCCACGTGAGCTGCGTTACCTGCTCGACCTGTCCCGCGATCTCAAACGCGCGAAATACACCGGCACCGAGCAACAACACCTGAAGGGCAACAACATCGCCCTGATCTTCGAAAAAACCTCGACCCGCACCCGTTGCGCGTTCGAAGTGGCGGCCTATGACCAAGGCGCCAACGTCACCTATATCGACCCGAACTCGTCGCAGATCGGCCACAAAGAAAGCATGAAAGACACCGCCCGCGTGCTGGGGCGCATGTACGACGCCATCGAATACCGTGGCTTCAAACAGGAAATCGTCGAAGAGCTGGCCAAGTTCGCCGGTGTGCCGGTGTTCAACGGCCTGACCGATGAATATCACCCGACTCAGATGATCGCCGACGTGCTGACCATGCGTGAACACGCCGACAAGCCGATCCACGAAATCAGCTACGCCTACCTCGGCGATGCGCGCAACAACATGGGCAACTCACTGCTGCTGGTCGGCGCCAAACTCGGCATGGACGTGCGCATCTGTGCACCGAAAGCGCTGTGGCCACTGGATGATCTGGTCGAGCGTTGCCACAAATATGCGGAAGAAAGCGGCGCACGTATCACCCTGACTGAAGACCCGAAAGCGGCGGTCAAAGGCGTCGACTTCATTCACACCGACGTTTGGGTATCGATGGGTGAGCCGGTGGAAGCCTGGGCCGAGCGTATCCAGCAACTGCTGCCGTATCAGGTCAACGCCGAGCTGATGAAAGCCTCCGGCAACCCGCGCACCAAGTTCATGCACTGCCTGCCGGCGTTCCACAACAGCGATACCAAGGTCGGCAAACAGATTGCCGAGCAGTATCCGCATCTGAAAAACGGCATCGAAGTGACCGACGACGTGTTCGAGTCGCCAGCCTGCATCGCCTTCGAGCAAGCGGAAAACCGCATGCACACGATCAAGGCGATTCTGGTTTCGACCCTGGCTGATCTGTAACTGCAATAGCTCCCACTGAAGGAACCGGTTCCAAAGGTGGGAGCGAGCCTGCTCGCGAAAGCGGTGGGTCATTCAACAGAGATGTCGACTGATCTGACGCCTTCGCGAGCAGGCTCGCTCCCACAGGGGATCCCGGTTCCGGCAGGGAAATCGAGTCGTTTGCCATTCCTCTGTTTTAGAAGGACAAGCACCATGCGTATCGTCGTAGCGCTGGGCGGTAACGCCCTGCTCCGCCGTGGTGAACCGATGACCGCTGACAATCAGCGCGCCAACATCCGCATCGCCACCGAGCAAATCGCCAAGATCCATCCTGGCAACCAACTGGTCATCGCCCACGGCAATGGCCCGCAAGTCGGCCTGCTGTCGCTGCAAGCGGCGGCCTACACCTCCGTCACCCCTTACCCGCTGGACGTGCTCGGTGCCGAAACCGAAGGCATGATCGGTTACATCATCGAACAGGAACTGGGCAACCTGCTCGACTTCGAAGTGCCGTTCGCCACCCTGTTGACCCAAGTTGAAGTCGACGCCAAGGATCCGGCCTTCCAGAACCCGACCAAACCGATCGGCCCGGTCTACGACAAGGCCGAAGCGGAAAAACTCGCCGCAGAAAAAGGCTGGGCGATTGCTCCGGATGGCGACAAATTCCGCCGCGTGGTCGCCAGTCCACGGCCAAAACGCATCTTCGAAATCCGCCCGATCAAATGGCTGCTGGACAAGGGCAGCATCGTGATTTGCGCCGGTGGCGGCGGGATTCCAACCATGTATGACGAGAACCGCAATCTCAAAGGTATCGAAGCGGTGATCGACAAGGACCTGTGCTCGTCGCTGCTCGCCGAGCAACTGGAAGCCGATCTGCTGGTGATTGCCACGGACGTCAACGCGGCGTTCATCGATTACGGCAAGCCGACGCAGAAAGCCATTGCCGAAGCGCACCCGGATGAGCTCGAACGCCTCGGCTTCGCTGCCGGCTCGATGGGGCCGAAGGTGCAGGCAGCCTGCGAATTCGCGCGCCATACTGGCAAGGTCGCGGTGATCGGTTCGCTGGCGGATATCGAAGCGATTGTCCAGGGTACTGCCGGTACTCGCGTGACCACGGCGAAGCCGGGCATCACTTACCGATAATTAGAAACTCCGGGGGCAGGCCCGAGGTCTGCCCTTCTCCCATGCCTTGAAAGGAGTAAACCCATGGCCCAGTTTGAACCCGGTCATCTGCATATTGAGCGGCACGCGTTGACGCCGGATGACGTCAGTTACAACGTGCACCTCGACTATGAAGTGTTCAACGACCCGCAGAAAGGCAAAGGCATCCAGTTCACGATGCATGGCAACCTTCAGGGCAAGGACATGAAAGAGACCTTCTTCCTGCCCAAAGAGGAGGCCTACAACTTTGCCAACAATGTGACGAAAATCGCCGAGAAGTACGGCATTCCCAAGACGCACAGCCAGATCGGCTCGGTTCACAAGCATTACGACATGATGTTTGAAGACATCCGCAAGCAACTCGATATGAAATCCGGCGACCCGGTCAATCTTGAGCACTTCGAATAACCCGCAAAAGCCCCTCACCCTAGCCCTCTCCCAAAGGGAGAGGGGACTGATTGGGGGATGCTCTAGAGTTACACCGACCTGAACTTGCTTTACCGAATCCATAATCGACTGGTTCTTTCAGGTCGATGTCAAACCTCAGACACCTCGGTCGGCCCCCTCTCCCCCTGGGAGAGGGCTGGGGTGAGGGTGCTTTTGCTTTCACCTCTCTCCAAGCCCAAGGCATACTTGCCCCCCTCCGCACTGCAGATCACTGAACCGCCCCATGCGTATCCACGTCAGCTTCATCGACCGCGTCGGCATCACCCAGGAAGTCCTGGCTATCCTCGGTGGGCGCAATCTCAATCTGGATGCGGTGGAGATGATCCCTCCCAACGTCTACATCGACGCACCGACCCTGAGCCCGCAAGTGCTCGAAGAGCTGAAAGATGCGTTGTTTCGCGTGCTCGGCGTGGAAGCGGTGACCGTGGTCGACATCCTCCCCGGCCAGCGTCGGCACTTGCAGCTCGATGCGTTGCTGGCGGCGATGACCGACCCGGTACTGGCGCTCGACAGCGCCGGCAAGGTGCTGCTGGCCAACCCGGCGTTGATCGCCTTGTACGGTCGTGAACCGGCGGGGGAAAGTGTCGCTGAACTGTTCAATGATCCCGGCCTGCTCGACACGTTGCTTGAGCACGGCTTCCGCCTGCCATTGCGCGAAATCACCGTCAACGGTCAGACCTTGCTGCTCGATGCCACGCCGATCACCGACGCCGGCGCGCTGCTGACGCTCTACCAACCAAACCGCATCGGCGAACAACTCTCGGCATTGCACCACGACCATGCCGAAGGTTTCGATGCGCTGCTCGGCGAGTCCCCGGCAATCCGCACACTCAAGGCACGCGCGCAAAGAGTCGCCGCCCTCGACGCCCCCCTGCTGATCCAGGGCGAAACCGGCACCGGCAAAGAACTGGTCGCCCGTGCCTGCCACGCCATCAGCGCTCGCCACAGCGCACCGTTTCTCGCCCTGAACTGCGCAGCGTTGCCAGAGAACCTCGCCGAAAGCGAACTGTTCGGCTACGCCCCCGGCGCTTTCACCGGCGCGGCGCGCGGCGGTAAACCGGGGCTGATGGAACTGGCTAACCAGGGCACGGTGTTTCTCGATGAGATCGGCGAGATGTCGCCGTACTTGCAGGCCAAGTTGCTGCGCTTCTTGAACGACGGCAGTTTCCGTCGGGTCGGCGGTGATCGTGAGGTGAAGGTCAACGTGCGCATCCTCAGCGCAACTCACCGTGATCTGGAAAAAATGGTCAGCGAAGGCTTGTTCCGCGAAGACCTGTTCTACCGCCTCAACGTGCTCAACGTCGAAGTGCCGCCGCTGCGCGAGCGCGGCCAGGACATTCTGTTGCTGGCACGCTATTTCATGCAGCAGGCCTGCGCGCAGATTCAGCGCCCGGTCTGCCGCCTCGCCCCGGGAACTTACCCGGCCCTGCTCGGCAATCGCTGGCCGGGCAACGTGCGGCAATTGCAGAACGTGATCTTTCGTGCGGCGGCGATTTGCGAGAGCAGCCTGGTGGATATTGGCGATCTCGATATTGCTGGCACCTCGGTCGCGCGCCAAGCCGACAGCGATGTCGACAGCCTCGAACAAGCCGTCGAGTCCTTCGAAAAAACGCTGCTGGAAAAACTCTACGTCAGCTATCCCTCGACCCGCCAACTGGCCAGCCGCCTGCAAACTTCGCACACGGCCATCGCCCATCGCCTGCGCAAGTACGGCATTCCCAACAAACCCTGAATCACCACAAACCCCCTGTAGGAAATACCCCCCCTGTGGGAGCGAGCCTGCTCGCGAAAGCGGTAAATCAGCAAAATCATTGGTGACTGACACACCCTCTTCGCGAGCAGGCTCGCTCCCACAGGGGTATTGCACCGGATTCGAAATCCGTTCAAAACGACCTCCACCTGTACTGAAAGCGCTACAGCGGAACGATATCGATACACCTTCCTCCGATCACCGCTGTGCAAGGCTTTGATCCCGTTCAGCTTTTATCCTCGCTCCAGGCTGTAGCGATTTCGCTACAGAGATGCCTCCCGCGTCGACCCCTTAAATGCCTAAATCATTGATTTATAAAGACAAATAGACCTTGGCCGCATTCTTGCTAATCAACCCCTCATAAATAAGGGCCTTCGCGCCCGACTATTCCACCGCGTCCACCAGACGAGTCTGGCCCCCTGAGGAGTTTCCATGAGCGAGTTGCGTTTTACTGAAGATCACGAATGGCTGCGCACCGAAGCTGACGGCAGCGTTACTGTCGGCATCACCGCTTTCGCGCAGAACGCCTTGGGCGACGTGGTGTTCGTGCAACTGCCTGAATTGCAGGCTTACGACAAAGGCGCCGAAGCCGCCACCGTGGAATCGGTAAAAGCCGCCAGCGGCGTGTACATGCCGCTCGACGGCGAAGTGCTGGCGACCAACCCGGCGCTGGAAGACAGCCCGGAACTGGTCAACGAAGATCCGCTGGGCGAAGGCTGGTTCTTCCGCTTCCAGCCAAGCGATGCCGCCGCTGTCGGCAAACTGCTCGATCAGGACGCGTACGACCGTCTGATCAAAGCCCAAGCCGAAGCCTGAGGAACACCGACATGACTCAAATCAACCTCGGCACCGCCAACGAATTCATCGCCCGTCACATCGGCCCGCGCGCCGGTGACGAGCAAGCCATGCTCAACAGCCTCGGCTTCGACTCGCTCGAAGCGCTGAGCGCCAGCGTCATCCCGGAAAGCATCAAGGGCACCAGCGTGCTCGGCATGGACGACGGCCTCAGCGAAGCCGATGCACTGGCGATGATCAAATCCATCGCCGGCAAGAATCAGCTGTTCAAGACCTACATCGGCCAGGGCTACTACAACTGCCACACGCCGTCGCCGATTCTGCGCAACCTGTTGGAAAACCCGGCCTGGTACACCGCTTACACCCCGTACCAGCCAGAAATTTCCCAGGGCCGTCTCGAAGCGCTGCTGAACTTCCAGACGATGATCAGCGACCTCACCGGCCTGCCGATCGCCAACGCTTCCTTGCTTGATGAAGCCACCGCCGCTGCCGAAGCCATGACCTTCTGCAAACGCCTGAGCAAGAACAAGGGCAGCCACCAATTCTTCGCCTCGATCCACAGCCACCCGCAAACCCTCGACGTGCTGCGCACCCGTGCCGAGCCGCTGGGTATCGACGTGGTTGTTGGCGATGAGCGTGAACTGACTGACGTAACGCCGTTCTTTGGCGCCCTGCTGCAATACCCGGCGAGCAACGGTGATGTCTTCGACTACCGCGAACTGACCGAACGCTTCCACGCCGCCAACGCTTTGGTCGCCGTCGCCGCTGACCTGCTGGCCCTGACCCTGCTGACCGCGCCGGGCGAGTTCGGCGCTGACGTCGCCATCGGTTCGGCACAACGCTTCGGCGTGCCGCTGGGCTTCGGTGGCCCGCACGCGGCTTACTTCTCCACCAAAGATGCGTTCAAACGTGACATGCCGGGCCGTCTGGTCGGCGTGTCGGTTGACCGTTTCGGCAAGCCTGCGCTGCGTCTGGCGATGCAGACCCGCGAGCAACACATCCGCCGCGAGAAAGCCACGTCGAACATCTGCACCGCGCAAGTGCTGCTGGCCAACATCGCCAGCATGTACGCCGTCTACCACGGCCCGAAAGGCCTGACGCAGATCGCCAACCGCGTGCATCACCTGACCGCGATTCTGGCCAAGGGCCTGACCGCGCTGGGCGCGAAAGTCGAACAAGCCAGTTTCTTCGACACCCTGACCGTGGCCACCGGCGCACAAACCGCCGTGCTGCATGACAAGGCGCACGCTGCGCAGATCAACCTGCGCGTGATCGACGCTCAGCGTCTGGGCCTGTCGGTCGATGAAACCACCACCCAGGCGGACATCGAAACCCTGTGGGGCCTGTTCGCCGACGGCAAGACTCTGCCGGACTTCGCTGCGCTGGCCGCCTCGGTGCAAAGCACCATTCCTGCGTCGCTGGTACGTCAGTCACCAATCCTCAGCCACCCGGTGTTCAACCGTTATCACTCGGAAACCGAGCTGATGCGCTACCTGCGCAAACTGGCAGACAAGGATCTGGCACTGGATCGCACCATGATCCCGCTGGGCTCGTGCACCATGAAACTCAACGCCGCCAGCGAAATGATCCCGGTGACCTGGGCTGAATTCGGTGCCCTGCACCCGTTCGCCCCGGCCGCGCAAAGTGCCGGTTACCAGCAACTGACCGATGAACTGGAAGCGATGCTCTGCGCCGCCACCGGTTACGACGCGATCTCGCTGCAACCGAACGCCGGTTCGCAAGGTGAATACGCAGGCCTGTTGGCGATTCGTGCTTATCACCAGAGCCGTGGCGATGAACGCCGCGACATCTGCCTGATCCCCTCGTCCGCCCACGGCACCAACCCGGCCACCGCCAACATGGCGGGCATGCGCGTGGTCGTGACCGCCTGCGATGCGCGCGGCAACGTCGACATCGAAGACCTGCGTGCCAAAGCCATCGAGCACCGCGAACACCTCGCCGCGCTGATGATCACTTACCCGTCGACCCACGGCGTGTTCGAAGAAGGCATCCGCGAAATCTGCGGGATCATTCATGACAACGGCGGTCAGGTGTACATCGACGGCGCCAACATGAACGCAATGGTCGGCCTCTGCGCACCGGGCAAGTTCGGCGGCGACGTCTCGCACCTGAACCTGCACAAAACCTTCTGCATCCCGCACGGCGGTGGCGGCCCGGGCGTTGGCCCGATTGGCGTCAAGTCGCACCTGACGCCGTTCCTGCCGGGCCACGGCCAGATGCAACGCAAGGAAGGCGCGGTCTGCGCAGCACCGTTCGGCAGCGCAAGTATTTTGCCGATCACCTGGATGTACATTCGCATGATGGGTGGCGCTGGTCTGAAGCGTGCTTCGCAGCTGGCGATCCTCAACGCCAACTACATTTCCCGTCGCCTCGAAGAGCACTACCCAGTGCTGTACACCGGCAGCAATGGCCTGGTGGCGCACGAGTGCATCCTCGATCTGCGTCCGCTGAAAGACAGCAGCGGCATCAGCGTTGATGACGTCGCCAAGCGCCTGATCGACTTCGGCTTCCACGCGCCGACCATGTCCTTCCCGGTAGCAGGCACGCTGATGATCGAGCCGACCGAAAGTGAATCCAAGGAAGAACTGGACCGCTTCTGCGACGCCATGATTCGCATCCGCGAAGAAATCCGCGCGGTGGAAAACGGCACGCTGGACAAGGATGACAACCCGCTGAAGAACGCTCCGCACACTGCTGCGGAACTGGTTGGCGAGTGGACTCACCCGTACAGCCGCGAGCAGGCCGTTTATCCGGTTGCTTCGTTGATCGAAGGCAAATACTGGCCACCGGTCGGTCGCGTCGACAACGTCTTCGGCGATCGCAACCTGGTCTGCGCTTGCCCGTCGATCGAAAGCTACGCTTAAGGAAAGCAGCTGCGAGCTTTGAGCTACAAGCTGCAAGTAAGGGCTGATCTGCTTTTTACTTGCGGTTTGTATCTTGCTGCACGCACTGCGGCCTTATAGAAGCCGCAAGGAAAAACCCGATCCGCTTTTACTTGTAGCTTGCAACTTGAAGCTCACAACTGCTCCGCAGGAGCCACCCTCATGTCGTTAAGCGTGTTCGACCTGTTCAAGATTGGCATCGGCCCCTCCAGTTCCCACACCGTCGGCCCGATGCGTGCAGCTGCGCGTTTCGCCGAAGGCCTGCAACGTGAAAACCTGCTGACCACCACCGCCAGCGTTCGCGTTGAACTCTACGGCTCCCTCGGCGCCACCGGTAAAGGTCACGGCAGCGACAAAGCCGTGCTCCTCGGCCTCGAAGGCGAACACCCGGACACCGTTGATACCGAAACCGTCGCAGCGCGCCTGCAAGAGATACGCGGCAACGGCCGGCTGAACCTGCTCGGCGAACACAGCATTGCGTTCAACGAGAAAGAACACCTGGCGATGATCCGCAAGCCGCTGGCCTATCACCCCAACGGCATGATCTTCCGCGCCTTCGATGCGGCGGGGATTCAGATCCGCAGCCGCGAGTACTACTCGGTCGGTGGCGGGTTTGTGGTCGATGAAGATGCGGCCGGCGCCGATCGCATCGTCGAAGACGCCACGCCGCTGACCTTCCCGTTCAAAAGCGCCAAGGACTTGCTCGGTCATTGCGCCACCTATGGCCTGTCGATCAGTCAGGTGATGCTGACCAACGAAAGCGCCTGGCGCCCGGAAGCGGAAACCCGCGCCGGGCTGCTGAACATCTGGCAGGTGATGCAGGATTGCGTCGCCGCCGGTTGCCGTAACGAAGGCATTTTACCGGGCGGTTTGAAGGTCAAACGCCGAGCGGCGGCGTTGCATCGGCAACTGTGCAAAAACCCGGAATCAGCGCTGCGCGATCCGTTGTCGGTGCTTGATTGGGTCAACCTCTACGCCTTGGCGGTCAACGAAGAGAACGCCAACGGTGGGCGTGTGGTTACCGCACCTACCAACGGCGCGGCGGGGATCATTCCGGCGGTGCTGCATTACTACATGCGCTTTATCCCCGGCGCGAATGACGACGGCGTCGTGCGCTTTCTGCTGACCGCGGCGGCCATCGGCATTCTCTACAAGGAAAACGCCTCGATCTCCGGCGCCGAAGTCGGGTGTCAGGGTGAAGTCGGCGTGGCCTGTTCGATGGCGGCCGGGGCGTTGTGCGAAGTGCTTGGTGGCAGCGTTCAGCAAGTCGAGAACGCTGCGGAAATCGGCATGGAACACAACCTCGGCCTGACCTGCGACCCGATTGGCGGACTGGTGCAGGTGCCGTGCATCGAGCGCAATGCGATGGGCTCGGTGAAAGCGATCAACGCGGTGCGCATGGCCATGCGTGGCGACGGCCAGCATTTCGTCTCCCTCGACAAAGTCATCCGTACCATGCGCCAGACCGGCGCAGACATGAAAAGTAAATACAAAGAGACCGCCCGCGGCGGTCTGGCGGTCAACATCATCGAATGCTGACCACGAACCAAGCCAAACGAAAATTGACCACCTCTCCTCCGGGAGAGAAACGTACCTAACTCCCTCTCCCTCCGGGAGAGGGCTGGGGTGAGGGGCTTTTGATCTTGATCTTGCCGCTTCCCCCCAACTCAAATTTTCAAGGAGCCACGCATGTCCACCGAACAACTGTCGAAAACCCCGCTGCACGCTCTGCACATCGAACTCGGCGCTCGCATGGTGCCGTTCGCCGGCTACGACATGCCAGTGCAATACCCGCTCGGCGTGATGAAAGAACACCAGCACACCCGTGAGCAGGCCGGGCTGTTCGACGTCTCGCACATGGGCCAGATTCGCCTGACCGGCGCCAACGCTGCCAAAGCATTGGAAACCCTGGTGCCGGTGGACATCATCGATCTGCCGGTGGGCATGCAGCGTTACGCGATGTTCACCAACGACAACGGCGGCATCCTCGATGACCTGATGGTTGCCAACCTCGGCAACGACGAACTGTTCCTGGTGGTCAACGCCGCGTGCAAGGATCAGGACCTGGCTCACCTGCAAAAACACATCGGCGATCAGTGCACCATTACGGCGCTGTTCGAAGAGCGTGCGCTGTTGGCATTGCAAGGTCCGGCGGCGTTCACCGTGCTGGCGCGACTGGCACCTTCTGTTGAAAAAATGACTTTTATGCAGTTCGCCCGTGTGAATCTGTTGGG
The DNA here is from genome assembly GCF_014268445.2 of Pseudomonas tensinigenes. Taxonomy (NCBI): domain Bacteria; kingdom Pseudomonadati; phylum Pseudomonadota; class Gammaproteobacteria; order Pseudomonadales; family Pseudomonadaceae; genus Pseudomonas; species Pseudomonas tensinigenes. The sequence goes on from NZ_CP077089.1 coordinate 5,353,435, forward strand.
CGTCGAATGCTTTGTCAGCCGTTCGGGTTACACCGGTGAAGACGGTTTTGAAATCTCGGTGCCGGCCGCCGACGCGGAAAAACTCGCGCGCGCCCTGCTCGCCGAACCGGAAGTCCAGGCCATCGGCCTCGGCGCCCGCGATTCGCTGCGCCTGGAAGCCGGCCTGTGCCTCTACGGCCACGACATGAACACCGAGACCACGCCGATCGAAGCCAGCCTGCTGTGGGCGGTCTCCAAGCCACGTCGCGCTGATGGCGCGCGGGCCGGCGGTTTCCCGGGCGCGGAGAATGTTTTCGCCCAGCAACAGAATGGCGTGGCGCGCAAACGCGTCGGCCTGCTGCCGCAGGAGCGCACACCCGTGCGTGAAGGCGCAGAAATCGTCAACGAAGCCGGCGAAATCATCGGCAGCGTATGCAGCGGCGGTTTCGGTCCGACCTTGGGTGGGCCACTGGCGATGGGTTACCTCGACAGCGCTTATGTCACCCTCGACACCACCGTTTGGGCAATCGTACGTGGGAAAAAGGTGCCAATGCTTGTAAGCAAAATGCCATTTGTTCCACAACGCTACTATCGCGGTTGATTGACTGTTTCTATAAGTAACGCGATTGCGTAATGCGTGCACTAATGTGTCACGCAATCGCCACAAAAAAGTGCATTTTCTAACAATCGATTCGAATATGAACTTTGCTTATAACGTTCGAAAACAATTGAACAAGCGAATCGTCTAAGGCTGCACTAGTGAAAGGATTAACTTGCTCAAGCTCAGTAAAACCGGGGGCTTCGCAGGGCTTGTTTTTTCTCCCGTAGTTGGCGTAGAGTTTCTCCACTGTGTTTGCATGGGTCAGCTTGGAATCGTGACCTGGGCAGTAGCCTACAAGTTAGCTACATCCCGTTCGACGTCTTCTTACTCTCCTGCAACCAGCCCCAGTACTCTTTCATGAGAAAGAGACTGTCATCAATTTTTGCGTCAAAGGAAATAAGAAATGTCCACACGTCAGAGCGGTACCGTCAAGTGGTTTAACGACGAGAAAGGTTTTGGTTTTATCACTCCAGAAAGCGGTCCGGATCTGTTCGTGCATTTCCGCGCCATTCAGGGCAACGGCTTCAAAAGCCTGAAAGAAGGCCAGAAAGTGACTTTCGTTGCTGTGCAAGGCCAGAAAGGCATGCAGGCTGACGAAGTACAAGCAGAAGCCTGATTTCTGTTACGAAAAAGCCCCTGATATTGATATCAGGGGCTTTTTTGTGCGCGCGAATCCGTAAAATGGCGCTTCATTCTGCGTCCAGAGGCTGCCATGTCGAAAAACCTGCTCACGCCCCAAGGGGATTTCCCTCCGGTAGGCCTTGGCCGTCGCCTGGCAGCGATGTTCTATGACTTTCTGCTGTGCACAGCGCTGCTGATCGTCACCGGTTTCGTTTACAAACTGATCCAGGCCGCGATCATTGGCGAAGAACGCCTGCGTGCGCTGACTGATGCCGGAAAAATGGACGGCGACCCGCTCTACTCCACCGTGCTGCTGCTGGTGTTGTTCGCATTCTTCGCCAAGTTCTGGACCCATGGCGGGCAGACACTGGGCATGCAGGTGTGGGGGATTCGCGTGCAGAACGCCAATGGCACCGCGATCAGCCTGTGGCAGGCGCTGTTGCGGTTCATGGTGTCGATTGCGTCGTGGTTGTGCGTGGGGCTGGGATTCTTCTGGTCGCTGTACGACAAGCAGAAGCGCACGTGGCATGACATCTATTCCGATACACGCGTGGTGCGAATCCCGAAAAAGACCAAATAACTTTCAGACACGAAAAACCACTGTGGGAGCGAGCCTGCTCGCGAAGGCGTAGTGTCAGCCAACATTTATATCTGCTGATTCACCGCCTTCGCGAGCAGGCCCGCTCCCACAGGTTCTGGGGTGTTTCTGAAAGACCTCAGGCGTTACCGGCCAGTCTCATCCGCGCTGCCTGGGTGAAGTCGAGCATGCGCTTCAACGGCCGGATCGCCTGCGGAATCAACGCCGGATCAACAAAGATCTCGTTCGTCCCCTCCTTCAAGCTCTTGAGCGTGCGCTCGAGGGTGTTCATGGCCATCCACGGGCAATGTGCGCAACTGCGGCAGGCTGCGCCGTTACCGGCGGTTGGCGCCTCGATGAAAACCTTGTCCGGGCACAACTGCTGCATCTTGTAGAAGATGCCACGGTCGGTGGCGACAATCAGCGTCTTGTTTGGCAGGCTCTGCGCGGCAGCAATCAACTGGCTGGTGGACCCGACGGCGTCCGCCAGCTCGATCACCGACGTTGGCGACTCCGGGTGCACCAGAATCGCAGCGTCCGGGTACAACGCTTTCATGTCTTCGAGCTGCTTGGACTTGAACTCTTCGTGAACGATGCAGGCACCGTCCCACAGCAGCATGTCGGCGCCGGTCTTGCGCTGAATATAGGTGCCGAGGTGCTTGTCCGGGCCCCAGATGATGGTCTCGCCGTTGTCCATCAGGCTTTCGACGATCTCCAGCGCGCAACTCGATGTCACCACCCAGTCAGCCCGAGCCTTCACAGCAGCTGAAGTGTTGGCGTAAACCACCACCGTACGCTCCGGGTGCTGATCGCAGAACGCCGAGAACTCGTCGACCGGGCAACCCAGATCCAGCGAGCAAGTCGCGTCCAGCGTCGGCATCAACACACGTTTTTCCGGGTTGAGGATCTTCGCGGTCTCGCCCATGAACTTCACGCCGGCAACCACCACAGTCTTAGCCGGGTGAGCGTTGCCGAAGCGGGCCATTTCCAGGGAGTCAGAGACACAGCCACCGGTTTCTTCGGCCAGAGCCTGAATCACCGGGTCGCAATAAAAGTGGGCCACCAGCACCGCGTCCTGAGCCTTGAGCTCGGCGGCGATGGCAGAACGGTAATAAGCCTCTTCCTCAGCCGTCAGCGGTTTGGGCTGTTTGGCATCGAGGTGAGCTTGAACCAGAAGGCGTTCGGAAATCTGCGTCATGTTCGCAAGACCTGCAGGCGCTTTCGCGCGAAAGTCGAGTATACACCCGGCTCCGGACCGCTTGAGGGTACCGCCGGGAGAGTGAGTATTATCAGGCACGGACAGCATTGAAGCTGCGCAAGGCTACAGAATATCCCGTTGATACAAAAGATGATTCTGACCTGCGTCAGCGCTGCGGGTATTGAAATAACGCGGAGCGAAATTACAGGCAAAAAAAAACCCGGAAATCCTCACTTTCGTGGGCCTTCCGGATTTTCTAAACCGCCAAATATGGTGGGTCGTGTGGGATTCGAACCTACGACCAATTGGTTAAAAGCCAACTGCTCTACCAACTGAGCTAACGACCCGCTGTGTGGTGGCGCGTATAATACTGATTTTTAAGGACTATTCAACACCTTTTTGAAAATAATCAAAAATAAGGTGTTGGGTCGTCCACACCAGCTGCCGCGAAGCCTTCTGCACGCAGGCGGCAGCTGTCGCATTTACCGCACGCGCGGCCTTCATCGTCGGCCTGATAGCAGGAAACGGTGAGGCCATAATCAACGCCGAGCTTAACGCCCGCCTCGACGATCTGTGCCTTGCTCAGGTTCTGCAACGGCGCCTGGATGCGGAAGCCATTGCCTTCAACGCCAGCCTTGGTCGCCAGATTGGCCATGCGCTCGAACGACTCGATGAACTCGGGGCGGCAATCCGGGTAACCGGAATAGTCCACGGCGTTGACACCAATAAAGATGTCGCGTGCACCGAGCACTTCTGCCCAGCCCAACGCCAGCGACAGGAACACCGTGTTACGCGCCGGCACGTACGTCACCGGAATGCCTTCGCCCAACTCTTCGGGGATGTCGATGCTGGTGTCGGTCAGTGCCGAGCCGCCCATGCCATTCAGGTTGAGGCCAATCACCTTGTGCTCGACCACGCCCAAGTCGCGGGCGACGCGGGCAGCGGCGTGTAGTTCGGCGTGGGAGCGCTGGCCGTAGTCGAAGCTCATGGTGTAGCAGCGGTAGCCTTCGGCGCGTGCCATGGCCACGACGGTCGCCGAATCGAGGCCGCCGGACAGCAGGATGACCGCACGTTTTTCGGTGGTGTTCAGTTGTTCGGTCATCTCAGCGCCCCGGCTCGTCGTTCCACAGATATTTATGCAACTGCAATTGCAAGCGCACCGGCAGGTTGTCCGCCACCACCCAGTCCGCCAGATCCCGAGCATTGAGGTCATGGTGACTTGGGGAAAACAGCACTTCGCCGGCACGCCGATCAAGACCGTACTGAATCAGTTTGGAGACGGCCCAGTCATAGTCGTCCCGCGAGCAGATAACAAACTTCACCTGATCGTTGGGCGTCAGCAGTTCGATGTTCTCGTAACGGTTGCGATGGGCTTCTTTCGAATCCGGCGTCTTCAGGTCGACAACGCGACTGACGCGCGGATCGACAGCCGAGACGTCGAGGGCGCCGCTGGTTTCCAGCGAGACCTCATAACCGGCGTCACACAACTGCTTGAGCAAAGGAATGGCATTCGGCTGCGCCAGCGGTTCACCACCGGTGACACAGACGTAGCGCGGACGAAATCCGGCCACTTGCTCGAGGATGTCGTCGAGGGTGCGCACGGTACCGCCACTGAACGCATAGGCGCTGTCGCAGTATTGGCAACGCAAAGGGCAACCGGTCAGGCGCACAAAAACAGTGGGCAGCCCGGCAGTCCGTGTTTCCCCCTGCAACGAGTAGAAAACTTCGGTGATTCTCAATGTGTCTTGCATAGTCGCCACGGGCGTAACAGCTAAACAGGCTGTCCGCCTCCGTCAGGCACTTCAGGCAATCCCGCCAACGCGTAGACCGCAAGAAGCGTGTTTCAGAAAAAGGGCGTGAATTCTAACGAAAAAACCCGCGACAAGCGCGGGTTTCTTCCAAACGGGTCAAGCGTGCTTACATGCGTTGCAGATCGCGTTGAGCCAACTGAGCAGCGGAGGTACCCGGATATTGGGCCACCACCTGCTGCAGAATGCCTTTGACCTTGTCGGTATGACCGAGGCGGCGTTCTACATCAGCCAGCTTGTACAGCGAATCCGGAACTTTGGCGTGCTTGGGATACAGCTGCGAAACCTTGGCGAAAGCCTGACCTGCACCTTGCAGATCGCCCTTGGCCAGATTGACTTCGCCCAACCAGTACTGGGCATTGCCCGCGTATTGGCTGTTCGGGTACTTGCGCAGGAAAGCGGCAAAAGCCTGGCTGGCCTTGTCGAAATCCTTGGCTTTGATCAGGTCGAAAGCGGCATCGTAATACAGCTTTTCCTTGGCCGGATCACCCGGTTCGCTGCTTGCAGCAGGTGCCTGGGCAGCAGCCCCGGCACCAGCGGCAGCACCGGCAGCAGCACTTGCATCGCCACCGGCAGAAGAATTCTCAGGAGTCGCGGCAGGTGCAACGCCGGATCCTATGCGCCGATCAAGATCCTGGTATCGCTCCAGGGATTCCTGCTTCATGCGCGCAACCTGATTCTGCAGTTCTTCAATCACACCTTGCTGGCGCGATATCTGATCCTGCATTTGTTGCAGTTGGTTGAACAGCATGCCTTGTGCCGAGGCAGGGGCCGAAGCCGCTCCCCCGGCATAGGCGCCGTTCGTACCGTAACCTGCAGGCGGATAACTGCTCCCGCTATTGTTATAACCGGAGTTGTCATCGACCACAGGAACCGCAGCCCACGCCGCAAGCGGCGCGAGGCTGAGAGCCAGAACAGTTACAGCACGACGGCACGTTCGCATATCGA